>CAKZOX010000131.1 GCA_937138295.1 uncultured Campylobacteraceae bacterium
AATGCTCCGCTTACAGGAGCAGAAGATACTATGTATTTATTTCCATCAAAGGCTGTTGAACCTAATGTATTGTCAAAATCGTTTACCACAATCTCATCAGTTTCAATATCCCCAGACTCAACCTCTAAATCCCAATCTCCATTTAAAGCACTATTACCTGTTATATCACTTGATGCAGCTACATCAGCACTTGTTATTGATGCTAAACTGTCTACAAACTCTTGTCCACTTCCATCACTTGCTACATTACATCCATACAGTAATATATCCCCATTTTCTGATAGTGAATTTTTTATATCTTGCAGTACTATATTATATGTATCAAATGATTCAGAACTAAGTACATCACTTCCTACATTTATTTGTCCTGTACTACCGTGTGATAAAATATGTATTGCATCTATATCAGATTCATTTTGTAGTATAGTTGATATATCTTCTAAGCTATCTATTAAGTGTACTTCTACACCTTCATTGATACCATCTACAAGTGTTTGATAATCTTCAACAGTTGTATCTACAAATGCAACTTCTTTTCTATCTCTTTCTAGAGCTTGTGTTGCTGGGGCATCTACTGTATCTGTAGTGTTACTATCATTTGTAAAACTTGTATTATCAAGTACATCTACTGCTGTTACTACTGCAGCTCCATCAAATAATACCCTTGGCTCTAAGGCGCTTATTAGTGGTTTTCTTTTTTGTGATTTTTTAGTCATGATTCTTCTCCATGCTTGAATTTGTTTCTTTAAATACTGCTGTTCCACTCATTCCTGGAACTATGTTTTTGTTTTTTTGGATATTTGCTCTTATGTTCATTGTTTGACTTTTTGGGTCTACTACTGAATCAATTTGTTTAACTTTTGCTTTTACTACTTGATTTATTTCATCAATATGAAGTTCAAATTCTTTTCCTATTTTTATATGATTTATCCAAGTTGCAGGAACTACAACTTTTGCTTCAATATTATCTAGGTTTACTATTTCTAAAAGTTGATCTTGTGGTTTTACATTTTGGTGTTTACTTACAAGTCTTTGAACTATTCTTCCATTGTATGGTGCTTTTATATCACATCTATCTACATTGATTTGAGCAATTTTTAGTTCTAGTTCTTGTTCTTTTAATTCTAGTTTTGAAGTTTGTATATCAAACTTACCAACTGAATTATATTTTTCAAGTTGTGTGTTTTTATCTACTTTTATTTGAAGTAAATCTTTTTTTACTTGAATCTTATCCCTTTGAGCTTCATAAACATCACACTCTATTTTTACAAGAGTTTGACCTTTTTTAAAGTAATCCCCATTGTTTTTAGGAACAGAAACTATATTTCCACCAATTTCTGCTGAAATAACAGTTCTATCTATTGATTCAATAACACTTCTTGCTTCATTACAAAGAAGAAGTGTTGGTAAAGCAAATAAAGTTAAAGCAAATTTTTTATTCATAATAGTCCTATTATTTTGTTTTAATATCTAATAACTCAGAAGAGATATAACCCTTTGGTGTTTCAAACCATGTTCCATTATTTGAATAAATTTTTCTAATAACATCTACACTTTCACCTTCTGGTAAAACTTGAACAATTTGACTATTTAAAGTGTAACTTGTTCTGATATTTGAATCTTTTTTAGCTGTACCTTCAAGTTTTGTAGATGTTGAACTTTTAGTTACTTTTTTTGATGATTCTTTCGTTGAAGTTTTTACTTCATAATCAGCAGCTTTTACATAACCATTTTCAGTTTCTAACCAATATCCAGTTTCTGTAAATACTTTATTTAATACTGTTATTTCATCTTTTGAAACTGTTTTTACGATTTGAGAATCATTTTGTGCAAATTTATATACTGAAATTTGATTTTCAGTTTTTATTACTTCTTTTACAGGTTCTTTTACTGTCTCTTCTTTTAACTCTACTTCTACATCTGCTTTTGGTGCTATCTTATTTTCAGGTACTACTTCTTCTTGTACTTCTTTAACTGCATCTAGTTTCTCTTCTGCCGTTTCAAACTTTTGTGTTTGTTGAATTAAAGTTATTGTTGTCTCTTCTTCTTTTTTTGTTTCAGTTTTTATTTCAGACTTTGCTTGCGGTTTCATTTCTGCAGCAACTTCTTTTGGTGTTTCAAACACATCAAGTTTTCCTGTTGAAGCTATTATTTTTCCATAAGTGTTTTGTACATTTGCGTATGCTGAAGACAATCTTAATCCTGACAATAGGTAGTTAAGTTTTTCTTTTATTAATGATAACTTACCATTTACATCTAAATCACTTTCAGATTCAATGATTTTATAAATTTCATCAGCAATTCCGTAATACTCTTGAGCAACTTTATATTGTTTAACAGCTTGTTTATAATCTAATACTGACATATGTACTTGAGTAATTACTGCCATTGATAATGCCATTTTTTGAGCTTTTGCTAATTCTACTTGTGTTTTTGCTAATTTTTGATTTAGATTTCCATTAAATACATTTAAAAGATTCCAAGATACACCTGCTCCATAACTCATCCATTCATTATTTAGTAGGTAATCACTTCCATCATAATTAATTCCAGCGTTTAAGTTAATTCCTGGAAGCATTTTTAGCATTGCTGCTTTGATTTCATTTTGAGAAATTCTTTCTTGATATCTTGTTTCTTGTAATTCTGGTCTATTTTCTAAAGCAATAGTTTCAAGTTCTATTACAGATTTCTCTAATTGAGGTAAATCATAAGAAGTTTTTATTTTTTCAGCTAATGTAAATTTTGTACCTGGTTTTAATCCCATCAATCTTGAAAGCTCTGTTTTTGATTTAATTAAATTTTCTTCTAAAGTATTTAATGATCTTATAACTTCAAGAAGTTCTCTTTGATAAGTAAGAGATTTTATAGGAGTATCAAGTTTTAAGTCTTTAATATTTTTTGAGTCTTCAAATGCTTTTCTAGCTTCAACCATAATTGGTTTAATTCTTTTTAGTAATTCATCTGCACTTACTGCTTTATAATATGCATTTCTTACTTCTTGAGAAATATTATGTACAGCTTTTCTCTCTTTTTCTTTAGCAACTAGATATCTATCAGCTTGTTGGTTTGCTCTAACATAAGAAACACCAAAGTCTAATACATTCCAAGAAAAAGATACACCTGCTGTTGTATTTGTTTTATCTTGAGAAACTGAATAACTAGGATTTGCTCCTAGAGGATCTGGTTGTCCATTTGTAAAAGATGTACTTGCACTTGCAGCATATTCATCTCTTCCTGAATAACCAGCTTGTGTTGTTAAATCAGGCAATGCTTCATAAGCAACGATATCAATCTTTTGATTAGCTAATGCTGCATTTAGTACTTCTACTTTTTTACTTAAATTATGTTTTACAGCTCTATTTATAGCCTCATCTAAACTTATTGGTTTTGTAACAGGTAAAGCTCTCTCATTCAAGAACTCCATACTATTTTTAGCATCTTCTTTAATCATGTTTGGAGTCATAGCCTCTGGTTTAATACTACATCCTGTTAAAAGTAATGTTGCAACCGCTGTTGATACAAGTATCATTTTTTTATTATTTCTTATCATATTAACTTCCTATACAAATTTATTATCTCTAATTGTATCTATTAAAAGTCCCAAAGTAGTCCCAAAATGAAAATTTTATGTTAAATTGTATGATTTATTTTTTTGGGACTACTTTGGGACTCTTTTTGGTTATTATTTTAAAAAATTAATATTTTAGGTTAATTTATGGAAACAGAATTTAAAAACAAAAAACTTTTAATTGTTGAAGATGATAATGAAACAATTACTTTATTAGAAAACATATTATCAACACTAGGTTTTGATGTGGAAACAGCTTTTGACGGGCTACAAGGGATTAACAAAATCACTAACAATAGCTATGATTTAATTTTAACTGATTTAGATATGCCAATTTTAAATGGTTATGATATGATAGAAAAAACTTATAGTTTGGAAAAAAATTTAAATATTATAATTATTTCCTCATATACTAAAGATTTTGTGACAAAAAACCTAAACAATGACAAAATATCAATATTAACTAAACCTTTTAATATAAATGAGCTTATTGAACTAACAAAAAAAACATTATTAATTTAATTAAGATATAATGTAAACATTATATCTCAACTTTAAAGTAGTTAAATGAATAAATTAAAAAACCTTAACGCCTTGCTATTAGAAGATGATGACTCACTAAGAGATGAACTAAAAGAAATTTTATCTATATTTTTTAAAAATGTATATTCAGCTGAAAATGGATTAGTTGGATTAGATTTATATGAAAGCAAAAATATAGATATAATTTTTACAGATTATGTTATGCCTCAAATGGATGGTTGCACTTTTATCAAAAAAATAAGAGAATCAAATAAAGATATTCCTGTACTTATTTTAACAAACTACACAGACAAAGATAAATTATTAAGTCTAATTACATTAAATATTACAGAGTTTTTAATAAAACCTGTAAATTACGAAAACATAGTTGAAGTTTTAGAAAAAATTGATTCATCATTAGATTTAGAACCAAACAGTAATTTCATAAAAATCAACAATCATATTGATTATGATAAAGAAAAAAAATGTCTAATTATAGACAATAAAGAAGTATCATTAACAAAAAATGAAATATCTTTCATAGAAATACTTATTACAAATCAAAATTCAACTATTTCTTTTGAATCATTAGCTTATGCCTTTGATAATACATATAAATCAGAACAAGCAATAAAAAATATGATTTATAGATTAAATCAAAAAACAAAAGTAAAGTTTTTGAAAAATATTCAAGGAATAGGATACAAGATTGATAACTCTTAACAAAATCTCATACAAATTAATTTTAATATTTTTTATAGTATTTGCTAGTAATTTATTCTCAAAAACTTTAGATATATCAAAACATTCAGATATTAATTCATTTGAATACATTACTTATACAAAAGATGACAACAATAAAATAGATAATCTTGATTATTCAAAATTCAAAAGTCTACCTAAAGCTCATTTAGGAAATACAACAGGACCATTTTGGACAAAACTAGAAATTACAAATTCTTCAGATAAACAAGTAAATATTGTTTTATTTAATGAATTAGCAGGTATAAATAATATTGACGTATATCTTTTTAAAAACAATAAATTAATAAAAAAACATAACTTAGGTGATTTTGTTCCCCAAGAAAAAATAGAATTTCTTACAAGATATCCAAGTTTTAATTTAAAAATTGATTCAAATGAAAAATACACAATAATTTCTAGAGTAGAAAATTACAGTATATACAATCTATCTTGGAGAATAAAAGACTTTAATAATTTTTCTCTTGATGAATTAAATAGATTCTTAAAGTTTGGATTATTGATAGGTCTTGGAATATTTTTTATAGTTCTAAACTTTTTAAATTACTATACTTATAAAAATAAAATGTACATATTACTTACAGCTATCACTCTTTCATTACTTTTATATCAAGCAGGTTTTCACGGTTTATTATATTATTTAGATTTTGGAATGAATTTAAGTCTTATAACAACAATAACTTGGACTAGCTCTGTTATAGGTGCTTTATTCATTTTATTGTTTGCCTATAATTTCTTTAATATGCCTAAAAAATATCATAAGATTTCAATAAGTATAAAAATACTTATTTATATGTTTATAGTAGTTTTAATAGGTACTTTATATGCTCAATATATTGATGAAAGCCTTTTTAAATACTCTTGGGTATTAGGTGTTTTAGTTATTATATCAACACTATATTTATTTATTTTATCTATATACTTTTTAATAAAAAAAGAGATATCTTCTGGATATTATTTTGTGGCTGAATTTATTTTTCTATTAGCATTACTTTTAAATACTCTTGGATTATTTAATTACATAGAGTACAAAGAAAACTATAAATATGTAATACCTTTTTCTCATTTGATTAGTTATATAGTTTATATGTTTGCCTTAAATTCTAGAAATAGAATTAAATATCAACAATTAAAAAATGCAAAAGCCTTACTAATGGAAAAGTACAGATTTAATTCAATTGAACAAGCAATAGGTAATATCACTCATCAATGGAAACATCCACTAACTAAAATTGGTACTACATTTGCTTTATTAGAAGTAACATTTAAATATAATAAAGATAATTTTGACAAAATTTTTATAGAAAAAACAGAGTCAATTAATAACTCAATTAATTTAATGAAAAAAATCATAGATGAGTTTTCAAATAACATAAATAATGTCTCAAATAAAAATGATTTTCTTATTAAAAAGACTGTATTAAAATGTGTAGATATACTCGATACACCAATAACTCTTTATAATATAAATGTAAATATTAATATAAAAGATGAGTTTAAAATTAAAAGTGACGAGTATGTTTTAATGAATATATTATTAGTATTTTTAAATAACTCAATAGATGCTTTCAAATCTAGTTCAATATCCCACAAAGATATAGATATAACTTTTAAGGAATTTGATAATAAAAAAGTTTTTATCTATAAAGATAACGCAGGTGGAATTCAATTAAAGAATATTGATGAAGTATTTAATTACTTAGTTTCAACAAAGAAAAATAAAGATGGTAAAGGTATCGGATTAGCAATTGTAAAAATGCTTGTAGAAGAAAAACTCAATGGTTCAATTGAAGTTGAAAACAAAGACAATGGATGTGAATTTACGATTAAATTCTAAATTCTTATTTAGAGAGTTTTTATTTTAAAAACACATCCATTTATAAACTAAAAAACTAATTAATTTTTATTAAATAACTTTTTAGTGGCATCTAAACATATAGTGTTAAGAGAGTTTTGAAGTCCTGGTAAGTAAGGGTCATTTATTGTTAGTTCTACACTATTTTTGTAAAAAGTATTGTCTTTATATTCAAACTTAGTGATATTTTTACCTACGATTTCATTTCTTGCAACAAAATTAGTAACAAATTCTTTACAATTACCATCATATTTAGTAATTAAATTTTCTGAAAATTTCATTTTAGAATCAACTACCATATTAGTTGTTTTCATAGGACTTATAGATTGTGTGTAAAATTCAACGGCAACCCCATTTACAACATTTACATAGTAATCATATTTAGAGTAATTCACTTGTCTATTTGCAAAAGTCTTAACAATATTTTTTTCAGATGAAAAAATAACTCCATTTACAAAATCACCAGTATTTATTTCAACTATTCTAAAAGGATAACCATCATATCCACTTTTTAAATCAACTTCCATAATAGAATACTTTCTAGATTTTGGAAATTTAAAGTCTAATTCATTTTCTAATTCACTTTTTGGTTCATCTTTAAAATTTACATATTTGTCTTTAAATTTTTCTTCTTTTACTGCTACATTAGTTGAAGTGTCTGGCAGTTCAAAACTCTTGTACTTAGATTCTTTTGAAACAATTTCTTTTGATTCACTAGCTTGTGAATAAGTAATTTCTTCAGTATCTTGGTTAACATTTATTTCTTCTTTATCTTCTTTAATAAATGTATCTTTAACTACAGATTCAACTTTTTTGTATTTGTCAGATATAAATTGGTAAGGGTCTATATTACCTATTAAGTCTTCGGTTCTTGAGCAACCACTTAGTAAAATAATACTTGATAAAGTAAGAAATGAAACCTTCAGGTTTTTACTCATATTTTCTCCTATATGTGAAAATAAATTATTATAATCATAATTTTATTGTGTAATTTTTCACATTATAGCCAAAGAAAATGTTTTATTTGATAAATTTTACTTCTTTTAAAACACTTTTTTTAAATTTATTTAATACTATTTAGGAATTTTAATATTAAATAAAACTCCATCATTTAAATTTCTAACTTTTATCTCACCTTTTAATCTCTCTTCTAGTAACATTTTTAAAGTAGTTAAACCTAAACCATGGCCTTCCTCATCTTTTGTAGTAACAAAATATTCAAAAATCTTTTCAATAGGTTCTACTTTAATTCCACCTGCATTATCTTCATATTCTAGATAATAATTATTTTCATCCTCTGAAACCCTAAGTATAATCTTATTGTCTTCTATATTTTTAAAAGCGTCCAAAGAATTATCAAATAAAATCATAAATATATTTGCAATAATATGCTCAAGTGTGTTTATCTTAAATTCACTATCAAAATTAAATTTTATAGATACATTTTTTAGTACAATTTTGTTTTTTAATAGTGTTATTACATTATTTTGTAAAGAATCATGTAGATTAAACTCTTTTTTTGAAGGCCTAGTAGTATAATAATTAAGAAAATCATCTAAGGTATTTTTTAACTGTTCTATTGAGTTACTTATCTTATTAAGATTTGCTTCTGAATTTTCTAAATATCGTTCTTTTGAACCATGTTTTAAAGTAACTTCCATTGATGTAGCAACCATTCCAATATGAGTAATAGGTATTTTCCATTGATGAGCAATATTTCCTATAGTTTGACCAATTGTATAAAATCTTGCTTGTTCCATAATTAGATTATCTTTTTTTCGAAGCTCTTTTACTTGTTCTTCTATTTTCATTTTTAATCTATAATTAATATAAATAATAATTAATAAAGCAACTAAAAAAACAAAAACTAATTTGAAAAAATAAGAGAGATAATCTTTATTTTTTATATTTACATTTATCCATTTATTCTTTATTTTTTGTATTTCATTTTTACTTATAGAGTTTAGAGATTTCTCAATTATGCTTATTAATTCATTATTGTCTTTAGAAATTCCAATTGAGTATTCTGCGTTAGCTAGTTTTAATTTACCGATTATACTTAGTTCATATGAAGATAAATTATGGATATTATATGTTACAGATAAAACATTATCAACATAAGCATAAATATTACCGTTTAATATTTCATTATATGTCTCTTCAATATTTTTTGAAATAATAAAATTCATATTAGGATATCTAATTTTAAGTATTTTTTTTAATTTTTCATCATCTGCAATAGCTATTTTTTTATTAGAAAAGCTATTTAAATTTTCTACAAATATTTGTTTATCATCTTTAGAAACTATAACATAAGGGAAAAAAACTAAAGGTGTAGTAAAATTCAATATATTTTGTTTATCATAAAATCTACCCATAACAGATGTTAAGTCACATTCATTTGACTTAATTTTATTTATTAAGTCTACTCTATTTTCTGTAGTTATAGTCTCATAATTTAGACCTATTTTATTTGATATTAAATTTATAAAATCAGCTGATAAACCTTCATAAAAACCATTTTCATGTAGTTTGTTTAAGGGCAATGAACTGTTATCTATACATACATTTAAGCTCTTTTTATTTTTAATATATTGAAGTTCATCTTTTGTAAGTTCCAATCTATTTTTCATAATTTTACTTGATTGTAAAATTATTGAATCAATATCATTAATTTCATCTAACATACCCAATTCATCAAAAATATTTTTTATTCTATTAATTTGTTCTAAATCTAAGCTACCAACAGGATAAGCATCAGATTGCATCATCTTAACAGTTTCTTTTGCTTCAAATTGTAAATGCTCTTTAGTTTTATTTTGAGTATTATATTTCTTTAAAATCAACTCAATAATCTCATTTTGATTATCTAAAGCATACTGCCAACCCTCATTAGAAGCTTTTACAAACTTCTCCACTAACTCAGGATTATTATCATACATTTTATTTGATGTAAAAAGATTAACATCATATAAAACTACACCATAAGCACTAGGATCTAGTATATTATACTTGATGTTTTTTTGCCCTAAAATATAAGGTTCATTTGTTAAAAAAATTGAAACTGCATCAACTTTTTTATTTATAAAATCATCTAAATTAAAAGTAGGATCAATCATTTCAATTTTAGTAATATCTACATTAGTTGCATTAAACATTTTTTTATAATTTGCACTATTTATATCAGACTTTGGAATCATCAGCTTTTTGCCTTCCAAATCTTTTGGGTATTTTATTTCAGGTTGAGTAATAATCGACAAAGGCGCACGTTTGAAATAGTTTGCTAATAAAAGTACATCTTTACCATTTATTGCTTGTTCAATAACTCCACTACCCCAAACACCAAAATCAACCTTATTTAAATTTACTTCTTCAATTAAATCTAGACCATTTTCATATTCTAAAATATCAACTTTAATTCCATATTTTTCATAAATACCTTGTTCTTTTGCAGCATAAAAACCAGCAAATTCAAATTGATGTTTCCATTGTAGTCTTAAAGTAACTTCTTCTAATTCTTTAGCAGTTAAAAAAGTAAATGAGAATAAAATAATAAAATGTAATAGTCTTGAAATCAACGTTAAACCCTAGTATATAAGTAAACAGATTGTAACATTAATTTAATAAATAATGTCTATTTAGTGATTATTCACTTGTTATAACTGATTCAAGTTCTTTATCGTAACTAATAGTTGGGATAGTATTGTTATCGTATGTTGTAGTATCTATACCTGCTGCTGGAGCATTTGTATTAAGGGTATTTTCTATTTCTGCTAATACAGATTGTTCTGTTTGTACCTTTTTGTCAAAGAGTGATGTTGTTACACTTAAAACTAATGTAAAAACAGTACCTAAAACAATCATTGCAAAAACAGCTAATTTTTTATTAACTGAACCTCTTTGATTATTTTTTAATTTATTTAATGCTCTTATCATAGAAACTCCTATTCATAAATAAATTATATCATTATAAATGGAATATTAGCAAATAAAATTGATAATAAGTGAATTTTTGTATTAGTTGGCGACCCTGGCAAGATTTGAACTTGCGTTATTCGGATGAAAACCGAATGTCCTTGGCCAGCTAGACGACAGGGTCAAAAAGGATTGAAATTATAGTTTATAAGATGTTAATATAACTTTAAACTTATTAATATAGTTTTATCTTATTCTTTTACTTTTCTTCTTGTAAAGAAAATATATCTTTGATGCAGTCTTTTCATCAAAATCATCTTTTTCATAAACAATAACATCGGATGCATTAGATGCAAACTCATATTCAAAACTTCCACCTGAAATATTTGCAGAGGTTGATAATAGTTTACCAAACCTAGAAATAAATTCATAGAACTTAAATGACTTGTCAATTACTCTATATGAATTTGTATTTGGATAGATAAAAGTTGTTTTTTTTGAATTTCTAACAAGTTTTTTAAACTTTCTTGGAATTCTTGTTTGCTCTTTTAAAGTTCTAAAACTGTCAACAGTACTTAAGATTTTCTTCTCTTTAGGTCTTTGTTTAGCTTTAAAAAGTTTCTCATCATTAGCTGATGAGAAACCTACAGTTGTATCTGTTTGAACTAGATAAACTAAATTTTTATTCATAAGTTTTAAACTAACTTTCTAGTCGTTTAAAAACTCTTGAATAGATTTAGGTGTTGAAACATCTTCAGTTTTTAAAACTTTTATTGCTTCAACAGCAGCTTGTGCTGCAGCAACTGTCGTAAAGTAAGGAACGTTTTCTTTTAAAACTGTTCTTCTTATTTCTTTACCATCTTCTTTAGAGTTTTCTTTTGCTTCACTTGTATTAATAGCCATTGAAATTTCACCATTTGTTAATAAATCTGTAACATTTGGTCTACCTTCACTTACTTTTAATACTTTTTCACAATCTATACCTGATTCTGTAATAGCTTTATGTGTTCCACCTGTAGCAACAACTGTAAATCCATTGTCAGTTAAACCTTTTGCAATTGAAGCTGCAAATTCTTTATCTAAATCACATAAAGAAATAAATACTTTTCCATCTTTTGGTAAACTATTTTTAGCTGCACTTTGAGATTTAGCAAATGCCATACCAAAGTTATCAGAAATACCCATAACTTCACCAGTAGATTTCATTTCAGGGCTTAATAATAAATCAGCACCTGAAAGTTTATTAAATGGGAATACAGCTTCTTTTACAGCAACATGACCTTTTAATTTAGGTTTTAATACACCATTATCTTCAGTTACGATATCTTTATCATATACACTTAATGCTTCTCTTAAAGATTGTCCCCACATAACTCTAGTAGCAACTTTAGCTAATGGCATACCTGTAGCTTTAGATACAAATGGAACCGTTCTAGATGCTCTTGGATTTACTTCAATTAAGTAAATCTCACCTTTATGAATTGCGTATTGTGTATTCATTAAACCAATTACACCAAGTCCTAGTGCCATATCTTTTGTTTTAGTTTCTAACTCTTTTATTAATTCTTCTGAAATTGAAACAGGAGGTAAAGAACAAGCTGAATCCCCTGAGTGAACACCAGCTTCTTCAATATGTTGCATAATTCCACCGATATAAACTTCTTTTCCATCACAGATACAATCAACATCAAGTTCAATTGCTCTATCTAAGAATTTATCAATTAATACAGGTGCATCATTAGAAACTGAAACAGCTTCATCCATATATTGTTTTAATTCTTCAGTAGAATAAACAATTCTCATACCTCTACCACCAAGAACAAACGAAGGTCTTACAAGAACTGGATATCCAATTCTTTCAGCAATTTCAATTGCTTCTGAAACTTCAACAGCTGTTCCATTATCAGGTTGTAATAAATTAACTTTTTCAACAAATGTAGAGAATTTTTCTCTATCTTCTGCTAAATCAATAGTTGCAGCACTTGTACCAATAATTTTCCCACCAGCAGCATGAATTGCATTAGCTAATTTAAGTGGAGTTTGTCCACCAAAATGAACAATAATACCATCAGGTTGTTCTTGTTCAATTACACTTCTAACATGTTCAAAATCAATTGGTTCAAAGTATAAAATATCAGATGTATCATAATCAGTTGATACAGTTTCAGGGTTACAGTTATACATGATAGTTGTAATATCCATTTCGTTTAATGCAAAACTTGCATGTACACAACAGTAATCAAACTCGATACCTTGACCAATTCTGTTTGGTCCACCACCGATAATTAGTACTTTTTTATTATCTGATTTACTTTCAACTTTTGGTAATTTTGTAATATTTGTAGTTGAGTATAAATATGGAGTAAGTGCTTTAAATTCAGCTGCACAAGTATCAACTTCATTGTATTCAAAATCTATATCTAAAGCTTTTCTTGCAGCATATACATCTTCTTCAGTTTTTCCAATAAGTCTTGCAATCATAATATCTGAGAAACCATTTACTTTTGCAGTTCTCATAAGATTTTCATCAGTTAAAATTGATTCATTGATTGATTTTTCAATATCATGGATTTGTCTAAATTTAGTTAAGAACCATGGATCAATTTTTGATAATTCAAAAATATCTTCATTTGTAAGACCTAATCTCATACCATCCATTAAGTATCTTAATCTATCAGCATTTGGTCTTCTAATCTCTTTTTTAATTAATTCCATATCAGTTGAAATAGGATCAAATCCTACTAAACCAGTTTCCATAGAACATAATGCTTTTTGAACAGATTCATTAAATGTTCTACCAATAGCCATAGCCTCACCAACTGATTTCATTCCAGTTGTTAATGTAGAATCTGCTTTAGGGAATTTTTCAAAAGTAAATCTTGGAACTTTAGTTACAATATAATCGATTACAGGTTCAAATGAAGCAGCTGTTCCTGTAATATCATTTGTAATTTCATCTAAAGTAAATCCAACAGCAAGTAAAGTTGCAACTTTAGCAATAGGATAACCTGTTGCTTTTGAAGCTAAGGCAGAAGATCTTGAAACCCTTGGATTCATTTCAATTACAATCATTCTTCCTGTATTTGGACAAATTGAGAATTGTACATTTGAACCACCTGTATCAACTCCAATTTCTCTAAGAATTGCAAAAGATGCATTTCTCATATCTTGGTACTCTTTATCAGTTAAAGTAAGTGCAGGTGCAACTGTAATAGAATCTCCAGTATGAACACCCATAGGGTCTAAGTTTTCAATTGAACAAACGATAATACAGTTATCTTTTCTATCTCTGATAACTTCCATTTCATACTCTTTCCAACCAAGCATAGATTCCATAATCTCAATTTCATTGATTGGAGAAGCTTCAATACCAGCTTCAGCAAGTTTTTTAAACTCATCCATATTATATGCAACACCAGAACCACCACCAGCAAGTGTAAATGACGCTCTACTAATTACAGGGAAACCAATCTCTTTTGCCTTTGCAATTGCTTCTTCAACAGTGTAAGCATTTGCACTTTTAGGTAAGTCCATACCTATTTTTATCATCGCTTCATTAAATAAGTGTCTATCTTCACCTTTTTTAATAGCTTCAGGATTTGCACCTAAGAAGTGAATTCCTTCTAACATACCTTTATCATACATAGATGTCGCAACATTTAGTGCAGTTTGTCCACCCATTGTAGGTAATATCGCATCTATATTTTCTTTCTTGATAATTTTAGAAACAACTTCTTCTGTAATAGGTTCAATGTAAGTTTTATCAGCAAACTCAGGGTCAGTCATGATAGTTGCTGGATTTGAATTGATTAATACAACTCTATATCCTAACTCTTTTAATGTTTTAGTAGCTTGTGTTCCAGAATAGTCAAACTCGCAGGCTTGGCCAATAACGATTGGTCCAGAACCAATAAGTAAAATAGATTTAATATCTTCTCTTTTTGGCATATAAATTTCCCCATATTTGTTTTTATAAATTTGGATATTATATTCAAGAAGTGCTTAAAATCTAGTTATACGACAAGATATGTAACAACTTTTTTTAGAAGTTGTTACTTTGTAGGTAGATTGAATTTTTTAGTATCTAAAATTCCATCTTCATCAAATGATAAATAGTAAAGAATATCTTTTTTTACTGATAATCCAGCTAAATATCTAATTGCTAAATTTGCTTGAAGTGAAGCTATGTGCATAACAATAGGAGCTGCTATTCCATTTGGTTTTCTATCATTTATTAGAAATACTGCTTCATATGAGGCTTTTTCAAAAAAGCAAACTTGACCATGAAATTCTTCAACACTTCCATAAATCCAAGGTTGATTGTTTTTCATACAATATTCATTAATAGCTGCCCTACTAGGTAAGTTATCAGTTGCATCAATTATTAAATCAAATGTAAGATTTCTTTTTGCAAATTCATCAAAACCTTCAACATATGAAGTTACTTTTACATAAGGGCATCTTGACTCAACAAGTTCTTTTAATACCTCAGCTTTTGGCTTTCCATCATCACCAACTTTAAATCCAATTTGTCTATGAATATTATGTACTCCAACCTCATCAAAATCAACAAGACTAATTTCTCCAATTCCAGAAGCACCCAAAGCAATAGCTAAAGAACATCCTAATCCTCCACTACCAATAATTGCAATTTTTTTTGATTGAAGGGAATCTTGTGTCTCTTGTCCCCAAAGTTTTATTTGTCTATTGAAGTATTCGTTAAAATCATCATTCATATTTATTCCTTAGTAGATAAGTAATGTTTAATTTAAATTATTGAACAATGATAGCATAATATTTTTAAAAATATTTTATATTGATAGTCATAATCCCAAGTAAAAAACTTAGGATTAATAGTTTTTTTAGTTTTTATTTTCTATATTAAATACAAGTTTTGCTTCATCAAGAAGTTTTTGAGCATCTTCAAGCTCTTTCATACCTTTTTTATAATTTTCCATAGAATCTGTTAAAGTAATATCTGGATTTGCAAGTTTTTCTAAAATCTCTTTTGCATTTTTAATTTTATCTTCAAATACTAATTTTTCTTCTACATCTTTTATATTATTAATCTCTATTTCTTCACTCATTGTTAACCTTTCAATATGTCTTTTATATAATCTTCAAATTTTTCAACTTCAACTAAAAATGAATCATGACCAGATTGACTCTCAATCATCTTATACGTAACTTGGTCTTCTTTACCAATTTTTATCATAATATCTCTAATCTCTTCCATTTCTTCAGGGAAAAATAACATATCATCTTCAAATGATATGAGATGCAACTGACCATTTACTTTTTCAAATGAATCTTCAACTTTATCTTTATTTCTTCCAACATCAAAAATATTCATAGTTTTACATACATATAAATAAGAAAGTGGATCAAAAACTTTTGGAAAGTTAAAAGCATTGTATTCTAAATATCTTTCAACTTCAAAGTTTCCAAATAATTCATATAATCCATCTTGTTCTGAATAATCTCTACCAAACTTTCTATTAAAAAGCTTTGGACTTAAATATGCATTTAATCCAGCCATTCTTCCAACAGCTAATCCTGTTAGTCCATTTGCTACTATGTCATCTTTTTCATACATACCATCTTTAAATGCAGGATCATTCTTAATAGCTTCAATGGCAATTTTATTTACAGCAATTGCCCAAGGTCTTGTATATGCTGTAGTTGCTAAAGCTATGTAATGTTTAGCAAAATTAGGTTGTTCTATTGCATAACATAAAGTTTGCATTCCACCCATACTTCCACCAACAACAGCAACAGCATTTTCAATACCTAGTCTTTCATATAGTTTCATTTGAGCTTTTACAACATCTGATATTGCTAAAACAGGAAATCTAAATCTATACTCTTTTTTTGTACTTGGGTCTATGCTTAATGGATTTGTTGAACCAAAAGAACTACCTAAACTATTTGAACAAATTACAAAATATTTAGTTGTATCTATAGTTTTTCCATCACCTATGAACTTATCCCACCAACCTGGTTTTGCTTCATTAGCATATCTTCCTGCTGCGTGATGTGAACCTGATAAGGCATGACATATAACTATTACATTTGATTTATCTTCATTTAGTTCACCGTAAGTTTCATAAATTAATTCAAATTCTTCTAAAATCCTTCCACTTTCTAAATGTAAAGGTTCGTTAAATTTTTCAACTTTTGTTTCTATTTTCAAATCTAATCCATAAATATTATTATTTGGGGTATGTTATCAAAACTTCAATTACAATTGCTTTACTAATGCTGTTATATTAAGTATTTATACTTTATAAAGCTCTTCTAGTGATGTTTTCATTAGATCTTGCCATATTTGATCTGGTTGCCATTCATTAAAAATTGATAAATCTAAATCTTCAAAAGGTGTTTTAAGTACATACTTATGATACACATACATAAATGCACTAGCTCTATAATTTAAAGCACAATGAACCCATACTTTATTTGAACCTAGTGATTGTAAAAGATTTAAAAACATCTTTAAATCACCTATACTTGGTTTTTCAAAGTTTACAGGTATATGAAAATATGACATTCCTAGAGATGTTACGATTTTATCTTCATTTTCAATGGCATTTGAAGAATCACTTAACGCTAAGTTTATTATAACTTCATACTCTTCATTTTTTATATCTTCAAATTCACTTTCTAAGGGTTGTCCTGAAGTTGCTATAAGTTCATTTACTTTTAAATAGTTTAATATTTGCATTATTACTCCTAAAGGGCCATTATAACCAAATAAAATTACTATGAATTTAGCCTTTAATTTTCTTTAGATATAATCACTAAAAAATATAGGAAAGATAATGGATTATATTAAAGAACTAGAAACACTTATAAAAGAAGATGTATTAGTAGAAGTAAATGAAAATATTAAAGAACTAGAATCTAACAATAAAAAGAATTTAAAAGATGATTTAAACTACATGAAACAAGTTAAAACATATTTTGAGGAAGTATTATTAGATATTGAAAATAATACAATCACAAAAGAACAAGCTATTGATATCTTAGAAGGACTTGAAGATATGAAAGCTGAAAATCAAGATATTTAAATAAAGGTTTCAAATGGAAATTAAATTCTCATCTTCAATAGATGCAAAAAAAGCTTACGAACTAGTAACGAAACTTCAATCTCACTTTGTAAATAAATTAAACAATTTATCAAAAGAACTAGGTGAAAACAAACCATTTAAAGAAGTTTTATGGCAAAGAGATGAAGGAATTCATGGGGGAGGAAACAGATATGAGGCCTGTGATGAAATCTTATTTAACACAGCAAGTGTAAATGTATCTCAAGTTCATTATGATGATGAACCAAATAAAAGATTAAGATCAGCAAGTGCAATATCTACAATTATTCATCCAAAAAATCCAAATGTTCCATCTATGCATATGCACATAAGTTTCACAGAAATAGAAAATGAGCAATCATATTTTAGAATTATGGCTGATTTAAATCCTGCAATTGAATTTCAAGAAGATAAAGACAAGTTTACATGTACAATTGCAAATTTTGCAAATAATACTTATGAAGAAGGAACAGCACAAGGTGATAAGTATTTTAATATCCCTGCTCTTAATAGACATAGAGGTGTAGTTCATTTTTATTTAGAAAATTATAAAACTCAAAATAAACAAGCTGATTTTGATTTTGCAAGTGACTTTGGTACGGGTATTATAAATACTTACATAGATATTATTGATAATGCATTTAAAAATAGAACTTCATTTAGTGTTCATGATATTAAAAAACAACTTTCTTATCATACTTTATACTTATTCCAAGTCTTGACTTTAGATAGAGGTACAACTTCAGGATTGTTGGTTCATAATCAAAATGATGCAGGAATAATGGGTTCACTTCCAAGGTTTGTTGATAAAAACCTTTTAGCATCATGGGAAAAACTTGTACCAACTCCACAAGATGAATTAGTAAGAAAACTTGTAGAAGTAATTCCTTCAAATGGTCATATTAATATTGATACAAAAATAAAACTTGCAGAAGCTGTAAGAAATCATTACAAAACATATCCTGAAAGTTTAAAATATCAAGCAAGTGGAAATACTATTCCAACTACAGTTGATAATCACAAAAAATAATTAACTAATATATTTATATCAAGTTTCAATCTTGATATAAATACTTATAATTAGATTTAAACCACTATTATTGAGCAATCTTTTAATATATAAGTAAATTTATCAACTATAAATACATTATATTTGTTTCATTTCTATACACATCAACTAAAATACAAAGTTTTTCTCAAAATTTCACATTAAATTTTTAACTAATCCTATATACTTGCTTTAGATTAAAAATAAGGAATCAAAGTGTTTGAAGAATTAGAAATTTATCAATATGTAAACATTTTAGGATTTATATTAGGAATTGCTTTTGGAGTAATTGCGCAAAAACAACAATTTTGTTTTAGTGGATCTATAAAAGATTACATTTTAACAAAATCAACTAGACGTGGAGCTTCTGTAATTATGGCAATGATTGTAGCTATAATTGCAACAACTTTAATGTCAAATCATTTTGAAGTGGATTTAACAGAAACAAACTACTATAAAAGTAATATAAATTATGTAGCCATCATAATTGGTGGTTTAATGTTTGGTGCTGGTATGATGATTGCTGATGGATGTAGTAATAGAAGTTTAATTAAATTTGGTCAAGGTGATTCAAAGGCATTAATTACTTTAATCTTTATTGGTATATTTGCATATGGAACGACAAAAGGTTTTTTAAATGGTGCTTTATCTCCTTTTGTAAACAACCCTACTTTAATTGAATGGTCATCATATATAGGAAGTTTCCAAATGAATATTTTTGTAGTATTAGCTATTTTAGTAGCTATATTACTTGTATTAACAAAAAGTATAAAAAGAGTATTTACTTTAGTTGATGGATTCTTAATTGGTTTATTGATTGCTGTAGCTTGGTATATTACAGGTGTAATTGGTTCTGAGAGTATGGAAAGAATAATTAATCCTGCTGGAATAACTTTTGTATATCCTACTGCACAAAGTTTAGAGTTATTTATGTTTTATCAAGTAAGTGAATTAAGTTTTGCAATTAGTGTTATTACAGGTGCTTTAATTGGAGCTTTTTCTATGTCAAAGGTAAACAAAAGATATAGCTTTGGATGTACATCTGGTCAAAATATTGATAGAGTAAAATTCAATATGATTGGTGGAGCTTTAATGGGAGTTGGTGGTATCTTATCAATTGGTTGTACTGTTGGTCAAGGTTTAACAGGTCTTTCAACTTTAGCATTCGCTTCAGCTGTTGCAATTTTTTCAATATTTGTTGGGGGGTTAATAACAGCTAAAATACTTAATAAAAAAGAGCAGTTACCTATGTGTTTCTTATTTGAGTGGGATGATACACCACCTGATTATCAGATTTAATACTATAAAATATTTGGGTTTCTCCCAAATATTTTTAGTAAAATAAATCTTGTAAATTTAATTGCAGGATAACAAACTTTCTTAAAAAACCAATTATCATAAATCGAACTTTTCTTGTCTAATTTATCTAAAAAAATAATTGCGTCACTACCCTGATAAATATTATCATTACAAACAACAATTACTCCGTTATTTATATCAAAACCTTTAGTTTTAAATTCCATTAAAATCTCTAAATGTTCCCTTGCATTTTTTATGTTTATAGAGTGATCTTTTTTTAAAGCAATTAGCTTTGCATATTGATTACAAAAAGGGCACTCTTTATCATAGTAAATATCTATATTCATGTGTTTAAATATCTATCTAAAACATCTTTTATAATATCTTTTTTTATAGGTTTAGAAACATGTTCATTCATTCCGACTTCTTTTGACTTTTGAACATCAGCTGGTGTATCTGAAGAGCTCAAAGTTACTATTGGGATTTTTTTATTTATTTCTCTAATTAAAGTTGCCGCTTCAAAACCATCCATATTTGGCATATGTAAATCCATAAAAATAAAATCAAAATCATCTTTATTTTCTTTAAATATTTTTACAATTTCAAGACCATCTTTAGCAATTGTAACTTTATAGTTCAACTTTTCTAGAACTTTTTTAATAATTGTTTGGCCGATTAAATCATCTTCACCAACTAATATATGTTTTAATTTGTCATTTTGAGATACATTTTGAGATACATCTTGATATACCTTTTGAGTATCTTCGTAATTACCCTTTAAATATTTTTCAATAGTATCTATTAATAATTTACCATCAATAGGTTTTGGTATGTGACAATTCATTCCTGCATCTAAGAAACTTTTAATTTCATTGTCCATTACTGAAGCAGAAGTAGCTAATATAGGTAATTTACAATTTTGGCTTCTTAAAACTTTTGTTGTTTCAATACCACCCATTTTAGGCATATTATTATCCATTAAAATTAAATCATATTTTTTATCTAAAAGTGTCGTTAAAACCTCTTCACCATCATTTACAATATCTAAATTATAATCTGTTTCATCTAAAATCTTAGATACTACAATTTGATTTATTTTATCATCTTCTGCAAGAAGTATATTAATTTTTTTTGTTTCTTTTTTTGTTTCGTTAGTTATATCTTTAGTTTCAATTTCAAATTCATCTAATTCTTCAACACTAGGTTCAATAAATGGTAATGAAACTGTAAATGTAGAGCCAACTCCTTTTTTACTGTATATATCTAGTTTTCCATCCATTATCTTAATTAGTTTACTAGTTATACTTAAACCTAAACCAGTACCACCATACTTTCTAGTTGTACTAATATCAGCTTGTTCAAATGGAGTCAAGATTCTTTCAAGATCTTCAGGATCTATTCCAATTCCAGTATCTCTAACCATAATTTCTAAATATTTTTTATCTTCTTTGATAGTTTTGTTTAAAATTATATGCACTACACCTTCATTTGTAAATTTAATCGAATTACCTATTAAGTTAGATAAAATCTGTTGTAATCTTAATTTATCTATAACAATATTTTTTGGTAAATCATCACTTATATCTACAAATAAATCTATATTTTTAGATTTAGCTGTAATATTATGAATATTGATTAATTCTTTTGATAACTCTTCTATGTTTTCTACTTTATTTTCTAAAGAAATTTTTCCTGATTCTATTCTTGATAAATCTAAAATATCATTTAAAATTCCCAATAAAGAACTAGATGATGTATAAATCATATTTGCATAATCCAATGATGTTTCATCTAAATTTTCATTACATAAAATTTTAGATAAATTTATAATTCCATTCATAGGAGTTCTGATTTCATGACTCATATTTGCTAAAAATTGAGATTTAGCTTCGTTTGCTTTTTCAGCAGAATTCTTAGCCTCTTTTAATCTGTTTTCTAATTTTATAGTTTGAGTAATATCTTTTATTGTCAAAAGTACTCTTTTATTGTCAGGCATAACTACCATAGATTCTTCAACATTAACTATTTTGTCATAATTTGTGTTGTAAGACTTTCTTTGATTTAGTTTATATTTACTTGAAGTAATATTATCAAGGTCTTGTTTTAGTTTACCTTGATCCCTTAATACTGTTAAATTTATTAAATTTTTATTTTTAAGTGATTCATCTTCAAATCCTAATAGATTTTTAAATGAATCATTATAGTTAAGTAAATTTCCTTCAAAATCAATTAGAACTATACCATCAGTATTTATTTTAAATATAGTCTCAAACTCTTCTTTTTTCTCTTGAATTTTCTTTTGTTGAGAAATTTGTAAATTCTTGATTTGATTATAGTTTGTATAAAAAGCTACGATTTTTGTTAAAGATTTATCTTTACTATTAAATACAAAACTCTTTTCAATAAACCATACATAATTTCCATCTTTATGTTTAAGCCTTAACTCTAAATCATTATTTAAAGTTTCTCCTTTTTTTAGTTTATCAAATCTTTCAACGGCTTTGTCATAATCATCAGGATGTATTAACTTATACCAATTATCTATATCTAATTCTTCATACTTATTTAATCCTAAAGATTCTAATAATGTCGAAGAAATAGAAAACTTGTTTTTGTAAATATCATATTGAACTAAACCATCACCTGTTTGTTCACTAGCTTCTTGCCAAATCTTAAGAATATGATTAATTTCTTGAATACTTGCAAGTTTTTTTCTTTCTGTAATGTCATAGGCAATTAAAAATAAACCTTTTTTCTCACCTATATTATTATATTCATAAGCTAAAATAGTAAAACTAAAAAGTGTAGTTTTGTCATTTTTTATAAATTTAAGTTCACCTTCCCAAGCGTTTTGATAAGCTAACATTTCAATTACTTTTTCAAAACTATCTTCACCTAATTCAGTACTTATTAAATCATTTATATGAATATTTTTTATACTTTCTTTACTAACACCTAATGTATCTAAAAAAGCATTTGAGGCATGGGTAATTTTATTATTTAAATCTAATCTTAAAGACATTATATGTTTATCAATTAGTTGCTTTAAAGATTTAATTTTGTAGTTATGATTTAAAAAATTGTTAAAACTTTCAATTATTTTATCTTTTGTTAAAAATATATTTCCATTCCAAGGTTTACATTTATCATGAACTTTTTCAACAAAAGCATTAAATGAGTTTCTAGGTGATAAAGAACCATCTTCTTTTATAGTAACTTTGTTTGAAGGGTCACCACCCCAAGTTATATCATGAACAAATTCATTTTTAAACCAAATTAAATAATAATGCTCAATTTCTGTTCCAATTTTAAATATTAAAATACCAGCATAGTCAAAATCAGATATGTTATGATTTAATTTCAGAGAATCTGTTTGATAAAAATTTCCTTGCATATTTAGGCATATCTTTAAAATATCATTTTTATTGTTTTTTAATCTATCCATTAATTGATTATCTTTTGAAAAAAACTCTTCATCTTTGAGAATTGCAAGACTATTTGATTCATATAAATCACATAAGTTTTCAGAATAATCAAAAACTTTTAATAAAGTATTCCCTTGTTCTTCACCAATATCATAGTTACTTTTTGAATTAATATTAATTTGATTTACAATTGTTTGAACACTTGATTCAAACTTAGCATTGTTTTCTTTTATCTCATAAGTTATTATTTGACTTATATTTTGAGCAAATGTTTCAAGAACTTCTAATTGACTCAATGAAAGATAAAAAGAATTATAATGGTGACAAGCAATCAAACCCCATAATTTTCCTTCAACAATAATTGAAATTGTAAGAGTTGCATTTACTTTCATATTTTTTAAATACTCAATATGTATAGGTGATACAGATCTTAAATAACTATCACTTAGATTTAAAGGTTCATCAGTATTTCTAATAAAATCTACGGGTGTATAATCTACATTTGGAATTATTCTTAACATTTTTCTTAAGTATAGTTGTCTAGCTTGCTTAGGTATATCTGATTCAGGAAAAAATAAATTCAGGTAAGTATTCAAATGCTCTTCTTTAGCTTCAGCGATTACTTGACCATTATATTCTTCATCAAATTTATAAATCATAACTCTATCAATTTTAGTTAATTTTTTAAACTCAAATGCTATGGCATCAAATTTTTCATCAAAATTATGTATTTTATTGATTCTCTTCATACTTTTAAGAAGATCAAAATGAGTAGTATTATAATTTTGTGGAACAGTGTTAATAAATTCTAAAATAACTTCATCTTGTGTAGTAGAAACATATATTTCTTTATCATTACAGATTATAGTTTTGGAATTTAAATCTAAACTACTATCAAAGCTGGCAATAGCATCATTAATTTTTTTTAATAATTCCTCACCTAAATAATCTACAACATTAGTGTTAAGATTAGGATGATTAACAATATTTTTAGAATATCCACTAATAAGACTAGTTTTTTTATCATATGTAACTAAATATCCATGGGGCTGAATAAAACCTGGAATATGTATAGGTTCTTTAGCACATATACTTAAATCAACAGCTTTCATCCATCACCTCAATTAAATGTTTAAATAAGTTAATTGATGCAGCTGTGATTTTCTTTTTATCAACATTTTCATCTTCATTTATTTTTTCTAAAAACATAATGAATTCTTTCCACATAACTGGAGTGTTCTCTTTATAAGCTAGAAAATAATTAGTAGCAACTTCATCATTAGCACCTTTAAAATGAGATAATCTAGGTGCTAAAAATCCTCCACCCATAGTCGAACCCTCTAAAACATACATCCAAGCGATTGCACTTTCAAATTCTAAAGGTGTTTTTAAATTTTTGATATCTAAAGGAGGAATTTCATCACTTGAATTTAATATGTCTAAATCTTTTTTTACTAAGTCTATTCTTGTTCTTTTTTTAGGATTTAATCCATATTTTTCAAACTCATCAAAACTACACATAAAAGGTTCTATTGTATCATGTAAGGCTTTCATATTTTTCAAATACATTATGTATTCATCTTTTGTAAGTTCAGCTTTTGCTAATTTTGATGAAATTTTTGTATTTTCTAATTTTTCATGATAAGGTAAAGTCTCTTCTTTTAATAATTCTCTAATATTTTTTGACATAATATTCTCCATTTATTTTTTAATTTTTTAAATACTTTTTTTTATTTCTGAACTAGGTCTACCATAATAAAAACCTTGAATCATATCTACTGAATTAAAACAATAGTCTAGTTCTTCTTGAGTTTCAACACCTTCTGCTAATACTTTTATATCAGAGTCTTTTGCTAATTTTACTATCGAATTAAATATTGATTGTTTAGAGTTTTCTTCATGTATATTTCTAATTATAGAACTATCTATTTTGATGATATCTGGTTTTATTTCCATTATCATTTGTAATGAAGCAGTACCGCTTCCAACATCATCTAAAGCTACCATATAACCTTGTTTCTTATAAAAACTAAGTATATTTTTTAAATGTGGAATATCTTCTACATAATCACTTTCAACAACTTCAAAAACAATATTTTTTGGATTAATATTCAAATCTTTTGCCCACTGAACTGTTGTTCTTAAACAATGCGCAGGATCGTATATAGCTGTTGGAATAAAGTTAATAAAGATTAAATTTTCTATATTTTCAGAAGCGGCAGCTTTCAAAGAATTTTCTCTAAAATTTTTATCTAATAAGCTTATCATATCACCTTGTCTAGCCCATTCAATCATTTGTAAAGGTTCTATTAAATTACCTTCATCATCAAATCCTCTACTTAAAGCTTCATAACCAATAATTTTTTTATCAGTAGTACTTACTATTGGTTGAAAATGAATTGTTAAGTTTTCATTCTTTATTAATTTTGCTAAATATATTGATTTAATTAAAAACTTATATTTCTCTAATGATTTTAAGTTTACTAAATGAGTCGGATTAAAATCTTCAATATTTTCTATAAATAAAACATTAATTACTTTTCTTTCTGATTCTGAAAAATCATTACTTTCGCAAATAAATGTGATGAATTCTTTAAAATTTTTAATTTTTGCTGAAATTGTGTAAGAGTTATCGATATTATACTCAATATCACTAGAAGTTAAAATTTTTCTTATCTTTGTAATGAGTTCTGTAACCATACAACTAAATATAATTGAACCGTTAGACTCCCCTATTTCTGGAATGTTTTCACATAATGTACAAGGCATAATTATCCTTTTATTAATTTTTTAAATTATACAGTTAAAATCTTTAAACTTTATAATTTTTCTTATAACATATAGAAATTATTTTAAATTCAAATAGATGATGATAAAATCAAATAAAAGGTTCTTTATTGAATTGGTTATCACATATTTTTCTTTCAGAAAATACAATCGAATTCCAAATAGGAAACTATTTATCAGATCCTTTAAAGGGAAAAGCTTGGGAAAACTCAAGTAATGATTTAAAAAACGGTATTCACATCCATAAGATTATAGATAGTTTTTGTGATAAAAATGTGTATTTTATTAATAGTAAGAACAAACTTAGACAAAAAGGTTTACTTAGAGGTGTTGCTGTTGATATAATATATGATTATTTACTAACAAAAAACTGGGATAAATTTTGCAATATTCCATTTGAGGACTTTACTAATAGTTTTTACAAAAATTCCAAAGAGGTTTCCAAAAATTATCCTATAAATGCACAAATTGAAATTAATAAAATCAACAAATACAAACTACTTCACGCATATACAAATCTAGAAGATGTTGCATTAACTTACAAATCTATAGATAGAAGATTATCCCCAAGATTATTAAAAAGAGATACACTTATTTCATATAAAGAAGCAACTTTTGAAAAAATTGATGAAATTGAAAAAGACTTTTTGGAGTTTTTCCCTATAATGTGTGAAGAAATAAAAAAACATACAAATACAAAAAGGTTAAATCATTGGAAAATATAGAGTTCGAAAAATTTGATATTACAAAGGTTGCAAATTTAATTTTATATATGATTCATAAAAAAGTAAAAAACTTAAACGATAAAAAACTAACACTTATGATGTTTTTTATGGAATATAATCATCTTGAATATTGTGGTTCTAAAATATTCTTTGACACATATATAAAACAAAAAAGAAATCCAGAAAGTCTTATTTTAAGTGATATCTTTGATGTAATTGCAAATGAAGAAAACCTTGAAGATGAAGATTTAAGAATATTTTTGATTAATGAATTATGTGAATATGTTGATATTGACATTAACAAAAAAGATACATTTGTAGAACTAAAATTTGACTCTAAAGAAGAGTTTGATGAAGAACTATTTACAAAAGATGAAATGAAAAGTATTCAAAAAGTTATCAACTCATATAAAGATACAAGTGTGAGAAATCTTGCAAATGAAACTTTTTCTATAGATATTATTAGAAAGACGGAATTAGACAATATTATAATTTAAAGAGTAAGTTATGAAAGTAGTATCATTTTTATTTGTAAAATTAATGCTAGGATTAAAATCTAAACTTCAAGTTTTTGGTTTAGATAATATACCAAAAACAAAAGCATCTCTACTTTTAGGAAATCATGTATCTTGGATTGATTGGGCAATTATTTCATTAAGTCTAAAAAGAAAATGTACTTTTGTAATTTATAAGCAAAACTATGACAAATGGTATGAAAAACTGATGTTAAGCTTTTTTGATAATATTGAAATATCTAATACAAATAAAAATGATTACATAAATAAAGTAGCCAAAAAATTAGACAATGGAAATCTAGTAGTTATGTTTCCAGAAGTTAATATATCTAAAAATGGTCACTTAGGTGAGTTTCAAAGAGATTTTGAACTAATTTTAAAACAAACTAATAATGAAGTTTTAGTAAATCCTTTTTACATAAAAGGACTATGGGAAACAAAGTTTTCTAATGCAAATAGAAAATATAAAAGTCTAAATAAAAGTAGTTTAATATCTATTTCATTCGACACTTCTATGAATAAACATGAAGCAAACAAAATAAATGTAAAAAAAGCAATCAAAAATTTATCAATAAGCTCTTGGATAGGTTATATAAACAAACTTGAAACCATACCAGAGCTTGTATTTAATAGGCTAAAAAAACAAAAGTTTAAATTAGTTTTTGCAGATTCTACAGGAATGGAACTAAGTGCTTATAAATTTATGACAGCTTCTATTCTTTTTAAAAACCTTTTAAAACCTAGACTAAAAAATCAAAATATAGGAATTATCCTTCCATCTACTTGTGCAGGAGCATTTATAAATTTGAGTGTTTTGATGCTTGGAAAAACTGCTGTTAATTTAAATTTTACAGCTAATATTGATTCTCTTTTATTTAGTTTAAAAGATGCAAATATAAAATCAATTATCACATCAAAAAACTTCATTAATAAACTTCTTGAAAAAGGAATAGATTTATCTAAACTTTTTGAAAATATAGATGTAATTTACCTTGAAGATATTAAAACAAATATTTCAAAAATAGCTGGACTAAAAACTCTGCTTAGTACAATATTTTTACCAACTTTTATTTTGAAAAAAACGCATATAAATAAATCTAAGATTAGTGACACAGCTCTAATTATGTTTAGTAGTGGTAGTGAAGGAACTCCAAAGGGAATAGAACTTACACACAGAAATGTTGTAGGAAACTGTAAACAAATCTCTTCAATAATTAATGTAAATGAAAATGATAAAATTGTAGGTTCATTGCCTTTCTTTCATGCTTTTGGAACGGTTGTTACTCTATTTTATCCTTTAATCGAAGGTATAAAATGTGTATGTCATCCTGACCCGACAGATGGTTATAGTATTGGTAAATTAATAGAAAAATATAAAGCAACAATTATGTTAGGAACTTCAACTTTTTTAAGACTCTATATAAAAAATCCTAAAATGACAAAAGAGATGTTAGAGTCTATTAGATTAGTTGTAGCAGGAGCTGAGAAACTTTCTTCAAAAGTTAGAACTGAATTTAAAACTAAATTTGATTTAGATATATATGAAGGTTATGGAGTCACAGAAACCACCCCTGTTGCTTCTTGTAATCTTCCAAATATACAAAACAATGATGGCTCTATTCAAATTGGAAACAAAATAGGAACTGTTGGTATGGCAATACCAGGAACAAAGTTTAAAATTGTTGATCCTAATACAAATGAAGAATTAAATACAAACGAAGAAGGTATGGTTTTAATTGGTGGTGTTCAAGTTATGAAAGGATATTTAAATAATGAAGCTAAATCAGCAAATGTTCTTTTAGATATTCATGGAAGTAAATGGTACATAACAGGAGATAAAGGTAAGTTAGATGAAGATGGATTTTTAACAATTTTAGATAGATATTCAAGATTTGCAAAACTAGGTGGTGAGATGATAAGTCTTACTTTAGTAGAAGAAAAGATAAAAGACTTAGTAAAAAATGAACTGACAGATTTAGTTACTACAGCTATAAGTGATGATAAAAAAGGTGAAAAGATTGTTTGTTTAATTTCAAATATCACACACAAAGAACTTGAAGTACTTAAAAAAGATATTATTTCAAATTTTGATAGTAAATTAATGATTCCATCAATTTATAAAATAATTGAAGAAATACCAAAATTAGGAAGTGGAAAAAGTGATTTTGCTAAAGCAAAAAAAATAGCTTTAGAAACTATTTAAAATATTTATCAAAAGCCATAATATCTTCATAGGTTAATTTTAGGTTTTTAACCTGATTATCTTGCAATATAGGATTCATCAAAGCTCCTTTGACATCTATATGTGGAATTCCTACTAAATGTGCTATTTCATGGGCTAAAATAACTTTTAATTGATTTAATGACTCAAAACTATATATCTCAATTTTATTCATACTATGCTCAATACTTTTTTCTTTTACATATTTTCCATCTTTTAAGTATGTTTTGTATTTAATCACCTTTTGTCCTATAGCTTGACCTTTTACGATTTTAAGACTTCTATTTAAAGATTCAATTTCAAAAGCTAAATGATTAATTTGAGAAGTTAAATTATTGTATAAAATAACTCTATTATTATACTTTGTAGTTTTAAGTCTTAACTTTGATTCTAATCTTTTTTTAACTCTTTTATCTTCATTTATATCTGCTTTTTTTAAGGCAATATTATTTTTTATTTTTTCAAATTCTTCTTTAGGATATTTTTTTATTTTTTTATTGATATTTTCAACATAAGAATTAAATGAAATTATTTTATCATTTAGTTTACTTGAAAATGATTTATACTCAATGTTTAATTTATCAAGTTCTACATCAGTTTGTTTGAAAAAATTAATCAAATCTTGGCTCTTTTTAACTTTACGTTCATATTGTGAAATTTTTCTTTCAACTCTTTTTTGAGCAGTTGAAGGTGAAATATATAGTAAATCAATTGGTTTTCCGTCACTTGAATAATCAAATACATTATAACCTAGTTGGCTTTCAAACTGTTGTTCAATTTCATCTAATAATTGTTTTAAAATAAAAGGTGAAATTTTATCTTTATGATAATTTGATATTTTTCCTATTTTGACTTTTTCATAACCGGCATTTAACATTGATACAAAAAGTATAGTAACAAATATAAATTTCATTCAATTCCTTTTTGTGATTTTAGCAAAATTAAACTATTTATTAAAAG
>CAKZOX010000132.1 GCA_937138295.1 uncultured Campylobacteraceae bacterium
AAGCATTCCTGCACCAGATTTTTCTCTTAATTCTTTAATTAATTTAGGAGTTGCACCAGCCATAATTACGCTTCCTCTGTTTTAGTTTCTTCAGTTTCACCTTCAGCAACTGCTTCAGCAACTACTTCTGCAGCTTCTTGCTCAGATACAGCTACTTCTTCTTCACCATTTTCTTCAGCTAATGCAGCTCTACCTTCATTCATTGCTGCAGCCATTTCGTTACAGAATAAGTGAATTGATCTAATTGCATCATCATTACCTGGAATTGGTAAATCAACAACATCTGGGTCACAGTTAGTATCTAAAGGAGCAACAACAGTAATTCCTAATCTTCTTGCTTCTTTGATTGCAATTTTTTCTTTAACTGCATCTAAAACGAACATCATATCAGGGATTTTGTTCATTTCTTTGATACCACCAAGGTATAATTCTAACTTCTCTTCTTTTCTAGAAAGCATTAAAGCTTCTTTTTTAGTTAAAAGTTGTAATTGACCTTCTTCTCTCATTTTTTTGATAACTTCTAATTTTCTAATAGATTTTTTAATTGTTCCGTAGTTTGTTAACATACCACCTAACCATCTGTGGTTAACGTATGGCATACCACAAGAAATAGCAGCTTCTTTAACAGCATTTGATGCTTGTTTTTTAGTACCAACAAAAATCATTGTTTGACCTTCAGCAGCTCTATCTCTTACTACATTATATGTATATCTGAAGTATCTTAATGTTTTTTGTAAATCAATAATATAGATATTTTTTCTAACACCGAAAATGAATTTTTTCATTTTTGGATTCCATCTTCTTGTTTGGTGTCCGAAGTGTACACCACACTCTAATAAGTCTTTCATTGTAACCATGAGTATTTCTCCTTGAAATATATTGTTTTTTTTGTTTTGGGTTTAGCCTCTGCGCCCCTTAATGGCAAGTGAAAACTTGTCACAACCCATAACCAGGATTGACACATGTGAGGTTTCTATATAAAATAGAACCGTGATTTTATCTAAGTAAAGTTTAACTTTAGTTTAAGCAAATTAGTTTTAATTAATTTGCTTAATTATTTTAATAGTTCTAAGACAATTTTTTTATCAGAAAAAGGCATTTTTTGATCATAAATAATTTGATATTCTTCATCACCTTTTCCTAAAATAAGTACAACAGAGTTATCATCACACAACTCAATAGCTTTTTTTATAGCAGATTTCCTATTTATATCTACAACTAAATTCTCTTTATTTGTAATACCTTTAATTATGTCTTCCATAATTAAATCAGGATCTTCAAACCTTGGATTATCAGAAGTCACAATTATATGTTTTGCAAATTGAGAAGCAATTTTTCCCATAATAGGTCTTTTTTCTATATCTCTATTTCCCCCTGCTCCAAAAACTACAATTATATCTTTGTGAGAGAAACTTTTTAATACTTCATTCATTCCATCAGGTGTATGGGCAAAATCAATAATTATAAATGGATTTTTAGAAATTATTTCCATTCTTCCACTTACCCCTGCAAAATCTTCTACCACTTCACAGATTTCATCTAAATCTCTTTTTGTAAGCATATGTACAGCTGCAACTGCGGCAGTTATATTATAGATATTAAACACACCCATTAAATTTGATGTAAATGCATGCATATTTGAAAAGTGATTAAACATTACATGAGTTTCTTCTTTAAAAGAAAATGCATTTACTTTATAAGTTGATGGCGCATCTAATGCATATGTTAAACAATTTTTAGAATTGAACTTTACATTTGGATCATCCTTATTGATTAGTTTTTTTGAATCATCGCTAAAAAAAGAGTTTTTAACAGCGATATATTCTTCAACAGTTTTGTGATAATCAAGATGATCTCTAGTTATATTAGTATGAATTTTAAGCTCAAAATTTAAACCTTCAATTCTTTCTTGCTCAATAGCGTGTGAACTTACTTCCATTACAAAGAATTCACATCCTTGTTCTTTTGCTTTATAAATATGTTCAAAATTTCCAAGTTGAATTGGAGTAGTCAAAGAATAATCTTCAACTCTTTCATCATTAATAAAAAATCCTCTTGTTCCTTGAAGGGCTACTTTGTAGCCTAAATCAAGTAAAAAAGAGTAAATAGCAGCAGCTGTTGTTGTTTTTCCATTAGTTCCTGTAATACCAATTATTTTAATACCACTAATATCTATATAATCTTTTAATTCCTTAGAATCAATAAAGTTTTCACAAGCATTTAAAACAGCTTGCTGCTTAAATTTTTCATTATGTTTTGAAACAACAAAGATTGTATCTTTGTTTGCTTCATTTGAGTTATCTGTAAATTGTTTATTGTTTATGTGAATTAGCAAATTTACTCTCTTCTAGTCTTTTATATAATTTTTCAATAGCTTCATCATATTTAAAATACTGAGTGAAACCATCTAAATAAGAGTATGCAGTTGAATCAAATCCATTATCTATAAGATTTGATACAAAATCAAAAAAATCTGTTTTTGATTCTATAGCTACTTTTGTAGAGAACATAATATCTTCAAATGCTTCTCTAAATGAACCCCTTGAAGTTACAAGACTTTTAAAATCTTCATATTTAATAGCATCTAAAGTATCAACAGTAGATGTGCTTAAATCCTTTAATACATCCATCATTTTGTTTACGTCACCATCATATGCTTCTATGATATCTTTTACGTATTTAATGGCTTCATCTAAGTCTTCATTTTTAGCTACATCAAAGTAATCAAATAAAGATTGAGCCTTAGCTTCATCTTCATTTGCAATATCACAAAACATTGCATATATTGGATACTCTTTATTTGAGGGGAATTCATTTGATAAAGCAGAGTATATAAACATTGCTTTATCAAATTTTTTATCTAGAAAATAATTATTTGCTTCATTCAATAATCTATTTTGATTAATCATTAAAGCTCCTGTAATTTATCTTCCATCCCTTGAGGAACATTTACAATTTCCAACTCAGGATGAATTGCTGCTTTTAGTTCTTTCTCAACTACAAATTTAAGGGTACTACTACTAGCACTACACCCAACACATGCCCCTTGAAGCTGAACATAAACTTTTCCATCTTTAATAGTAAGTAAAGCAATAGCTCCACCATCCCTTGCTAACATTGGAGAAACTTTAGTTTCTATAATGTTAGTAACCGGTGGTAATAAATCTTCATCTGTAAATGGCATCATATTTTTAACCTTTTTTATATTTGTTTACAAAATAAATTCCAACTGCAGTAAATGCTAATATTACTCCAATTGTTTGAAAAATAAATGATAACGTTACTTCTTCTTGAAACAAAACTTATCCTAGTTTAGAACTTCGTCACATCTAGCACAAAGTTCATCTTCTTTTGTTGAAGTAAATTTCCAACATCTTGGACATTTATGTAAAGAAGATTTGTAAACTACAAATTCGCTATCTTCAATATTAAATTGTCCTAATATTTCTTCATCTTTTTTATCTTCTGTAATTGCACTAACCATAAACCAATCAGCTGCCTCAACACCTTCAATACTTAAAATATTTTTATCATTTGTATAAATCTCTAATTCAAGTGTTGACTTGATTGTTTTATCTTTACTAAGTGCGTCTTTTATTTCAGCAAATTTTTCTTTAGCTTCTAATAAAACTTCTTCATTTATTTCAATTTCTACACTAGGAATTTCACATTTTTCATAATCAAAGATATCTTTACAGTCACCTTTTATGAAATTAGGTGCAAATTCTAATAACTCATCCATAGTATAAGTTAAGATACAAGATAATGTAGAAATAAGCTTTTTAGCAATAATTGCCATAGCACTTTGTGATGCTAATCTATGAATATCATTTTTATCATCACAATATAATCTATCTTTACATACATCTAAATAAATACCTGATAAATCTACTACTAAGAAGTTATTTAATCTATTTAAACCTTTTGAGAATTCATATACATCAAATGCAGCTTGAATTTCATCAAATGTTTTTTTAGCTCTTTTTAAAATCCACTTATCAAAAATTCCCATTTTGTCTACAGAAACAATTTCTTCTAAATCATTAACATTTGCAAGTAAAAATCTTGCTGTGTTTCTAATTTTTCTATAAAGCTCTGCATTTTGCTTTAAAATATTATCAGAAATTTTTAAATCTGATTGGTAATCACTCATAGCTACCCATAGTCTTAAAATTTCAGAACCATATTGTTTCATAACCTTATCAGGAGCAACAACATTTCCTTTTGATTTAGACATCTTTTCACCCTTTTCATCAACAGTGAATCCATGAGTTAATATAGATTTATATGGTGCTATTTCTGATGATGCTAAAGTAGTTAAAAGTGAAGATTGGAACCAACCTCTATGTTGATCACTTCCTTCTAAATACATATCAGCAGGGAATGTTCCAGCATCATAGTTTCTACTTCTTAAAACAGCATTTTGAGTTGATCCTGAATCAAACCATACGTCTAAAATATCCATAGTTTTTTCTAAATCTTCAGGATTTAAACCACTTCCTGGATATAATAATTCTTCAATTGATAAGTCATACCAAGCATCACAACCTTTTTGTTCAAAGATCATAGCTGTGTAATTTAATACTTTTTCATCAAAAATGATTTCATCAGTTTTTTTATTTCTAAAAAATGCAATAGGAACACCCCAATCTCTTTGTCTAGAAATACACCAATCAGGTCTTCCATCAAGCATAGATTTTAATCTGTTTCTTCCCCACTCAGGATAGAATGTTAAGTTTTCAACAACATCAAGTGCATTTTGTCTTAATGTTTGATTTTTTTCTCCATACTCATCATCAATAGAAATAAACCATTGTTTAGTTGCTCTAAAAATAATTGGCTTATGAGTTCTCCAACAATGTGGATATGAGTGTCTAATATCAATTCTACTTAATAATGCACCATTAGCAGTTAACTCTTCTAAGATTAATTCATTTGCTTTAAATACATGCATACCAAGATATTTATCTGTATCGTTAAATAGTTTTTCTCTAACTATAGTTTCGTCGTATTTACCTTCAGCATCAACAGGCATGATTACATCAAGTCCGTATCTTAATCCAACTTTGTAATCATCCTCACCATGACCTGGAGCTGTATGAACAGCACCAGTACCAGCGTCCATTTCAACATGATCACCTAATACAATTTTAGACTGTCTACCATTTAAAGGATTTACAGCAAAACTATTTTCTAAATCTTTAGGATTAATTGTTTCAGTAATCTCACCTTTAATAACTTCATTTTCAATTAATGAGTTATATAGTTTTTTTGCAACGATAAAGTTATCACTCGTTTTAACATATTCTTCTTCACCATTTAATGCAATACCTGTATTTGCAGGAAGTGTCCAAGGAGTTGTAGTCCATATAATAACACTTGCATCAATATTTTCTAATTTAAATGCAACATAAATTGATGGTGAAGTTTTATCTTCATATTCTACTTCAGCTTCAGCAAGTGCCGTTTGAGCAGCCCATGACCAATATACAGGCTTAGATCTTTGAACTAATAAACCTTGTTTAGCAATAGCACAAAGTTCTCTGTAAATATTTGCTTCAAATTTAAAATCCATAGTTAAATAAGGATTATCCCAATCACCTAATACACCAAGTTTTTTGAATTCATCTCTTTGAATATCAATAAATCTTGCAGCATGTTGTCTACATAATTCTCTAATTTTTGATTTTGGTAACTCTTTTTTCTTTGTTGAACCAATTTTCTCTTCAACTTTTTGTTCAATTGGTAGTCCATGACAATCCCAACCTGGAACGTATCTTACAGATTTACCTTCAAAGTAATGGAACTTAACAATAATGTCTTTTAAAACTTTATTTAATGCATGTCCAATGTGAATATGTCCATTTGCATACGGAGGTCCATCATGTAAAGTAAATGAGGGAGCACCTTTTCTGTTTTCTTTCATTCTATCATATACTTTTTTCTCATCCCAAAGTTTATATTTCTTTGGCTCATTTTGAGGAAGGTTACCCCTCATTGGAAAATTTGTTTTTGGTAAAAGTAGACTATCTTTATAATCCATTATGTCGCACCTTAAATTTAAAATTATTTCACTAAATTCTTGGATTATATCTAAAATAAATTAAATGAAGGTAATAATTTTTTCAATAAAACCCATTACATAAAAGTGTTACTTTTTTATAACAATTTAAATCTTCTACCATATTATCAAAACTTATTTAACGATTTTATATATAATTTATGATACTATCCATAAAAACCATAACAAATAATAGGAATTACGAATGAATGAAAAACATTATGAAGTCTTAGTAGTAGGTGGAGGAATCTCTGGAGCTGCTTTATTTTTTGAATTAGCAAAATACTCAGATGTAAACAACATCTGTTTATTAGAGAAGTATGAAGATCTTGCAACTCTAAACTCTAAAGGTACAAGTAACTCTCAAACTATCCACGTTGGAGATATCGAAACTAACTATACATTTGACAAAGCAAAAATCACAAAAAGAACTGCAAAAATGATTGAAAAGTTCTGTTTAATGTATAACCTACAAGATAAAATTATGTTTAAGCACCAGAAAATGGCTTTAGGTGTTGGTGAAAAAGAAGTAGAATTCATTACTAAAAGATATGAAGAATTTAAAGAAATTTTCCCTTACTTAGAATTATGGGACAAAGAAACTTTAAGAGAAAAAGAGCCTTTATTAGTTTATGCTGATAAAGAAAGAACTAAAGATAGACCAGAACCAATTATCGCTATGGGAACTGATAACGAATACACAACAGTTGAATATGGAGAGATGACTAAAGAATTAGTTAAAGCAGCAAAAGAAGCTGATCCAAGTAAAACAACTGATGTTTACTTTAATACTGAAGTAGATGAAATTGAAAAAATTGGTGACAAATTTAAAGTTACTACTAAAAACGGTACAGTTTATACAGCTGATTATGTAGTTGTAAATGCTGGTGCTCACTCATTATACTTAGCTCATAAAATGGGTTATGGTAAACATATGGGTTCTTTATCAATGGCTGGATCATTCTATATTACAAATGACAAATACCTAAATGGTAAAGTTTATATGGTTCAAAATGACAAATTACCATTTGCTGCATTACATGGTGATCCAGATATTCTTTGTGACGGGAAAACTAGATTTGGACCAACTGCATTAGCATTATTAGTATTAGAAAGATACAAAGGTATATTTAAATCTTTAGGTCAATGTATTAAAACTATGAACATTGATGGTGCTACATTTAAAATCTTCTGGGACTTATTAAAAGATTCAGATATTAGAAATTATGTATTCAAAAACTTCTTATTTGAAATTCCAGGTATCAACAAAAGCTTATTTGTAAAAGATGCTAGAAAAATTGTTCCTTCATTATCAACTGCTGATATTGAATATGCAAAAGGATTTGGTGGTGTTAGACCACAAGTTCTTGATAAAAAAGAGCAAAAATTAATGCTTGGTGAAGCATCAATTAACCCAGGTAATGGAATTATCTTTAATATGACTCCATCTCCAGGTGCTACATCTTGTTTAGGAAATGCAGAAAGAGATATTCAAGTTATTTGTAATTACTTAGGTAAAAACTTTGATCACGATCAATTCTTAGCAGATTTTACTGATGATAAATAGTCAGTAATTTACTCATTATATATACAAGGTAGAAAAGTATCTTACTTTTCTACCTTTTTTACTTTATATAACAATCTATTTTAAAACTACAATCTATTTCATTTAAATTTAAATATAATTTCTTATACTTAATCAATACATATAATTTATACAAATTAAAAGGCCTTATAATGCAAGAAGAAATGTTTAATGAAAAAGATATGATAAAACTACAAAATATACTTAGAGAAAACAAAAAAACAATTACGACAGCAGAATCATGTACAGGTGGATTAGTTGCACACTGTATTACAAATATAAGTGGAAGCTCTGATATTTTTGATGGTGGTATTATTAGTTATTCCAACAAAATAAAAAACCAAGAACTAAATGTCAAAAATGAAACTTTAGAAAAATTTGGAGCAGTAAGTAAAGAAGTAGTAAGTGAAATGCTAGATGGAGCTATAAAAAAATTCAATGCAAACTATGCAATTGCAATTTCTGGAATTGCAGGACCCACAGGAGGAACAGAAAATAAACCTGTAGGTACTGTTGTAATAGGTGTGAGCGACGATAAAAATGAAAAAGATATAAAAATATATCATTTCAAAGGTGACCGTAAAATGGTGCAAGTAAGGGCCTCTAAAACATCTTTTGAAAAAATTTTAAAATTTCTTCAAAAAAGTCTTGACAAATAAAAAAAAACCTATTATAATTCCAGTCCAAATTAAGAAGAAACACTTAATTTACCGAGCGACCCGTTAGCTCAGCTGGTAGAGCATCTCCCTTTTAAGGAGGTGGCCGAAGGTTCGAATCCTTCACGGGTCACCATAGTTATTTAAAATTTTTCAAGTGGCCCCTTCATCTAGCGGTTAGGATTCATGGTTTTCATCCATGCCACAGGAGTTCGAGTCTCCTAGGGGTCACCACTTTGGTCGATTAGCTCAGTTGGTAGAGCGCTACCCTTACAAGGTAGATGTCATAAGTTCGAGTCTTATATCGACCACCATTTATTTAAAGTGTGCGGCTGTAGTTTAGTTGGTTAGAATGCCTGCCTGTCACGCAGGAGGTCGCGAGTTCGAGTCTCGTCAGCCGCG
>CAKZOX010000133.1 GCA_937138295.1 uncultured Campylobacteraceae bacterium
ATGAATTCACAAAAACTCAAGATTTTTCAACGGCACAATTTAAGATAGATAAATTATCTGATTTAAGAAGTATTCTATCTTAGAAACAACAATAAAACTACTTATCGTAATTTAATGCTTGTTTTAAATAAGCTTCTATTACATCTGCTTTAGTTTCACCAACAAACTTTTGAACTAGTACACCAGATTTTGTGTACATAAACATTTCAGGGACTTTTTGTATATCATAAACTTCAGATGCTAATCTAAGATTTTCATCACCATATGTAATTGTATAATTAATCCCATATTGTTCTTTGAACTCTTTCATTTGCTCTTTTGTCTTATCATCTTTAAATAATACAGCTATGATTTGAAAGTCATCATTGTATTTTTCTTGTAACTCTTTTAAATCAGGTATTTCCTTAATACAAGGTGGACACCAAGTTGCAAAAATATTTACAAATACAACTTTTTTATCTTTAAAATCCTTAAATTCCATACCAAACTCTTTTGAAGTAACTTCAATTGTTTCATTTTCTAAAGTTGTTAATTTATATGTTTTCTCTTCAAAAGGTTTTTTTTCAACAAATGCTGAACTATCAACTTCATCACCACATCCTGTGAATAAAAATGTTAATCCAATTAAAAATGTAAATATATAATTCTTCATTTAATTTATCCTATTTTTGAAAGTTTTTGAATTATCTGTTTAGATTCTATTTCATCAAAAAATAAATTCATTGATAATTCTTGATTTATTTGTTTAAGTAATTTTATTTTTTCATAAGTTAAAACTTCATTATTTGAAGAGTGTTTTTTAACTAATTCTTCCATTTGTTTTTCATATTCTAAAATTATTTCTTCTTTTTTTACATGTTTTGGCTTGGTTTTTACACTAAAAGTATTATTCTTTAAATAAATCACTCCTATTGCAATTAATAATGCAACAACAAATAATATTAAAGCTTCCATATCTAACTATTTACTTTTATTTGCTATTTGTTTGGCTTCATTTGCAATAAATTCAGCTCGTCTTGCTATTTCTAGTGCTTGAGAAATTGCTTTATTATTATCTTTTTTCGTTTCAAGGTTTTCAATTCTTTCTAATACATTTCTATAATGAATATGACCTATTGTTTCTAAAACCCTTGGAGCCTCTAATATATGTTTAACAAGTTTTAAATCAGACCAATTGAATGTAAATTTATTATCTAAGTAGTTTTTATAATCTTCATCAATCTTAGTATCATTTGCAACAAATGCTAAATCTAAGTCTATATCTTCGTCTTTACCAAATAACTCAAAGTAAAGTTGCTGTAAATGAATTGAATTTTTTAAGTTTGATATATACGTAAATACTTTTTGTTTTTCATCATTTAAAATAAAGAAATTTAATACTTTTGCAGAAATTACAGAATTTTCATCTTCAAACATTTCAGTAACTTTTTTTTCTAAATATTGATAAATTTCTTTAGAATCATCTTTTGATATTTCTTTGATTAGTTTATTAAACTCAACATTAAATGCTAAAGATAGTTTTGAAAGTTCATTTTTAATTAAATCTAAAATTTCACTTTTGCTAGAGCTATTATTTGAATATTTTAAAATATTTTTTAAATGAATAGTATCATTTGTATCAAAACTTGTATTTTTAATAAAAGTTTTAATTTCATTAAATAAGTTTTCATTTAATAGAGTTTCAGATTTTTCACTAAAAAAACTATTTAATTCAGAAATATTATATTTTTTTGAATCACTATCAAGTTTTTTGAATTTGTCTGAAATACTTAAATAACACTCTATTTTCTTACTTATATCAAAGTTTTTAATTAAGTCTAATTCTTGAGATAGAATTAATTCTTTGTTTTCATTGATGCTTGTAGCTAATTTTTCACCTCTTTTAGGAAGTTCATTAATTAATTGTTGTAAGTTTTTATCAAAATCTTCAAATGATTTTTCATTTACTATTGTATTTGAAAGCTTAACAGCATTATTAATTTTGAAGTTTCTTCTTACTATGTAAAAAACAATAAGTACTAAAACAAATAATACAAAAAGTACTGAGTAAAAACCTTGGGGAGTTTGCTCGTAAACTACACCTAAATCATAGTTATTTTGAGCTGCTATTGAGAAAAATTCTTTGATGTAATTAAAGAAATCCATGTAAATCCTTGTAACTAATTAATATATTAGTATACTAAGATTTACATAATAAAAATGAATTTTATTTAATTTAATTTACTATTTAAACAAGATGTTTAAATATTTCACTATTAAACTATTCTCCCCCACCTATTTCAGCACTTAATTCAGCGTGAATCTTACTTCTTGGGATTGAATCTGCTAAAGCTACAGATTCATTTAAAGCTTTAAAAAATTCTTCAATATTATCATAAGGAATATCTATTTCAGAAATCATTTCATTACCTTCTGAATAAATACCAATATTTACAACAGGACTACTAAATTCACCATAAGGTTTCTCAACATGCTGAATTTTAACCACTTCATTTGAACTATGAGCTAGTTTAAAAGATTTTACTTCAATTTTTGACATAGGCATAATATACTCCTTAATATAATTTCATTATCATTCTATCATAGAAAAATAGCATTAAAGAAGTAATTTTGAAAATAACAACAATAAATTTATTCCAATTTTGTAATCCTAGATATTCTTATTATACAAAAAAAGAAAAATTCACCATTGATGAATGGAATAAAAAGATTTTATGGTTAAAAACGAAATTAAAAAACTTAAACTCAGATATCATTGCTTTTCAAGAAGTTTTTTGTGATGATATTTTAGAAGATTTATGTAAATCATGTGGATATAAATATTTTGCAACTGTTGACAAAGCTTTTTTAGATAAAAATATTTATAAAACATGTATTGTAGCTGTAGCTTCAAAGCATAAATTTATAGATATATCAACTCCATCAATCTCAAAAGATTTTGAATTTTCAAGAAAACCTATTAAAGTAAAAATTGAAATTGAGAATAAAGAATTGTTAATCTACAACGTTCATTTAAAATCTAATAGATTAAATGAGTTTGAACATAAATTTACAATAAACAATACTTTTAATGAAAAATATGAAAAAAACTATACAAATATTAAAAATAAAACCTCAGCACTACATCAAAGGTTTAGAGAAATAATTCACCTTTCATCAGATATAAATAAAAATCTAAAAGAAAATAAAAATATTATAGTACTTGGAGATTTTAATGATAAGCTTCACAGTTTTTGCTTAGATGCTTTAAAATCTAAAGATTATTTAAATGATATTATCAATGACAATAAAATAAAAGATAATTATAAATTTGAGTTAAAAGATGCCTTTGATTTAACAAATTTAAAAAAAAGAAAATACACTTCATATTTTATGAGTGAAGGAAATATTATAGATTTTATATTAGTTAGTGAAAATATTAAAAACATTAAATCCTATGAAGTAGATGATTATCACCTAAAAGACAATAAAAATGGTTCACTTTTAAATAGTGACCATGCAATAGTAAGTTGTGATATAGAATTAAAATAAATCTATACTACTAACTTGCTCCTCATTAAAAATCTTAACATTATCTCTTCCATCTTTTTTTGCTTCATATAAAGCTATATCAGCATTTTTGATAACAGAGTCTAATTTCATTCCATTTTCAGGGAACATTGCTAAACCAATACTTATAGTTTTTCTTAACTTACTACCTGCATAAACATCTATTTCATTCTCTTTTACTTTGTTTCTTATTTTATCAGCAATTCTAAATGCATCATCTTTTGTTTTTACATCAACTAAAAGAATTAAGAACTCTTCCCCACCATATCTAAATGCAATATCTGATTCTCTAATATTTTCATTTATAATTCTTGCCAATTCTTTTAAAACTTTATCTCCAATATCATGTCCATATTCATCATTTACAGCTTTAAAATGATCCATATCTAAAAGTAAAACACCAATATTTTTATCATCTCTTTTTACTTGAGGTATTAGTTTTTTACTTTGTTCATCTAAGAAAGTTCTATTATAAAGTCCTGTTAGATTATCTGTAAATGCAGATTGTGTTAATGCATTCATTAGAATTTTCACTTCAATTGACGGAATAGCTTCATTTATAAATGATTTAATAAAAACAATATCTTTTTTTAGATTCTCTAATTCTTCTTGCGTGTCTAAACAGAAGTTAAAAATTATATCTCTATTATCTGAAAGATTTATATTTACACAATAAAAATATTTTCCTTCTTCATCAAATAGAGGACAAGATTTATGATAATTTATTGAATGTACGTCATTAGATATTTTTGAACATCTACACTCAATTGGTGAATTCATTAAATACTTCATGCAATAGAAACTTTGACCTACACTATTTATAACATTTATTTTTTCTGTATTTTTAAATATTTCAAATATAGTAAAGTTTTTTAAATTGAATTTATTGATTAATACTTGAGATAATCTATCGAATATTTCTTCATTTGTACTATCTAATTCAATTTGTTTTTTAAATTGATATAAATTTGATAGATTACTAATTACTTCTTTTGTATCATCAAGTGAACTATTTTCACTGCTTATAGCACTAGATAAACCAATAAACCCCCTAAGTTTATTATCTATATCTTCACTTGCTGTTTTGAAATTTGTGATAAGCTTATTATAGTCATTAATAAATTCATTCATATCATCACGTTCAGTACTTGATTCAATTGTTTCATAATTTCCATCAATACTTTTTTTAATACTATTTTCTAATTTTTTAATATTTGTTTCATATGTAATTGTCGAGTTTCTAAGAATAAACCAAAAATATGCCATAGAAATTAAAATAATTAATGGTATTACATAAAATACACTAAAACCTAAAAGTTTTAACTCACTAATATTCATCTCTAAAGTTAAAGTTCCTAATACATTATTAGAAGGAACATTATGACAACTTTTACAATCTACATTTTCATTTGGGTTATATTTTAAGGGTATTGTGATTTCTAAATTTGAGTGAATAAAATCTTCATTTAATTTGTACTCAGTTTTTCCAGATTCTATAACTGATTTTTCTAAAACTGAACTTGGTACTTTATCTTCTCTAAAACCATATTGGGATTGTATTTCTTGACTTCTTGAAAGCTTTATATTTGTTATATTATCATTATCTAAAATATTTTTTAAAAATAAATCTGAAGTATGGAACTCATCATTTACCATATATGATACAAGTCCTTCTTTAACAACTTCAGCAAAATTTTCTGCATTTATAACAGCAGCTTTTAGAGTTATTTGTCTAAGATTGATTAAAGTCACAGCTGTAACAACAATAATCAAAACAATTGCTGTAATAGAAAATTTTAATAATATTTTTTTGTTCATAATAACCTTTAATGATACACAGTGTTACATTATATCATCAATAAAACTATAAATAACTTATAAAATTAGTCATTTATAAAGTTTTGTGAATTTTTATTTAGCTAATATTCAATCAATGAAATTAACCAATGAACAAATACAAATTTTAGAAGCTAAAGAAGACTCTTTTGTAATTAATGCAGTAGCAGGAAGTGGAAAAACTACTACACTTTTAGAATATGTAAAAAATCATCCAAATAAAAAAATCTTATACCTTGCATATAATAAGTCTTTACAAGTTTCACTAACTCAAAAACTTATAAACTATAACCTAAATAATCTATATGTAAGTACCATTCATTCCTTGGCATATAAAAAAATTGGTGCACATAACTATAGTTTGGTAAATGAACTAAAAAACTATATATTAGAAGAAGAACTATCAATGTTTATGCTTCAAAAAGGTAAATCATATTTACCAAGTGATAAATATGTAACTTTAGTAAAAGATATAATTAATTTTTATTGTAATTCATCACTAATACAAATAGATAATAAACTTCTTACAAAATACAAAAATAATTCAGACATAAATGCAAAGGTAATTGAACTTATTAATGAAAATAGTGAAGATTTATTAATGCATGTAAAACATATTTTAAGTTGCATGAAAACTGGAAAAATTCAAGCGATACATGACTTTTATTTAAAAATGTTTCAACTTAATAATAAGGCATTAAATTCACTAAACTATGATTTAATTTTAGTAGATGAAGCACAAGACATATCTGATGTAATGATAGCAATAGTAGAATCACAAAATTGCTCAAAAATATATGTTGGTGATTCCTTTCAACAAATTTATTCTTTTAGATATGCAAGTAATGCACTAAAAAAAGTTAAATACAAAAATTATAGTTTAAGTCATAGTTTTAGATTTTGTGATTCTTATGCTTCTACAATAAGAGTCTTTCTAAATAAATTTTACTTAAAACATACAGACTTAAATTTAAAATTAAATGGTTTAGCTCAAAGTACAAAAATAGGAAAAGAGTTCATAAATAAAACTGAACAATTTACAATAATAGCAAGAACAACATTTGGACTTATCCAAGAATTAGTAAATTATATTCACAAAGATTATAAGTTTTATTTTGAAGGTGGTTACAATAGCTACTCTTTTATGAATTCAACTGTATATTCTATTTATTATTTAAAAGAAAAAAAACATGAAAAAATATCAATTGATGAAATAAAAGAGTTTAATTCAATAAAAGAGCTTGAAAACTACTCAGTTGATGTGAAAAATCAAGACTATTTGAATATAATAAAATTTGTAAATGAATTTGGAAACAATATATTTGAAATTAATAAAAAAATCAAAGAAAAAATTGTTACAAAAAAAGAAGATGCCAATATAATATTTACAACAACCCATAAATCTAAAGGTTTAGAATATAATCAAGTTATTTTAGCTGATGATTTTATTACCCAAAAGGATATTGACAATCCTAAAAAAAATTTCACTAAAGATAAGATAGTTGATGAACTAAATATTCTTTACGTAGCTTTAACTAGAGTTAAAAAAGCTATATATTATAAAAAATTCAATGAGAGGTAAAAATGCAATATTTTGGAGAACTAATTACTAAATACGAAGAAGTATTTTTAACATCAAGTTATTTATATTTCAATAATGAAGATGAGAAAATTACACCAAAAGAGTTTAAAGAAAAAATAAAAAACACAAAAGTTAAGAAGAAAAACATAATAGGAACTATAGTTTTATACAATCCTGTTGTTACACCTGTAGGATACGATTCAAATAAATTTTTATTAGAACAAGATTTTGATAGTTTTGATCAACTAATAGAACTAAAAACTGAAAACTACATCACAACTTTTAAACATGCTTTAAAAGAACAATGTGCAGGTAAAGTTGTAGAGATTATAAATTTATTTAATCTTGTTGAAAAGAAAATTGATGCTTCAACTCTTTTAATGAAATTCAATGAAGACTTAGAAAAGTATAACTCTATGCAAAACACAGAATTTGATAGAGATATTATGTATTTAGATGCTGCAAATATAATTCCATCTGGTAAATTTGTATTTTTTAGCTGGGGAGATAAAATTAACTCAACGGAATTTCCATATATTCATGAATACGCAAAAACTTTATTTGATAATGTTAATAACCTTGGTAAAAAAGTTAGTTATGTTTATAGAGAAGAAAAGGGAATTGAACATTCTGAGAAATATTTACAGTTTTCATTTCCTGATCATAATCCAAAATATAAAAGTGCAATTGAGAATGCTATTAGACAATCTTTTAAGGAATTTCCACCTACTAAATCTTTTTATTAGATGATAATATAGATTATTTTATTAATACTTAGATAAAATAACAGAATAATGTTAAAGATATAGGGGTTAAAATTGATTAATAAAGATTTTCTTAGCACAATTAGTGTTTTGTATGTTGAAGATGAAGACTTAGCAAGGGAAAAGCTATGCAAACTTTTAACAAAACTTTTTAAAAGAGTAGACACAGCTAGAAACGGTAAAGAAGGACTTGATAAGTTCATCGAAGCTAAAAATAGTAATAGCCCCTATGACCTTGTAATTTCTGATATTAATATGCCAATTATGAATGGTATTGTAATGCTAGAAAAAATTAGAGATATCGACAGTGAAGTACCTTTTATTTTTACAACAGCTAGATCTGAGTCAGAAAATCTACTTAAAGCTATTGCTTTAAATGCAAACCATTATATTTTAAAACCTATTGACCTTCAAGATTTAATTGCAAAATCTCAAGCTGTTTGTGAAAAAGATTATTTCCAAAGACAACTTCAAGAAAAACAAAAAGAAATGGAAAACTTTTTAGGAGCTATAAATAATGTTGCAGCTGTTTATATTTTCAATGAAGATGGTGAAATAACTTATGCAAATGAATCTTTTTTAGAAAGTATTAAATACACTCAAGAAGAACTCTTAGGTAAGAAACTTGAAGATATTTTCCATCCAGAAATATCTAAATCAATAATTCCTTCAATATGGGATAAAATAAAATCAGAAGAAACTTTAGAGACAATCATCAGATACAACAATAAAGATGATGAGTCATTATATTTTAGTGCAGCGATTTTTAAATTATCAGGACATAATGATGAATTTATTTCTATTGGATTTGAAAGTACAGAAGATGTAATACAAAAAAAAGAATTCAATAAAAAAGTTATGAAAAGTTTCCAAGAATTCAATAAAAAAGAATCAAATTATAAAAAAGAGATTCAAGAACTAAAAGCTAAACTAATGAAATTTCAATCTGCCTTAGTAAAACTTCAAAAAGATTTACAAGCTGAGAAAATTAGAAATCAACAAAAAGAGAGCCAATTAGCTGCTTATGATTCAAAAGCTTTATCTTCATCAGGAAGAACTACCGATGTATTAGAGCAAAAATCTAAAGAAATTCAAACTCACATTAAAAATAATAGATTACTAAAATCTAAAAATGAAGAACTTGATGAAAGAGTAGAAACTTTAGAAAGAGAACTTCAAAAAAGAGGTTCTGAACTTGAATCATTAAAAGAAAGATACCAAATAAAAATTAAAGAAATTAAAGAATTAGAAAAGAAAAGATAAGAATTTCATCTTTTCAAATTCAAGGATTAACTTAAGTACTTGATACAGGAAGTGCTATTGTATATTTTAATCCCTCTTGTGTATTAGAAACTTTTAATTCCCCTTTAAAACTAGTCTTAATAACTAACTTTACCATATATAAACCAGTTCCTGTACCTGTTTCTTTTGTAGTGTAATATGGATCAAATATTTGAGAAATTAATTCATCAGGAATTCCACCTGCATTATCTTCAAAACTAAATATTGTTACATTTTGTTTACTTAGTGACTTTATAGTTATTTTTCTATTTTCTATGTTTTTTTCATCAAATACATCTAATGCATTTGTAATTAGATTTAAAATAACTTGTTCTAATTCTGTATCAACTCCATAAACCATATTATCATTTGGAACATCAATATTAAACTCTACATTATGTTTTTCAATTTGTTTTAAAAGAAGATTTGTACTTTTATCTATTACCTCTAATAAAGAAAATTGTCTTTTAGTTTTATTTGGATTAAAAAAGTCTCTAAAGTTTTCAATAGTTGTACTTAAATAATCAATTTGTTCAGAAGTGTTTTTTGTAAAATCTTCAATAAATTCATCATCAATTTTACTGTACATATGAGTATATTTCACATCCTCACAACACAAAGAAATAACATTTATAGGTTGTTTTAATTGATGAGCAATAACTCCAATCATTTCTCCCATTGTGGCCATTTTAGCTTGATGAATTAAAAGTTCATTCTTTTTTTCTAATTCTTCTTTATTTGATTTACTTTTTTCAAATATATCAATATATACTTTTAATTTTGAATTTAATAAAACATCATCAATAGGTTTAGTTATGTACTCAACAGCACCAAGGTTGTAACCTCTAGTTTTATATTCATCTTTATCATATATACCTGTAATAAATACAATAGGAATATCTTTATTTTTCTCGATACCTTTTAAATATTCTGCAAATTCAAAACCATCAATTTCTGGCATCTGTACATCAGATAAAATTAAATCAACATCTTCTCTCATAAGTATTTCCATACCTTCTTGAGCACTCAATGCAGTTAAAATATTAACATCAAAACTATCTTCAATCATCATTTGCAAAGAGTGGATGTTTTCAGCAACATCATCAACAATTAAAATATTAAATTTACTCATATTCTTTCAATTCCTAAAATTTTTAAAACTTTTTTTACAAAATTTGTTTTAATCTCATCGTGTGTTATAGTATGTTTTATATCATAAATTTCATTAGATACTATTAAAAATTTATTTTTATCATAACCTGATGACTTCATAAAGCTTAAAACTTCATCTTTTTTATAGTTATCATTTATAATTATTAAATCATATTTATTGTCATTTTGACTTAATAATTCTAAATGGTCACTTTTATCAATATCTAAGCCATGTTTTTTTAACTCGATAATATATGTAAAGAAAAGTAAGTGATCATTATTGATAAACAAGACTTTTGGTTTTATATCCTCTTTTTCTTCTTCAACTTCATAATCATCAAATAAAACTATGTCTTCAATTTCATCTTCACTATTTCCAAGAGATACTTTTTCATCTGAAATATTTGTTATGTTTGTTTTTCTAGGTAATTGTAATTCAAAAGTTGAACCTTGACCTAATTCACTTTGAGCTGTTAAAGATCCATTTAAAAGTTCTGTCAACTCCTTAGACACACTTAATCCAAGTCCTGAACCACCATATTTTCTTGTTGTACTTCCATCTGCTTGTTTAAATCTTTCAAAAACCGTACTTATTTTTGATTTTTCAATACCAATACCTTCATCAATGATCTTTATTGAAATAAACTCATCATTCATTGATACATCAATAATGATTTCACCCTCATGGGTGAATTTAATAGCATTACTTAAAAGATTTTTTATAATCTGTTTTATTCTTCCAACATCAGAGAATAAAATCAAATCATCATTTATATTTAAAATTCTAGATAGCTTTAAATGTTTATCTTTTGCTAATGGCAACATTTCTAAGTATATATTTTCAATTAATTCTTTAACTTCTATTTTTCTAAGATCAAGTGCTAATTCTCCTGATTCTATCTTTGAAACATCTAAAATATCGTTTATTAGGTTAAGTAAGTCATTACCGCAACTATTAATAATCTTTGCATTCTTAATATTTTTATTGTTTAAACTACCGTCTTTATTTTTTGCCATCAAATTTGAAAGTATAATAATAGAATTAAGTGGAGTTTTTAATTCATGGGAAATATTTGCTAAAAAGTTTGTTTGATGGTTATTTGAGTTTTCTAACTCTTTTTTTTGTTCTTCTAGTCTTAATGCTAGTTTATCAAGTTGATTGTTTTTTGATTTCAATCTTTGCATATTTAAACATGCATCAATACTAATATTTAATTTCACTATTAAATCTTGAAACATACTTCCATAAAAGTCAGTATCAAAATTTTCTTTTTTGTAAATTAAGAAAATAGTACCATTTTTTGTAGGAATAACCAATATACCATTAGAACTGTTTTTTTTACTATCTATAAACCCAAATGTTTTTGAACTTTCTACATAATCTTCAATTTTTTCATCAAATTTATCATCAAACTGTAAGTACTTGTAGTAGTTATTTGCATCATCTTTCAAAAAAAATGCACCACTTATTGCATCTGTTTGAGTTACAAATGTATTTACAACTTCATCTAACATCTTTTTTAAATCAAGACTATTACCAATAGAGCTGTTACATTTGTATGATAATGCTAAATGTTCTAAAAACATATTCTTCCTACTTTTTTTTATACTTTATTCTACCAAAAAAATTATTATTACAACTTTAGATATATTTATTTTAGATTAAAGCTTATTTTAATAATAAAAATATTATACTTTCGCCACTTAAATGATTGGGGTATCGCCAAGTGGTAAGGCAACGGTTTTTGGTACCGTCATTCGCAGGTTCGAATCCTGCTATCCCATC
>CAKZOX010000134.1 GCA_937138295.1 uncultured Campylobacteraceae bacterium
ATTGATAAAGTTGAAGATAAAAGTAGAGTTGGTGTTTGTATAGATACTTGTCATATGTTTACAGCTGGTTATGATATAAGAACACGTGAAGCTTATGATAAAACTTGGAAAGAGTTTGATGAGGTTGTTGGAAGAGAGTATTTAATGGGTATGCATATAAATGATTCAAAACCAGACCTTGGAAGTAGAGTAGATAGACATGACTCTTTAGGTGTTGGAAAAATAGGTTGGGATGCCTTTAAGTTTATTATGAATGATGAAAGAATGGATGATATTCCATTAGTACTTGAGACAATTGATGAAGAAATTTGGGCTCAAGAAATTCAAGATTTATATAATTTAGTAGAAAAGTAAATATGAATGGTATTTTATTAGCATTAGCTCCTGTTTTTTTAATCATAGCATGTGGATATTTTCTTAAAAGAATAAATTTCCCAGGTGCAAATTTTTGGGACTATGCTGATAAAATTACCTATTATATTTTATTTCCTGCTCTTTTAGTTTTTAAATTAGCAAATGCTAATCTTGAAGGTGTAAATGGTTTTGATATTGTTTCTACGGCTATAATTTCAATTTTAGTTTTAGGACTATTATTGATGTTTTTAAATAAATTTATGCTTTTATTTAAAGATGATGCTTTTACTTCAGTTTTTCAAGGTGCAACAAGATTTAATACCTATGTTTTTTTAGCTTTAATAACAGCTTTATATGGTGATGAAGGTTTAATAATAGCTGCTTTAATTATGACCTTTACAATTCCATTTTTAAACTTTTTTTGTATTTCAATTTTTGCTTTATATAATGAATCAAAAAAAATAAATATAAAATCTTTTATTTTTACAGTGTTAAAAAACCCACTAATAATTGCTTGTGTAATTGGTGGAAGTTTAAACTTTTTTGATATAAAACTTTTTTATTTAGTAAATAATACTTTAGAGCTTTTAAGTAAAATAGCACTACCTTTAGGATTACTTTCAGTTGGTGTTGGTTTACATATTAAATCAATAACTGAAGTGAAATTAGAACTATTTACATCTTTATTTTTTAAACTAGCTTTACTTCCTGCTGTTATGGTTTTTGTGGCTTTAAAGTTTGATATTAGTATGTTAGCCCTCGCTGTTTTAATGATATATGCATCTATGCCAACGGCTCCATCTTCATATATCTTAGCAAAACAACTTGGAGGAGATACAAAACTAATGTCTGCAATTATTACAACTCAGACACTAGTTTCAATGATTACAATTACAATAATTGCTTCAATGCTTGAAACATATATAAATTAAAGTTCTATTTAAAATAATCTTTAATTCCATAGATTTCATAAACAAAATCTTTAGATGAGTCATTTGCCTCTTTTAGCCAATATAGACTTAGTGCTAAATCACTTTTCACAATTTTATTTTCTTCATCGTTTGCATAAAGCTTTGATAACTCTAGTTGTGCTTCTTTTACATTATTATTAGCTGCAAATGTTAGTAGCTTTATAGCTTCAGGATAATCTTTTAAAGAACTATAATAGTAATAAAGTTTATAAGCAGCTATTGGATCTACATGTTTTACTTCTTCAAGTAAAGATAAAACTCTTTTTTTATCAGCTTCACTTTTACCAACTTGTTTTAAAACATCTGACATTACTGAATTTGCATAGAAGTTGTCTTCCTTATAAACATATTTTAATTGCTCTACAGCTTCTTTGTAGTTTCCTTTTTTGTAATTAATTACAGCAAGTCTTAAAAGTGCTATAGAATTTTTATAAGCAATTAAATCATAACAGTCTATTTCAAACTCTTTGTTTGAATCATTTCTACATTCATTTGCACTTTTCAAAAGAGTAGGTAATACTTTTTTTGAAGGAGTATAATCTTTAGCACAAGATGTAAAAAATATAGCAATAGCCAAAATAGAACTTAATAGTAATGGTTGTTTAAACATGTTTTCCCTTATTTATTAAAAATGAATTTTAACTTTTTTTTCATAAATTTTAAAGTATTATCCAAATAACAAAGGAGAATCCTATGATTTTAATAGCATTATTTGGATTTATTGCTGTTATTGTTATTGCTTTAAATATGTATGATAACTCTAATTTAGCCAAAATTGAAGAACATCTAAAAGCTCAAAACTGTACATCAATAATATATGCAAGAGGTTCATATAAAAGTTTATGTGATGATAAGATACTTGAAGTATCAAATAGTTTTAGTGTAGATATTGAAAAAAACAGTAAAATGTATGATTATGATAAAATAAAGAGTATAAAAACAAAAGATTTAAACATTATAATAAATGATGAAAATGAAATTAAATTTTCAACTCAAGAAGAGTTAAACAAATTTAAAAATAATTTAGAGAAAAGATTAAAATAAAAGGTATATATGAAAGAGTTAATAGAGTTTATAAATTCTAAAGATATTGAAAATACAACGATTTTCAATCAATTAAAGTGTTCAACTGAAGAAGCTAAAGTTCTTCATTATTTAACAAAAGAGTATGTAAAAGGTAGAGATTCAATTGTTATAATTGATATCTTGTCTGTATTTTATAATATTGAGAAATTTGAACATTTAGAAAAATTAGATGTAATAAAATCATTATTAGAGTTTGGTTGGATTGTTCAAATATCATTTGACCAAGTTAAACTTAGTGAAGTTTCAAAGTTAGAGTTATTAAATTCAAGTATATCTTTATCTAGTGCTTATTTAAAGTTTATAGAAAATGGTAAAAATGAGTTTATTTTACCAGAGGCTAAAACATATAGTGACCACTTAGAATATTTACAAGATCAGTTTTTTAGAATAGATTTAGCCGTTCAATTAAATTTAGTAAAAAAGAATTTTGATACAAATTCACCAAGTACAAATAGACTTAAATCAAAACTTGTAAGACTTGAAAATAGAATTAAAGAAAGACTGAGTGTTACAACTGATCCAATTTTATTAGAGGACTTCTTTGATAAAAATCAATTAAATGAACAAGAACAAACTTTGTTTTTAGCACTTCTCAAAGAAGAGTATTCAGGAGGTGATGGAACATTAAGGGATATGAATACCTTAATTGAATTAATATCATCTGATGATTATGAAAAAATTAAATATAGAAGTTTACTTGAAGAAAGTTCAAATTTAGTATCAAAAAATCTAGTTGATTATGATGAGGTATTAAATCCATTTGGGGGAATTAATAGAAACTTTTATATTCCCGATGAGATTTTATATAAAATCTCCCATCCTGCTAAAAAGAAATCTAGAGGTTCAAAGTTAAAACTTGATTCAGCTATTAAAGAACAAGATATGTTTGAGTTGATTTCTACAAATAAAAATCTTGATGATGTAGTTTTAAATAAAAAGACAAAAGATACCTTAGATTCACTTTTAAAACAAGTTGATAAAAATGTATCAAATAGACTAAAAAAATGGGGATTTAAAGATAAAAGAAGTGGAATTGAAGCAAAAATTATCTTTTATGGAGTAGCAGGAACTGGTAAAACTTTGACAGCACTTACCTTAGCTAAAGCATTAAAAAAAGATGTGTTAAGTTTTGATTGTTCTAAAATTCTTTCTATGTACATTGGTGAGAGTGAAAAAAATGTAAGAATGATATTTGATAAATATTATGAATTAAGAGCGGAAACAAAAACTCAACCAGTACTTCTTTTAAATGAAGCAGATCAATTTTTAAGTTCAAGAACAAGTGCTACAAGTAGTAGTGATAAAATGCATAACCAAATGCAAAATATCTTCCTAGAACAAATTGAAAGATTTGATGGTGTTTTAATAGCAACTACAAATCTTTTAGAAAATCTTGACAAGGCATTTTCAAGAAGATTTAACTATAAAATTGAATTTTTAAAACCTAATAAAGAACAAAGAATTCAATTATGGGAAAATTTACTTCCAAAAGATTTACCCCTTGAAGAAGGTTTTGAATTATCAGAGTTAGCAGATCATGATTTAACAGGTGGACAAATTGAGCTTGTGATTAAGAATACTGCTTATAAAATTGCTGCAATGGAAGATCCTATTTTTAAATTGAGTGATTTCTTAGAACAAATTACAAAAGAAGAAAAAGGTCAATTTGACTCTGAAAATAAAGTAGGCTTCTTTTAATCTACATTACAAAAAGTAACAAACTAAAAGTTCAACAAGAATTATTCTTGTTGAATTTCATAAAAATATCATAAATAGCCAATAAACTTATATAAATAAATAGCATATAAATAGCATTCAGTTCAAAATTTATGTTTCATTTTGTACCACTAATAATTTTATTAACAAAGCTTTAACAGCTATAAGGATTTTTACTATTTGTTTTAATTATGATACTCATAAGTTTTTTTGAATAAGTGGTAATTCATTACTTTTAAGGTAATATTTATCACAAAAAATTGTTAAAAGTTTTTCATTTAAAGGAAAAAAAATGACACATATGGAATTTGCACATCCTTACTTTGGTGCATTTGTAATGTTCGTAGTTACTTTTAGTGCGTTTATAGCAACAGTAGCTGCTGCAAGATTTGTATCAAGAAAGATTGCAAGACTTGATACTGAGAAGTTAAAAACTACACTATACGAGTGTGGTCCAGAGGTTACAAAACAACCAAACAAGATATCTACACAGTTTTATTTAACAGCTTTATTATTCATTTTATTTGATGTAGAAATTATCTTTATGTTCCCTTGGGCAATTAATTTTAAACTATTAGGTTGGTTTGGATTTGTAGCTATGTTACTGTTCTTATTTATATTAACAATTGGATTTTTATATGAATGGAAAAAAGGAGGTCTTGAATGGCACAGCATAAAATAAACTATCTTCAAGATAGTGGAACTGCTGTTAAATTAACTGCAATTGATAAGTTAGTTAATTTTGGTAGATCAAACTCATTATGGCCTATGACTTATGGTCTTGCATGTTGTGCAATCGAAATGATGGCTACGGGTGCTTCTAGATATGACTTCGACAGATTCGGAACTATCTTTAGAGCATCTCCAAGACAATCAGATGTTTTAGTTATTGCGGGAACTTTAACTAAAAAACATGCAGAGTTTATGAGAAGATTATATGATCAAATGCCTGATCCAAAATGGGTTATCTCAATGGGTTCATGTGCAAACACAGGTGGTATGTTTAATACTTACGCAACGGTTCAAGGTGCTGATAGAGTTATTCCTGTAGATATTTATTTGCCAGGATGTGCACCAAGACCTGAAACTTTACAGTATGCTTTAATGACTTTACAAAAGAAAATTAGATCTGAATCTATCTTTAGAGCACACAAGAAAAAAAGGTTAGTGTAAATGAGACAATACAAAAATAAAGATAATGTTCAAAGACAAGCATATTATTCAGATAGATTTTTTGTAGGGCCTCAAGTACCTAGATACGATATCGCAAGTGATGATATTTTTTCTAAGGATTTAGCAGAATTTAGAGAAAAAGTAAATGTATTAGATGCTTTTATTGAGCATACGCATTTAGTTTTATGGATTGAAAAAGATAATCTTTTTAAAGCAGCTGAATTATTAAAAACTGAATTAGAATATGACATGTTAATTGAACTATCGGCTATTGATTATTTAGCTACTAAAGATGGATTTGAATTATTTTATGAATTCTTGTCTTTATCAAAACACAAAAGAGTTAGAATTAAATGCTTTATTCAAAAAGAAGAAAAAGTAGAATCATTAACGTCTTTATTTAAATCAGCAAACTGGTCAGAAAGAGAAATGTATGACATGTTTGGAGTTAAGATTGTAAATCATCCAAATATGAAAAGAATAATTATGCCTGATGATTGGTATGATCATCCATTAAGAAAAACATATCCACTTCAAGGTGACGAAGCAGCATCTTGGTATGAAGTTGATAAGATTTTTGGAAAAGATGCTAGGGATATTATTGGACCAGAACAAAGAGATCCAGCTGCAATTGATAGATACGATACAACTAGATTTGCAAGACTTGGTCATGAGGTTCCATTTGGAATGGATGTTAGTCAGTTTGAACCTGAAACTCCTATTTCTTATGAAGAAGAGAGTGGAAATACTTTAGTAAAAAAATTAAAACCAGAAGAATCTGTGGTTTTAAAAAGAAGAAAGTAGAAAAATATGCAACAACCAAATAGATTAAAACCATTTTTTGAAAATATAAACTTCGAAAGAGAAGATAATACAATGACAGTGAACTTTGGGCCTCAACACCCATCTGCTCACGGTCAGTTAAGATTAGTTTTAGAACTTCAAGGTGAAGAAGTAGTTAGATCAAGACCAATGATTGGATACCTTCATAGAGGTATGGAAAAAATGGCTGAGAATATGATTTATAATGAATTCTTACCAACAACTGATAGAATGGATTATATCGCTGCTACTTCAAATAATTACGGTTATGCACTTGCTATTGAGCAGTTATTAGGAATCGAAGCTCCTAGACGTGCTGAAATAATTAGAACTATGCTTTTAGAATTAAATAGAATTACATCACACTTATTCTGGTTAGCAACTCACGCACTAGATGTTGGTGCTATGTCAATTTTCTTATACTGTTTTAGAGAAAGAGAATACGCAATGGACCTTATTGAGGCTTATTGTGGTGCTAGACTTACTCATAGTGCAGTTAGAATTGGTGGAGTTCCTTTAGATTTACCAAGGGATTGGTGTGCTGATGTATTAAGTTTCCTAGAAGTATTAGAAGAACAAATCGGAATTTATGAAGGTCTTTTAACAGAAAATAGAATTTGGAAAATGAGACTTGAAAATATTGGTGTAATTACACCTGAAATGGCAAAGTCATGGGGATGTTCTGGTATTGCTTTAAGGGGAAGTGGAATCAAATGGGATTTAAGAAAAGAGATGCCATATGGTTTATATCCTGAATTAGAGTTTGATGTTCCTGTTTCGTATACAAATGATTCTTATGGAAGATATAAAATTTGTATGGCTGAAATGAGAGAATCTTCTAAAATATTAAAACAATTAGTTCCAATGTATTTTGAATCAAAAATTGAACTAATGGCCCATGCTCCAAATTATATTTCAGCTCCAAAAGAGCAAATTATGACTCAAAACTACTCTTTAATGCAACACTTTGTTCTTGTAACTCAAGGTATGAGACCACCTGTTGGTGAAGTATATGTTGCAACTGAATCTCCAAAGGGTGAGTTAGGTTATTATGTTGTAAGTGATGGAAATCCTTATGCGTATAGATTAAAAATGAGAACACCAAGTTTCCAACATACAGCTATTTTAGAAGAAATACTAGTTGGATTACAATTAGCGGATGTTGTTACTATTATTGGTAACTTAAATATCGTATTTGGTGAAATTGATAGGTAGTAGGGGTTAAAATGCAAAGATATGATTTAAGATATTTAAAAAATGACTTCTATGACAAAATGTTAGAAATCATGGATAAAAAAGTTGCTCCTAAAGAGTGTGCAATTATTATGTTTGAAATAGGTGATTTTGAAAATGTTCAAAAAAGTGCCGATGTAATTTATGAGGCTGGTTATACTTTAATGAATTCTATTAAATTCAATGAAGTTGACTGGACTTTAGTTGTAAAAAAAGAAAAACCTGAACCAAAAGTTGTTGAAACTTCTGAAGAAGCAGGGGAATAAGTAGTGTCAATGGATGTAATTAAAAACAGTGATTTTATAATAAGTCTAGCTACTTGTTTTAAAAATGATAATGAAAAAAAGATTTTAGAAGATATCAAATCTTTTGAAGGTCAATTTGTTTTTATGCATCCAATTGACAACAATGAATTAAAATCAGTGTATTCTCAATTCATTAAATATGAAGTTGGAAGTGAAGAGGGTATTTGTACTATGTTATTAGATACATTTACTCAAAATATTGATTCAAATTTAAATGACTTTATTGAAGATTTAGATATTGGATATATCTCTGCTGAATCATCAGCAGGTGAAGAAGAGTTTGAAGAGGCTTTACAAAAGTATCAAGAGGCTTCTAGTAGAACTTTAATTGTAGGAAGTGATATAAAAAATCATCCTAGAATAGAAAATATATTAAAACTTCTTTTTGTAATAAAGAAATATAGTGATTTTAATTTAGTTGTTTTAGACAAAGAAATTGAAAATAGTATTAATGAAATAAATGATGAAAATGTTGAAGAAATCGATGATTTGAGTTCATATGATGGAACAATTTCATACTTTGTATCAAATGATGAATATGTAGACAATATAAATGCTAGTCAAAGTTTTTCAAGAATTGCAAAAGTTCAAGATAATGATGAAGTTTATGTTTGTTTTGATGATAAAAAATTAAAGAAAATTTTTAAAATTGATGAAAATTTAAGCGGAACAGTAGCCATTACTAATGATACTTGTGATGGTTATAATTTTAAGAAAGTTAAATTATTAAAGGTTAATGCATAATGGGTGATATGATTAATTTAACAATTGATGGCAAATCAATAAACGCTGTTGAGGGTGAAACAATCTTAAATGTAGCAAGAGCAAATAATGTATTTGTTCCTGCTGTATGTTATATAACAAGATGTTCTCCAACATTAGCATGTAGACTATGTTTAGTTGAAGCTGATGGAAAACAAGTTTATGGTTGTAATACTAAAGTTAAAGACGGTATGGAAATCAGTACAGTTACAGAAAACATTGCTAAAGAAAGAAGAGCAGTTATGGAAGTTTACGATGTAAACCATCCATTACAATGTGGAGTATGTGACCAAAGTGGTGAGTGTGAATTACAAAACTACTCTTTATATATGAAAGTTGATTCTCAAAGTTATAGTATCAAAGATATTCATAGACCAACACAACACTGGGGAGTTATGAATTATGACCCAGGTTTATGTATTGTTTGTGAAAGATGTGTAACAATCTGTAAAGATATGGTTGGATCAAATGCACTTTCAACGGTTAAAAGACCTAGTGATAACATAGATAAAGCATATAAAGATGAAATGCCAAAAGATGCTTACGCTATGTGGAATAAATTAAACAAATCTCTAATTGGTTATGATGCTGATGCTTGTACTGATTGTGGAGAATGTATAGCTTCATGTCCAACAGGTGCTTTAGTTTCACATGACTTCCAATATACTTCAAATGCTTGGGAATTAAATAAAGTTCCAGCTGCAAATCCACATTCAAGTGATTGTGCATTTATGTATTATGAAATTAAACATGCTGGAATTGAAAATCATGAAGAGATGAAGATTTACAGAGTAACTAATGAGTTCCATTACTCAACTGTAAATGGAGCAGCTAGATTTGGTTATGATTTTGAAAACAAATGTCAAAGTAAAGATGAAGTAGCATTTAAAAAAGCAATTAAAGCTTTTAGTGATGCTAAAACTATTAAGTTTAATTCATATATTACAAATGAAGAAGCATTGATTTTACAAAAAATAGCAAACAAAACGGGTGCTAAATTAGTAAATGAAGATGCAAGAAATTATCAAAACTTCTTATCAAATTATTCATCAACATCAGGAAATAGTTTATATTCTACAACATTATCAGAAATTTTAAATACTAATTTTGTAATTTCAATTGGTGGATATTTAAAATCAGATTTACCAAATGCTAGATATTCATTTAATAACTCAGTTATTATGAATAAAGGAGCAGGGTTATACTTCCACCCAGTAGCAGACCCTGTTATGGAAAAAATTGGTAAAAAAGGTAAAACAACAGAGTTTATTTATCATAATCCAGGAATTGAAGAATCAATTTTCTACTTTATTTTATATAAATTTGGAAAGAATTTACCTACTCATATTCAAGAGTATATTGATTCATTAACTGAAAAAAGAACTAAAACAGTAACAGAAGTAGTTAAAGAAAAAGTTATGGAAGTTAAAGTTGATCCTGAAACTGGTGAAGAAAAAGAAGTTCCTAAAACTGTTTCTAAAAAAGTTGAAAAAGAAGTTGAGTTTGAATATAACTTATTAGTTGATGATTTAGGAAAAGATGAAACTTTCTTAGAATTAGTTGATTCAATGTTAGCTAAAAAAGATGACTTTAAACTAATTCTTGGGGAAGATTTAATTACTCATCCAAATGCTGAAAATATTGCTAAATTAGCTGGTATAGTTGATAAATATACAGACTTTGATGTGATTATTTTACCTACGCAAACAAATACTTTAGGTGTATCATTAATTTGTAAATTAGCGCAGAATGAAGAAGGTCCAACTGTTGGATACAACGTTAAAGCTGACTTTGAAATGTCTGCTTTAGGTGATGCTGATTTAGATGCACCTGCACTAAACCAACAAGAGGGAACTTTTGTAAATGCAGATAAAAGAGTTATTCCTACAAATGCAGCACTTGCATATAAAGGTTATACATTAAATGACATTGCAAATGAAATCTTAGGTGTTGAAGTTGATCATACTATTGAATATACAACTGAATTACCACTAGAAAATGGATTTAAAGTAATAGAATTTGATGATTTACCAAATGAATTTAAAAATGACCAAACAGAAAATAGAGGTTATGTAATAGATTCAAAACATGTTTTATCAACAAATAGTGTTAATTTACCAGAAAGAGCATCTATTGTTCCTGCTGAAAATGAAACATTAATTTATAAAGCAAATCCAATTAATCAATTTAATGAATTTACAGCTATCTGTCATGAATTTAAAGATAATTTAGAAGATGGAATTTTCTTCTCAAAATCACATTTTGAGAAATTAGAATTAAATACAGGTGATAAAGTAAAAGTTACAGCAAATGGAACGACTTTGGAGTTAAATGCTTACATTGATATTCAAATTGATGGTGAAATTCCTTATGTTTCTACATATATGAAGAACTCTGAATCTAGAAAGTTATTTAAAACATATAGATTTAATACTTCAGTAATAGAGAAGGTGTAATATGGATACAGCAATAATTATAGAAACGATAGTTAAAGTAATCGTTGTATTAGCAGTATTTTCAGCATTAGCTGGATTTACAACATATATTGAAAGAAAAATATTAGCATTTATGCAAAGAAGACTTGGTCCTACAAATGTTGGACCTTATGGTTTACTTCAAATTGCTGCTGATGGTATTAAGTTATTTACAAAAGAGGATTTTATTCCTGCAAATGCAAATAAACCTATATTTATGATAGCTCCAATTATCACAGCTGCAACTGCTTTTATAGCAATGTCAGCTGTTCCTTTTTTACCAGAGTTTGAGATTTTTGGATATACAGTAAGACCTATTATTTCTGATATTAATATTGGTGTATTATTTGTTATGTCTGTTGGTGCAATTGGACTTTATGGACCACTTTTAGGTGGTATGAGTTCGGCAAATAAATGGGCTTTAATTGGTGGAGCTAGAACTACAATTCAACTTTTATCTTATGAAGTTGTATCTGGATTAGCTTTATTAGCACCAATTATGATGATTGGTTCATTATCTTTAATTGATATTAATAATTACCAAGCAGGTGGAATTGGAAACTGGATTATCTGGTATCAACCATTAGCATTTATTTTATTCTTAATTGCAGGATTTGCAGAGACGAATAGAACTCCATTTGACTTGCTTGAGCATGAAGCTGAGTTAGTTGCTGGTTATGCTACTGAGTATTCAGGTATGAGATGGGGTATGTTCTTTATTGGAGAATATGCGAACCTTTTTACAATTTCATTCTTAGTTGCTTTAATTTTCTTAGGTGGATTTGAGCCATTATGGTTTATACCTGGTGGATTAGCTATCGTATTAAAAGTAATGTTATTGATTTTCTTATTCTTATGGACAAGAGCATCTTGGCCACATATTAGACCTGACCAATTAATGTGGTTATGTTGGAAAATCTTAATGCCATTAGCAGTATTAAATATACTTGTTACTGGTTTTGTAATGATGTTTTAGGAGTTAAACATGGGATTTAATGATTTTAAAAATAGAAATATTTCAGAAGATTACGTAACTATTCAAGAAGACAATTATCCTAAAACTTCTTGGGAAAGTTTTAAACAAGTAATGACTAGATCTGTAAAAGGTGAACTTTTTACAGGATTAAAAATTACTTTTGGAGTAATGTACAGAGCGCTATTTAAAAATGAAATGGCAACTGTTCAATATCCAAAAGAAAAATTACCAATTGGACCTAGATATAGAGCTGTACATAAATTACTAAGACTTTTAGAGTCAGGTGAAGAAAGATGTATTGGTTGTGGTCTTTGTGAAAAAATATGTATTGCAAATTGTATTAGAATGGAAACTAGAATTGATGAAAATTCTAGAAAAGAAGTTTTAGAATATACAATTAATATGGGTAGATGTATTTTCTGTGGATATTGTGCAGAAGTTTGTCCTGAATTAGCAATTGTACATGGTGGAAGATATGAAAATGCTTCTGAACAAAGAGCCCATTTTGGATTAAAAGATGACTTCTTAACTCCAGAAAATGCTTTAGGTCAACAACTTGAGTTTGATGGTTTTGGTTCTGTTTCTCCAGATGCAGATAAAAAAATCAAAAAAACTCCGTTGTCATATTAAGGGGAATTGATGTTTGAAGTTATTGCTTTTATAATCTTCTCTGTTTTAACAATTGGAATGTTTGGAATTACTGTATTAACTAACAATGCTTTATATGCTATGAGTGCATTAGCTGCTGGTATGATATTTATTTCAGCATTCTTTTTCTTGTTAAATGCAGACTTTTTAGGTGCAGTGCAAATAGTTGTTTATACAGGTGCTGTAATGGCACTTTATGCATTTGGTATGATGTTCTTTGATACTTTAAGTGATGTTGATGAAAAGATAAAAAATCCAAGATTAGTATTTTTACTATCTGGATTAACAGCATTAATTATTGTTGTGATTTTCATGGCTCCTGTAATTGGAGAAAATGTTGTTGCTTCTTATCCTATGAATCCAGAAGTAGGTAATCCAACTGAAGTTGGTTTAGTACTATTTACAAAGTATATTGTTCCATTTGAAGTTGCTGCTGTTATGTTATTAGTAGCGATGATTGGTGGAGTTGTACTTGCTGGTAAAAAAATGACTCAATCTTGGTCTGATATGACTGAAGAAGAGATTGATGAACAATTAAAGCTTGAAGAAGAAGCAAAAAAGGATGATAAATGACACTTAATGCCTATTTAATTCTTTCAATAATTTTATTTGCAATTGGACTTATTGGTGTTTTAAGAAGAAAGAATGTATTAATGCTTTTCTTCTCAACAGAGATTATGTTAAATGCAGTAAATGTTGGTTTAGCAGCTGTTTCAAAGTTCCATGGAGATTTAACAGGTCAAATTTTTGCCTTCTTTATTATTGCAGTTGCTGCAAGTGAAGTTGCTATTGGTTTAGGTCTTTTAATTCTTTGGTACAAAAGAACAGGTTCTATTAATTTAGATGATATATCTAAGATGAAGGGGTAATAATGGAAAAGTTTATATGGATTGCATTATTTGCTCCTTTAGTAGGTTCACTTGTAGCTGCATTATTTGCTACTAGAGAGAAAACTCTATTTACAGGTTTATTCACATCTTTTATGTTAGCTGTTTCTATGTATGCATCGTTAAAACTTTTATTAGATGTTTACACAACAGGTACAACTTATCATGTTGAATTATTTGACTGGATTGTAATTGGAAGTTTAGATATACCATTTGGATTTATAGTTGACCATGTATCAGTTGTTATGATGTCAGTTGTTACAGTTGTATCAACAATGGTTCATATTCACTCTATTGGATATATGGAGCATGACAAAGGTTTTAATAGATACTTCTCTTATCTTTCAGCATTCGTATTCTCAATGCTTATTCTAGTTATGGCTGATAACTTTGCTGTATTATTTATTGGATGGGAAGGTGTTGGAGTTTGTTCATGGTTATTAATTGGATTCTGGTATCACAAAGAATCAGCATCATGGGCTGCTAATGAAGCATTTATTATGAATAGAGTTGGAGACTTAGGTTTATTCTTAGGTATGTTTATGCTTTATTGGAATTTAGGAAGCCTTCAATATGACGTAGTATTTGCAAATGTTGCATCACTTGAAACATCAACTTTAATTTGGATTGGTTCTTTATTATTCTTAGGAGCTATGGGGAAATCAGCTCAGTTCCCATTACATACATGGTTAGCAGATGCAATGGAAGGACCAACTCCAGTTTCAGCACTTATTCACGCAGCTACAATGGTAACAGCTGGTGTTTATTTAGTAATAAGATCTCATGAGTTATATGCTTTAATTCCAGAAGTAGGATATGTAATAGCAGCACTTGGAGCATTTGTTGCTATTTTTGCTGCAACTATGGCATTAGTAAATAATGATATGAAAAGAATTATTGCATACTCAACATTATCGCAATTAGGATATATGTTTGTAGCTGCTGGTCTTGGAGCTTACTGGGTTGCATTATTCCACTTAGCTACTCATGCATTCTTTAAATCTGTATTATTCTTAGGTGCAGGTAATGTTATGCATGCTATGAATGATGAACTTGATATTAGAAAAATGGGTGGATTACATAAAAAGATGAAAGCAACATCATATATTATGATTATTGCTTCATTAGCTTTAGCAGGTATTTTCCCATTAGCAGGGTTCTTCTCAAAAGATAAAATCCTAGAAGCTGCATTTAATGCAGATGCAATTTTAATATGGGGAACATTATTAATTACAGCTGGTTTAACAGCGTTCTATTCATTTAGATTAGTAATGAGAATCTTCTTTGGAGAACAAAACTATTCAGATAAAGATTTCCATCCACATGAAGCTAAATGGTTTGCAATAGCAGCTATGCTTCCATTAGCAGCATTAGCAATAATTGCTGGATGGTATGAGCATTCATTTATTGAATTTGTAACTAAAACACTTCCATCATGGGAAGCTACTAGTTTAACAAGTTCTACAATTTGGACACTAATAATTATTACAAGTGCAACTGCAATTGCAGGTATTGTAATAGCTGTTTACAAATATAAAAATGGTGGATTTAGTAAATCTTGGGAAGAAACATTCTTCTATAAGTTATTAATAAATCAATATTATATTCCAAAATTCTATGAAGTAGCAGTTTCAAAACCTTACAAAAAATTATCTGATTGGATATTTAGAGTAATTGAAGTTGACTTAATTGATACAGCAATTGATGGTATTGCTAAATTTATTTACAAGGTTGGACAGGTTTCAAGACCAATTCAATCGGGTAATTTATCATCAAGTTTGAGACTAATGACAGTAGGTTTAATCTTAGGATTATTACTTGCATTAGTTTTAGCATTATTACAAGGGGCTAAGTAATATGGAAAATATTTTATCAATGCTGATATTCTTCCCAGCTGTTGCGGCAACTGTTGCGTTTTTAATTGACAAAAACTCAATGAGACAATTTGGTGTTGTTGTAACTGCGGTTGAATTTGTTCTATCTCTTTTATTATGGTATTACTTTGACCCATCTGTTGCAGGAATGCAATTTGTACAACAATTACCACTAATTCCGTCATATGGAGTTAATTATGTAGTTGGAGTTGATGGGGTATCTTTATTCCTAGTTGTTATGATTACATTAATGACTATGATTGCAATAATTGGATTAACTGAAAAGAAAAATACTAAAAACTTGATCATTACTATGCTTTACTTAGAGATGACTATGGTTGGTGTATTCGTTTCATTAGATGTAATTATGTTCTACGTATTCTGGGAATTAACACTAATTCCAATGTTCTATATCGTAGGATTCTGGGGAGCTGAAAAAAGATTCTATGCTGCTATTAAGTTCTTCTTATATACATTTATTGGTTCATTAATTATGCTTATTGGTATTTTATACTGTGGTTATGTATTCCATCAAACATCAGGAATTTGGAGCTTTAACTTACTTGATTGGTATAGTGTTATCTTACCTGTTGATTTACAGCTATGGTTATTTATTGCATTCTTCTTTGGATTTGCTGTAAAAGTACCTATGTTCCCATTCCATACATGGCTTCCATTAACACACGGTCAAGCACCAACAATTGGTTCAATTGTACTAGCTGCTGTATTATTAAAAATGGAAACATATGGTTTCATTAGATTTTCACTTCCATTATTCCCTGATGCAAGTGTTTACTTTACAGGATTTATGACAGTTCTTGGGCTTATAGCAATTATTTATACAGCTATGATTGCTTATGCTCAAGAAGATATGAAACAGATGATTGCATACTCTTCAATTTCACATATGGGTGTTATTATTCTTGGGGTATTTGCCCTAAATATTGAAGGTATTTCAGGAGCTGTTTATTTAATGATTGGTCATGGTATTGTATCAGGTGGACTATTCATGCTTGTTGGTGTTTTATATGATAGAAGAAAGACCAAAATGATAAAAGAGTTTGGTGGATTAGCTCATAATATGCCTGTGTTTGCAACTGTGTATGCAGTTGTATTAATGGCATCTGTTGGTTTACCTTTAACTGTTGGATTTATTGGTGAGTTTTTATCTTTATTAGGATTCTTTAAAGCATCTCCAATCTTAGCATTTATTGCTTCATTAACTATTGTTTTAAGTGTTATTTACATGCTTTCAATGTACAAAAGAACTTTCTTTGGAAAATTGGTTAAAGAAGAGAATAAAGGTTTAAAAGATATTCACGGAAGAGAATTAGTTGCTTTAGGTTCAATTGTAGCTTTAGTAGTAGCTATGGGTATTTATCCTAAGCCTATTTTAGATCCATTAAATACAACAGTAACTAACCTTACTAAAGTAATGGAAGTAAAAGCAGTTGAGCAAGAAACAAAAGATAGATTAAGACAGCTTAATACTGTAGGGGAGGTTAAATAATGGAACCTATTTCAATTGATTTTAATAGTTTAAATATAGGTACATTAGCACCTGTAGCAATTGCTTTAATTGGTGCAATAAGTATTTTATTAACTGACCTATTTAATAAAGGTGGACATAAATCTTTATATGTTGTATTAGTTGTTGTATTTTTAACTTTCGACTTATTTACATTATTAGCTTATAACGGTCCTGAAAGAGGTATGTTTGACCTGATGTTTATAGATGGAATATCTATATTGTCACAGATTATTATCTTAGGTGGATCTATTATATTTATTTTCTTAAGTTTATCAAAATTAAGATTCCAAGAGTTTAGATATGCTGAATACTTTGCATTATATTTATTTATGATTGCTGGTTTCCAGTTTATGGTAAGTACAGACTCTTTAATTTTAATTTTTGTAGGACTTGAAACAGCTTCATTATCGTTATATACAATTATTGCGATGCATAATAGAATGACAACAATTGAAGCATCTGTAAAATACTTTACAATGGGTGCTTTAACAGCTGCTTTCTTTGCCTTTGGTTCGATGATATTCTATGCAGTTACAGGTTCATTAGAGTTATCAGAAATTTCAAGGGTAATTACAGAACAAAATATGCTTTCACATGATAACTTTGGTCAATATATGATGGTATTAGTTGGATTTGTATTTATGTTTGCAGCACTTGGATTTAAATTATCATTATTCCCATACCATGTGTGGGTGCCAGATGTTTACCAAGGTTCAACTTCAGCCTTAGCTGGATTTATGTCAGTTGTTCCAAAAATGGCAGGGTTTGTAGTTGCATTAAGATTCTTTGAAATTTTTGTTCAAACAAATGATATTATTATTCAAACAATGCTTTATACAACTGTTGTATTAACAATGACAATTCCAAACTTAATTGCATTACAACAAACAAATATAAAAAGAATGCTTGCATACTCATCTATTTCAAATGCTGGTATGGCAATGGCAGCAATTTTAATAGGAACAACACAATCACATAGTGCATTATTCTTATACTGGATTTTATTTACAATTACTAACTTTGGTGCATTTGGTATGTTATGGTTAAATAGAGGTAAGTCTACAAAAGATTACTCATCTCCATATGATTTAGATAGTTTATCAGGACTTGCTCAAATTTCACCATTTACAGCATCAATTATTGGATTGTTCTTATTTGCACTTACAGGGTTACCACCATTTGCTTTATTCTGGGGTAAAATGTTCTTAGTATCAAGTGCTGTAAATGCAGGTGAAATTGCATTAGCAATTATTATTGTACTTAACTCAGCAATTGCTGCATACTATTATTTAAAGCCAGTATCTTATATTTTCTTAAGAGACCCAGATGCAAGGTTTAAAACTAAATTTATGCAAAATGCATCAGTACCAATGAAATCTGCTGTTGGTATTTGTGTATTCTTTGCAATTATTTCAGTAATATTTGTAGAGCCATTATTAAATATGATTACAGCATACGTTACAGCTGCTGGATTCTAAAAAACAATTTTCTCAAGGTAAATTTACCTTGGGAAAAGAACTTATAAACTTAAACTTACCTATTTATTGATAAAATCAAAAACTTTTAAAATATAAATCAAAATTTTACAAAAGGACAAGCCTTTGAAAACTATTAGTGTAGCACATTCACCAGATGCAGATGATATTTTTATGTATTACGCTGTTAAATTTGGTTGGGTTGGAGTTAAGGATACAAACTTTGAAAATATCGCTGATGATATTGAAACATTAAACCAAGCTACATTAAATGGGGAGTATGACATTTGTGCAATATCTTTTGCTTTATATCCTTATGTTAAAAAAGATTATGCACTTTTAAAAACTGCAGTTTCTTTTGGTGAAGGTTATGGACCTAAACTTATAAAGAAAAAAGGTGTGAAATTAAAAAGAAATTTCAAAGTAGCTTTAAGTGGAAAATACACAACAAATGCTTTATTATTTAAAATAGCTTATCCAGATGCTAGAATAACATACATGAATTTCTTAGAAATTGAAAAAGCTGTTTTAGATGGAACTGTAGATGCAGGTGTTTTAATTCATGAATCAATCTTAACTTACAATGATGAGTTAGAAGTTGAAAAAGAGATGTGGGATGTATGGTGTGAACTTAGTGGAGGTGATTTACCATTACCTTTGGGTGGAATGTGTATAAGAAGATCAATTCCTCTTTCAAGTGCTATTGAATATGAAGAAGCATTTATCAAAGCTGTTGATGTGGCTAATAAAAATAGAAAAGTATTAGCACCTATGCTTTTAGAAAAAGGTTTAATTAGAGTTGATGCTGATACTTTAGATAAATATTTAGATTTATATGCAAATGATAATTCAGTTAAATTAAGTGAAATTCAATATCAAGCCTTAGATAAACTTTATGAGTTAGGTTTTAAACATGGGTTTTATAATGAACTTATTAAAAGTCAAGAGTATTTAATTCCTAATGAGTATAAAGAGTTAAGAAATAGTTAATGCAAACAAACTACTATAAGGAAATAGATTTTTCAAAATATTCATCAATAAAAATAGGACCTATTAGTGAGGTTTTAGTAATAAATGAAATTGGCGAATATAATGACTATCAAATTATAGGTAGGGGAAATAATGTATTAATCTCAAACAATCATCCAAAATTTGCAGTTTTAGGTGATGAGTTTAATTATATTGAACAAAAAGATGATCTTTTATATGTTGGTTGTGCGACAACTTCAGGTAAACTGTTAACATATACAAGAAACAATGATATAGCTCATTTAGAGTTTTTAGCAAAATTACCTGGAAATATGGGTGGTTTAACTAAAATGAATGCAGGGTTAAAAACTTGGGAAGTATTTAATCATGTTCATAGTATAAAAACTAAAGATGGATATATAAAAGCTGAAGATATAGATTTTACATACAGACATACACAAATAGATACTATAATCTATGAAGTTGTCTTCTATATTGAAAAAGGTTTTGATAAAGAAGAGTTAAAAAAATTTAACAAAATGAGGGATAATCAACCTCATATGCCAAGTGCAGGGTCATGTTTTGTAAATCCAAAAGGTGATTTTGCCGGAAGATTAATTCAAGAAGTTGGATTAAAAGGTGTAAAAATTGGAAATATGGGTTTTTCAAATGAACATGCTAATTTTTTAGTCAATTATGGGAATGGTACATTTGAAGAGGCTATGGAAGCTATTAATTTAGCAAAGAGTAAAGTTAAAGAAAAATTTAATATCGAATTAAAATTAGAAATATTAGTTTATTAGTGAGTATTAATTTTTTTTTGTTAGAATACACAAATTTAAATACAATTAAGGTTTTTTAGTGAAGAATTTAGTAATAGTGGAGTCACCCGCAAAAGCAAAGACAATATCAAAATTTTTGGGAAGTGATTATAAAGTAATGGCATCTATGGGCCATGTAAGAGATTTACCAAAGTCAAAACTTGGTTTTGACCCTGAAAATAATTTTGAACCAAAATATATGGTTACAGCTGATAAGAAAAAAGTAATCAGCGACTTAAAGAAAGAAATCACTAAAGATACAACTATTTACCTAGCGGCCGATGAGGATAGAGAGGGAGAAGCTATTGCTTGGCACTTAATCCCTGCATTAAAAATTGAAAAAAACCCTATAAAAAGAATTGTATTCCATGAAATTACTAAAGGCGCAATTTTAGAGGCTTTAGCAAATCCTAGGGAAGTTGATCAGCATTTAGTAGATGCACAACAAGCTAGAAGAATTCTTGATAGAGCAGTTGGATATGAGTTATCACCTCTTTTATGGAAAAAAGTTAGATATGGATTAAGTGCAGGTAGAGTTCAATCGGTTGCTGTAAGAATTATTGTAGATAGAGAAGAAGAGATTAGAAACTTTGTACCTGAAGAGTACTGGAAAATAAAAGCAAATTTTTCAAGTCCTACTTTACTTGCTGAATTAGCAAAACAAAATGGTAAAAACATCAAAGTTACAAATGAAACTCAAGCCAAAGAGATTGAAAGTTCGTGTAATAATGGTGAGTATAAATTAGTTGATATTGAAGAAAAAGACAGTAAAAGAAGTCCAGCTGCACCTTTTACAACTTCAACTTTACAACAAGAGGCATCTAGAAAAATTGGTTTTTCTGTTAAGCAAACTATGATAGTTGCTCAACAACTATATGAAGGAAATGTAGGAAACATTCCAGGTCATTCAGGTGGTTTAATTACATATATGAGAACAGACTCATTAAATCTTTCAACAGTTGCTACTAGTGCTGCTAAACAAGTTATTGAAGAAGAGTATGGAAGCGAATATACTTTATCAAAACCAAGAACTTATAAGTCAAAAGCAAAAGGAGCTCAAGAGGCTCACGAAGCTATTAGACCTGTAAATTTATCATTAAAACCAAGTGACATTAAAGCTTATGTTGATAATTCTCAATACAGATTATATAGTTTAATTTGGAAAAGAACATTAGCAACTCAAATGCAACAAGCAAAAATTGCTAATACTACATATAAAATTCAAGCTGGAAAAGATGGTGAGTTTGAATTCCAAACTAAGGGACAAAGAATTATATTCCCTGGATTTATGAAAGTATATACAGAAGGAAGTGATAATCCAGAAGCTGCACTTGATAGTGCTGAAAAAATTCTACCAACTATAAAAGTAGGTACAGTTTTAGATTTAGAAAAACTAGATTTAGAGCAATTATTTACAAAGCCACCTGCAAGATATACAGAAGCATCTTTAGTAAAAAAACTTGAAAGTGAAGGAATTGGAAGACCATCAACGTATGCTCCAACAATTTCTACTATTCAAGCTAGAGAATATGTAACTAAAACTGAAGATAAAAAATTAGCTCCAACCCCAACAGGTGAAATTGTAAATCAATTTTTAGTTGATCACTTTTCACATATCGTTGATTTGGGATTTACAGCTAGAATTGAAGAGGAGTTTGATGAAATTGCTGAAGGTAAAATTTCTTGGGAACAAGTAATGAAAGACTTTTATGGTGATTTTAAAAAGACTATTGAAACAAAAGAAAAAACTGTAAATAAAGAAGATTATTTACAAGTGAGAGAATTAGGTATTGATCCAAAATCAGGAAAGCCTATGAGTGCTAGAGTAGGAAGATTTGGTCCTTTTGTTCAAATTGGAACAAAAGATGATGAAGAAAAGCCAAAATTTGTTGCTATTCCAGATCACTTAAATATGGACACTATTACTCAAGAAGAAGCATTGTTTTTATTTACATTACCTAGAGTTGTTGGACAAACAAATGAAGGTGAAGATATTAAAGCAAATATTGGAAGATTTGGTCCATATTTACAAGTAAAAACAAAGTACTATTCTTTAAAAGAAGATGATCCTTATACTGTTGAAGAAGACAGAGCTAGAGAAATTATCAAACAAATTGATGAAGAAAAAGCAAAAAATACAATTAAAATATTTGAAAAAGAAAAGATTCAAGTACTAATTGGAAGATATGGTCCTTACATCAAAAAAGGTAGAAAAAATTATAAGATACCTAAAGATAAAGAAGCAGAAAGTTTAACTTTAGAAGAGTGTTTAGAAATCATAGAAAATGATGGAAAAGCACCAGCAAAAAAAGGTGCTAAAAGAGCTCCTGCTAAGAAAACAACAGCAAAAAAAACAACTACTAAAAAAACTACAACAAAAAAAGCGACAGCTAAAAAAAGTACTGACAAAGAGTAATGAAAATAGGAATTCTTTCAGATAGTCACACAAAAAGTGACTATCAACAAGATGTCATAGAACATCTAAAAAACCAAGGGGCTGAATACCTTATTCATGCTGGAGATCTTTGTAAAAAAGAGAATTTAGAACAATTAGAAAATAGTGAACTTACATATGTGAGTGTTTTTGGAAACAATGACAGAGCACTTATGAAGTATTCTAACGATTTTTTTATAAAGCAAGAACCATATTTATTTAAAATAAAAGATATAAAATTCAAACTTATGCATTTGCCTTATTATCTTACAAGTGATGATTGTGATGTTGTGATATTTGGACATACTCATAAATTTGAGATTGAATACACAAATAAGACACTTTTTGTAAATCCTGGGGAAGTTTGTGCTCGGGAAAAACCACTTATTGAGTGTTGTCTTTTAGAAATTAAACAAAATATGTATATAATCACGTATTATTTTAAAAATGTAAATGAAAATGATTTTAAGAAAGAAGAGTATAAATATGAACGAAAATAATGAAATTTTTTTATGTGCCATTTGTAATATTGAAAGCGGTACATGTAATGAAGATTGTAAGTTTTGTACACAAAGTGTGAAGTACAAAGCTGAAATTCAAAGATATAAACAAAAAGAGATTGAACAAATTGTAGAAGAAGCAAAAAGAGCTAGAGCAAATAATGCTAATGGTTTTTGTTTAGTAACAGCGGGAAAAGGTTTAACTCCAAAAAGATTAGAATATGTATGTGAAGCCGCAAAAGCAATTAAAAAAGAAGAGTTAGGATTAATTCTTATTGCTTGTAATGGTATTGCTTCTGTTGAGCAGTTACAAGCTTTAAAAGATGCTGGTGTTGATGCTTATAACCATAATTTAGAAACTGCTAGAGATTTCTATGAAACAATTTGTACTACCCACCCTTGGGATGATAGATACCAAACTTGTTTAAATGTAAAAGAAGTTGGATTAAGACTTGTAACAGGTGGAATTTTTGGTATGGGAGAGACTCAAGAACAAAGAATTTCTATGTTAGAGTCTTTAGCTTCTTTAGACCCTATGAATGTTCCTTTAAACTTCTTCCATCCTAATGCTGCTTTACCGATTGTTGAAAATACTATTACAAGAGAAGAAGCATTTGAGTTAATTACATTAGCAAGAAAAATGATTCCAAATGCAATGAAAATTATGGTTGCAGGTGGAAGAGAAGTTATGTTTGGAGATGAGCAATATAAAATCTTTGAAAAAGGTGCAAATGCATTTGTAATTGGAGATTATTTAACAACTGCTGGAAAAACTCCTGCTGATGATATCGCTGAACTTGAAAAACACGGTTATAAAATCAGAAGAGAAAGAGACTAATTAAGGCTATTAATGAGTGAAGAAATATTAATAATTGTTACTATATCTTTAATTATATTTGCTTCACCATTAATTGGTAAAGTTCTTAAATTACCAACTGTAACAGTTGAAATTATCCTTGGAGCAATAGCTGCATATTTTGCATTTATTACAGAACATGCAATATTACAGTTAGCTGCAAATTTAGGATTCTTATACTTGATGTTCTTAGCAGGACTAGAAGTAGACTTAAAAAAGATTGTAAATATCACCCCAACACTATTTAGACGTTCTATTTACTATAATGTCATACTATTTTCATTATCAACTGTAATATCTTTATATTTTGATTTAGGAAAAGTATTTATTGTAATATTACCTTTAATATCAATTGGTTTATTAGCAGCACTTAAAAAAGAGTATGGTGATGTTGAATGGATTAGATTAGCAATTATTGTTGGTCTAATTGGTGAAATTGTATCAATCTTTGCTTTAACAGCTGTTTCTGCTGCTTTAGAGTTTGGTGTAAATTATGAGTTCTATAAAGCGATGGTTTTATTTGTTGCTTTCTTAATCTCTATGTTTGTTTTTTACAAACTTTTTCACAATCTTATTTGGTGGTATCCAGAAATTAAAAACTATTTAATGCCTGAAAATGATCATCAAGAACAAGATATTAGAATATCTATGGCTATATTCTTTTTAATGATTGCTGTTATGATGGCTTTACATTTAAAAGTAGCATTTGGGGCGTTTATTGCTGGAATGTTTATTACAACATTCTTTGAAGAACATAACAAGCAATTACCACATAAATTAGAGCATTTTGGTTTTGGTTGGTTAGTTCCTATTTTCTTTATTTCTGTAGGAGCTTCTTTTGAAATTGAGGCTTTACTAAATATTGAGTTAGTAAAAAAAGCCTTACTTATTGTATTAGCGATGGTTGGGATAAGAATTATAGGTTCAGCGCTATTTATAAAAGAGCTAGGATACAATAAATTCTTTATGCTAGGATTATCTCACTCTATGCCAATTACTCTTTTAATTGCAGTTACAACACTTGCTTATAATAACTACTCAATTACTCAAGAGTATTATTATGCGTTTATTTTAGCAGCGATATTAGAAGTATTGATTGTAATGATTTTAATTAGAGTTTTAGCAACTCTAATTAAAAATAAAGAAGTAGTTAAATAATTTTAGTAAGAAAAAGTGATTAAACCATCGTCTTTAGACATTTTATAAGATGATGGTTTATTTGAAGTTTTGATTACAACTCTAAAAAAGCTTTTCTTTTCGTGATTTCCAATTACAATACTTTTAAAGTTTTCAGAATCTAACATATCTTTTTTAGTAGTAAATTTCTTTGTTGCTTCAAAGTCTACGATGATTTTATTTTCTTTTTCTAAATTGAAAGTTTTTTTCATATCATAGTTTGTATTAATTGAGATAGTATCATCTGTGTAAATAACTTCAACATAAGGTAAAGGTTTTATAGTTTTAGTCTCAGCTTTTACATCAGCTCTAGGTTTTACAAAAACAACTTCTTTTGTGATTTGTTCTTGTTTTACTTTTTCAATCTCTTTTTCAACTATTTTTTTAGTCTTTTCAGCATTTTTTTCTTCAACTTTTTTGATAAGTTTTTTTACTTCATCTTTAGTAACTATATCTTCTTTTGGTTCTTGAACTTTTGCTTTATTTTTTGGAAGAGTTCCATCAGGATTTATATCTTCCATCATTTTTTGCATCTCTTTAATGTAAGTTGCTTCTTGTGCTGCTTGTGCATCTAATAAGTTTTGCTCTATTATTCTAGCTTTTTCTTCTTCATATGCATTTGTAGGTACAAAAGGGTTTTCTCTAGCTTGCAAAGATATTGCGGCAAATAAAGACAGAGTGATTATTGTAAGTCTTTTCATTGTTCAGGCTCCAGGTTTTTAAGTTCAAAATACTCTTTTTGAAGTTTGGCATTTTCTTTTTGAAGTCTTATAATTTCTGATTCAAGATAAGATTTTTTATCTTTCAAACTAGAATAAACCTCAATAGAGTTATCGCCAAACAAAATAATAGAAATATGATAGCTAAGAAACATCGTAAAAGCAATAGAACCTATTGTTATTAAGATGAAATTCTTAGTATTATTATTTCTTTTTGATTTAGACATGCTAATTATTTAGAAAATGGTTGTTTTCCTAAATATTCAGCGTATCCGATTTCTGCACCGATTTCTAATAATCTATTATATTTAGCGATTCTATCAGATCTTGCTGTTGAACCAGTTTTGATTTGACCACAGTTTAATGCAACTGCAAAATCAGCGATAAATGCATCTTCAGATTCACCTGATCTATGAGACATAACACAGTTGTAGTTATTTCTTTGTGCTAATCTAATAGTTTGCATAGTTTCAGAAACTGAACCAATTTGATTTGGTTTAATTAAAATTGCATTACCGATATTTTTAGAAATACCTTCTGCTAAAATTGAAGCGTTTGTTACAAATAAATCATCTCCAACTAATTGAACGTTGTTTCCGATTTTTTCTGTTAAGATTTTCCATCCGTCCCAGTCATCTTCACTTAATCCATCTTCAATAGAAACGATAGGGTATTTTGCACATAAATCAGCGTAATAATCTACAAGTTCAGCTGAAGTTAGAGTTCTTCCTTCACCTTTTAATTCATAGTTTTTACCATCTGTTGTTAATTCAGAAGCAGCAACATCAAGTGCGATTGCAATTTGCTCACCAGCTTTATAACCAGCTTTTTCAATTGCTTCTAAAATAACTGTAATAGGTTCTTCGTTTGATTTTAAGTTTGGAGCAAATCCACCCTCATCACCAACAGCAGTTGATTCACCCATAGCATCAATTACTTTTTTTAAGTGTTGATAGATTTCAGAAACAGCTCTTAATCCATCGTTGAAATTTTCAAATCCAACAGGCATAACCATGTATTCTTGGAAATCAACAGAGTTATTAGCATGCTCACCACCATTGATGATGTTAAACATAGGAACCGGCATAACCATTGCATTTGCTCCACCTAAATATCTGTATAAAGGCATTTTTAAAGATGCTGCAGCTGCTCTTGCAGTTGCCATAGATACACCTAAAACTGCATTTGCACCTAAGTTTGAATAGTTGTGAGTACCATCGATGTCTTTCATTGTTGCATCAACTTCTGCTTGATTAAATGGACTTAAACCAATTAATTCATTTGCAATAACAGTGTTTACATTTTCAACAGCTTTAGATACACCTTTACCTAAAAATCTATCATCACCATCTCTTAATTCTAATGCTTCTCTTTTACCAGTTGAAGCACCACTTGGTACGATTGCGTTTTCTTTTGTTCCATCACTTAAAATAACTGTAGCTCTTACAGTTGGGTTACCTCTTGAGTCTAATACTTCATCTGCGTATACGTTATCGATAAATACCACGTATGTCTCCTAAATATATTTTTTATTATAATTGATAAGATTATATCTAAATTTTGTTTGCTAAAAGCTTTTATAAGTTTTTATGTGGTTTTTGAAGTAGTATATTTGGGAAAACACAAGAAGTTAAACTTCTTGTGTTTTTAAGAAAATTTATGAATTTATGTGAAGTTTTTAATATAGATTAATCAATATCATCTTCAGTTGATTCTTCAGCTTCACCTTGGATAATTGCATCATTTACACCCATAGCAACAAGAATTTTTTCTTCAATTTCTTTTGCAATTTCTGGATTATCTTTTAAGAATACTTTTGAGTTTTCTTTACCTTGACCAATTTTTCCATCTCCATAACTAAACCAAGCTCCTGCTTTATCAACTATATCAAGTTTTACACCATAGTCGATTAGTTCCCCCATTTTAGAGATACCTTCTCCAAACATGATATCAAATTCTGCTTGTTTAAATGGAGCTGCAACTTTATTTTTTACAACTTTTACTTTAGCTCTATTACCTATAGAGTTTTCACCTTGTTTTAATGTAGCAATTCTTCTAATATCAAGTCTAACTGAAGAATAGAACTTAAGTGCATTTCCACCTGTCGTAGTTTCAGGGCTTCCGTAACCTGTCATACCAATTTTCATTCTGATTTGGTTAATAAAAATAACTGTAGTGTTCATTTTATTTAATAAACCAGTGATTTTTCTAAGTGCTTTACTCATAAGTCTAGCTTGAACACCAACTTGTTGATCATCCATATCTCCATCAATTTCAACTTTTGGAGTTAAAGCAGCAACTGAGTCAACTACAACTAAATCAACAGCACCACTTCTAATAACAGTTTCAAGAATCTCTAAAGCTTGCTCACCAAAATCAGGTTGAGATACAAGTAAGTTATCAATATCAACACCAATATCTTTTGCATATTTTGTATCAAGGGCGTGCTCTGCATCAATAAATGCACAAACTCCACCAGCTTTTTGACACTCAGCTATTGCATGAAGTGTAAGAGTTGTTTTACCAGAAGACTCAGGTCCGTAGATTTCTATAACTCTACCCTTTGGAAGTCCTCCAACACCTAAAGCTAAATCAAGTCCTAATGAACCTGTTGAGATAGACTCAGTAGGAACAACTTCTTTGTCCCCAAGTCTAATTAATGTACCTTTACCAAATGTTTTATCAATTTGTTTAATTGCTAAATCTAGTGATTTTCTTTGATTATCATCCATAAATTTCTTTCCTATTTGATGGTTTATTTTATTATGGAAGAATTTTAGCGAGTTTTTTCTTTAGGTAGTAAAAATATTTCATTTTGAAATATTTTTTTACAAGAAATATATGATAAAATTTTTTTAATAGGAGAATTTATGGATGATACAAGATATATTCAACGTTTTGAAAATTTTGAGTTGTATATACAGTTCAAGGATAAAATATGTTTGGATTAACACAAAAAGAAGTAAAACAAATAAAAGATGTACTGAATACTTACAATATATCAAAATCAATAATTTTTGGTTCGCGAGCAAAAAATACTTACAAAAAAGGTAGCGATATTGATTTAGCAATTATTGGAAATGAAAAGAAAATATCATATTATTTAAATGAAGAAACAATTTTACCATATTTTTTTGATGTTGTAAATTTAGAAAAAATTAAAAATCCAAATCTTAAAGAACATATCAAAAGAGTAGGGATTTCGATATAGTTTTGACATTGTGAATAAAATTGAATATAATAACTTTAAAAAGAATATTAAGGAAATTGATGAAAACAGTAACAATGAGGGTTGATGAAAATGTTTATAATATGATTAAATCAGCTGCAGATGGTCAAAGAAGAAATATTTCAAATTTTATAGAATATGCTACTTTACAATATCTTACATCTTCACAATATGTTAGTGATGAAGAAATGAAAGAGATATTAGAAGATAAAGACTTGATGATAAATCTCAAAAAAGGTTTAGATGAAGTTAAAAATGGAGATTATACTATTGTATAATTTTCAAATAGCAGAAACAAAAAACTTTCAAAAACTAAAATTAAAGATTGATAAAAAAAAGTTAGAAAAAATAGAACAAATTGTTTATCCTCAATTAAAATCAAATCCTTTTTATGGGACAAATATAAAAAAACTAAAAGGTGAACTTGAAGGTTACTATAGATATAGAATAGGAAATTATAGGCTTTTTTATATAATTGAAGAAGATAAAGTTATAGTTGTAATTACTGATTTCAAGTCAAGACAAAAGTCGTATGACTAATATTTTTATTTTGAAGTCTTTATATTCTTAACTTTCTTAATAGCTTCAATAGTATTTATATGTGAAGCTGTTCTTCTTTGCATAGCGTGTTTTTTTACATGTTTTGCAAGTATTTTTGAATACTTTTTATAGTTTCTACTATCTTTTTCAAATGTAGCAAGTTTTTTTTGTATTTTCAATATATCTTGTGGGATTGAACTTTTTTCCATAAACAGCCTTGTAGTGAAACTTTATTTTTGATATTATTACATATAATAAATGAAATAATGTTAATAAATTTCAAAGAAGACAAAATGAATCATGCGATTATAGATAAATTAAGAGAATTAAAGCCTGAATTAAAAGAAAAATTTGGTATCGAAGAGTTTGCTGTTTTTGGAAGTGTTGCAAAGGGTACTGATACTGAAAATAGTGATGTGGATATTGCTATTTTAAAATTAGACCTTAAAGATGCTTATGGGATTTTTGAAGCTAAAGATTATTTATCAGAAAAGCTAAATAAACCAATTGATATTGGAACATTTAGTTCTATGAGAACTTTTATTAAAAATAGAATACAAAAAGATTTTATATATGTTTGATATAAATAAAGTAGATAGAGAAATTGAACTTTTTATTTTTGATATTTACATAGCAATATTAAAAATTAAAGAAGTATCAAGTGACTTCAATAGCGTGGAAACTTTACTATATGATTTTAGATCTTGGGATAGTGTTATTAGAGAGTTTGAAATTATTGGTGAAGCTAGTAAATATCTTTTAAGAGATGGCTTAATTGGTACTTCAAATAGAAGAATTGTTGATTTTAGAAATCAGATTACTCATGAATACTTTGGAATAGACCAAAATATTGTTTGGCAAATAATACATCAAAAACTTGATGATATAGAAACTATAATCTTAGACTTAATAAACAATATTAAAAATGATTTAAAGCTTGAACTTATAGACTCTTTTATAGAAGATAATAAGTATTTAGATTTTGTAGTACAAAGTTTAAATACATTAAAGAAATAAAAAAAGAGACCAGATAAAAATCTGATCTCTTTATAAAAGAAAATGATCTTCGATTAGTTACTATTGTAATAATCTCATAACATTTTGTTGTACTGCGTTTGCTTGACTCATTGCATAAGTACCAGCTTGAGCAATAATGTTTTGTTTGTTGAAGTTTGCAGATTCTGCAGCGTAATCAACATCTCTAATTACTGACTCAGCAGCTTTAATATTAGTTTGCGTAGTCATAGCATTTCTAATAAATGAATCTAATTGGTTTTGAGTCGAACCAAAGTCAGATCTAACTGTATTAATTTGATTTAATGCTTCATCTACGGCACTCATAAAGTTGTTAGCTATATCAGCTGTTAATTCATTCTCACCTAAATTTTTAAGACTATTTAATAAATCTCCACCAACTATAGTACTAGTTGTATCAGCAACACCATCAACATTATCAAGGAATGCAGCAGCAGCAGCTTGCTCACCAGCAGTTGCTGCACTTACTGAAGTTGCGATTAAAGCTTTTATTCCAGCAGCAGATGTAAAAGTTTCTGAACCATCAGCTTCACCTGTAAGTACTAAAGAAGTAGCAGTTGTAACGGTTACATATACACCTGAAGCAGACGTAGCCTCATTAATTTTATCAGCTAAGTCTTGTATTGCAGTGGCTTTTTCATATGAACCTCCTGCTGAAGTAATAGCAGCAGTAGTTGCATAAACTGTACCAGCAACTTCTATAGCAAGGTAATCACCTGATGTAACAGCAGCAGAAGTTAAAATTGTTTCTTTATCAATAGTTGTACCTTTAAGGTCAACATTTACAGTGTCTGTAGAATCAGCAGCATTTGCATTTTTTACAGTAAAGATATCAGAATCTGCTGCAGTGTTAATTAGTACACTTGATCCAGGATCAGCTTTAACCGTTAT
>CAKZOX010000135.1 GCA_937138295.1 uncultured Campylobacteraceae bacterium
TGGTGTTAATACATATTCTAAAATTAGAAAGTTAGACAATGTGATAACAATACCATACAAAAAGAACATTGCTGAAACAAAAGGTGCTTACTATAAAAAAGCAGATATAGAAGACTATGCTCAAACTTTATCAGATATATTTCAAAAGATAGAAGCTGACATGGAAGAAGGTAGAAAAGTGTTACTACCTAAAACATTTATATCAAGAAAGGAATTAAAAACTTTTAAGAAAAGTACAAGCAATGGTATAATAACTCAATTGAAAGGATTTTTATCTGAAAACTTTGGATACTCTTTATATACTGGTAGTATAGATCAGTCTTTGATAGGATCATTAATGAACATATCTAATCCAAATAGTGTAAAAGTACTAGGTACATCAGACCTATCTATAAAGAATAACAGTGTCTATATTGATTCTTCTCTTGCTAATCCAACTTTAATATTCCAACCTTTTAAAGGTTTAATGACTTATGAAAATGTAAGTGACAATCCTGTAGAACAATTAGCATTCCCCAGGTTAGATGCAAAACAGTTCGCTAAGTTTGAAAATATTGCATCATTCTATAGAGCAATAGGCATAAAACCTGTACAAAAAACTGTGAAGGGTAGAAATATAACTGAATTCCAGTTTCCTCCTGTTTTAACATATGACTTTGTAGGTGGTGCTGAAGCTCAAACGGGCTCAACGCGTAAAACTAGATTTGTATTAAAAGCAGTTAGATCTGCAGATCCAGGTGCTTCACCATTATTATTTAACTCTGAAAAAATAACTAGAACCGGATTATATGCTGAATATATTGAAGAAGAAGTTAAAGGATCATACCAAGCAAGTCCTATAGGGTTTATATTCCCAGGAAACATTCCTGCAAAATCTGAAATACAGGCTACAATTCAACGAGCTAATTCACCCGAAGATATAGATGGATCTTCTGCTGTAGATATGACAATGGATCAGTTTGATACATCTCTTTTTGAATCAGATGGTGAAAATGTAACTATAACACCCGATGTTGATACAGATGTTGAAACTGAAGATACAACAGGTGTAGTTTCTGCTGATTCATTTCTTTTAAAATTAGGGTATACTCAAAAAGAAATTGATAATGCAAATCAAGAAGGTGAAGAAAGTGATGAAGCTAATGATCAAGGACCTGAAGAAGATCTAAAAGAAGAAGATGATCAAGCTCCTGGTGATAATAGTGAGATTGAATTCCCTAACTTTGATCCAGAGAGTATTGACTTTGATAGCTTTCCGGGAAATGAAACAAATGATAACACAGAAACTATAGAAAATTGGTATGATAGTCTAAATAAGGGTCAGAGAAATACTCTTGGTATAAAAGAGAATTTATATTCAATAAAATCTGTACTTTTAAGATATGAGGAGCAGGTTGAGATAGGAAGTGTTGACAGTCAAGAAGAGTATATTGAAATACTAGAAAAGTGTTTTACATAATAAATAAATAGAAAGAAAATGGCAAGATGTATAAATGTAAATCTTGAAGAATTTAAGGTAATAAGTAAAGAGCTTAAATCAGATCTTAATGCAACTTTGTTAATAAACAAGTGGCAGGATAGTATTGGTGATACAGAAGCTATACCAACTCTTGATCAGGCTTTGGAGTTTATGAAAAATCAAAAGATTGCTTTTAATCTTAAAGTAACGGATACTGCGTCATCTCTTTATAAAAATCTAGTAAGAAAGAAAAATATACATAGTATAGGAGGAAGGTATTATGTTTCTAGAACTAGAGCTAATAATCAATTTGAAGCAGAAGCACAACTTAGAGATGTAGTTAATCCTAATACAGGCTTGACTAGAATTGCTTATCAAAATATGCAGCAAATAAAGTCTTATTTTGAATATTATAACATACCTTTTAAACAAGGAGAGCTTTTTACTCAGTTTAAAAATAAAAATGGTAAGCTTTTAATTCAATTTAATATTCCAAATGGCTACTTCATGGCTAAGGATGTGGTCCGTAAAGCTAGAGGTTTTGATAAACCTAAAAGTAGAAAGATTGCACAACACTTAAAATCAATGTTCCCTGGTCTTAAGATTGAGTTTGGAAAAGCATCTAACTTAGAGAAACTATATGATAAAATACCACAGTATGCAAAGAAAGGTGTTTCTTTTGAAAATGTAAATTCATTTCAATTTGAAGATACCGTTTATCTTATTGATTCAAGGGTTACAGATGAGATTCTTGTTGAGGAAATGTTACACCCGTTTGTTGATGCTGTGTACTTTGAAAACAATGCTTTATTTAAAAGTTTAGAAATAGAAGCAAGAAGAAACTTTCCTAAGTTAGCTCAACAAATCAATGAAGCATATAATGCTAAAAATCTTAAATTTACTTTTGATGAGCAGCAAAAAGAACTTGTTACTCAAGCGCTAGCAAGACACTTTAAGCAAGAGTATGAAAATGAACCAACAAAATCATTCTTGCAAAGAGTAACAGAATTTATACAATTTTATATAGGAATACTAAGATCTATATTTAAGGCTATCAATGGTGATTCTAAAAGCCTCAATGTAGAAGAAGGTTTTAATTTCATTAAAAATGTTTTAACTGCCGATCCATCTGCAAGGTCTGAACAGGATGTATCTACACCTATTGAAGATGTTAAAAGATACATAAGAGAAAACAAGATTGAAAAGTTTACTTGGGATAGATTATCAACAGATAATGAGTTAGGTAAGCTATTAGATAAAATAGAGAATCCTTCTGTGAAAGCTGCATATGATATGCTAAAAACTCAGCTTGAAGACTTTATGCAACTCAAAACAAATGCGGATGCTGAAATGGCAACTCTATACCAAGAAGCAAATATTGATGAAGAGCAATTAGCTATTGATGAAAGCAATCAACTTAAGAATGTAAACAGAGTAGCAAAAGGTTTAGAGAGAATAGAAACACCGGAGCTTGATAAGTATAATCAATTAAGAGAGACAAAACCCGAACTATATGATAAGATAGAAGAGACTGCAGATCAAGACTTTGATTTAACAGTTAAAGGGTCAAAAGCATTTACAGATCAAGTAAATAATTTTTTTAATGCAATAATGGAGTTTGATACAAAAGAACTCCCTGGAGCAGCTAATGATATAAGACTTAATCAAACCGTACTTCAGGCCTTACCAAAAGGTGCTACTTTATCTCAGCTAGCTACATTTTTAAATACCACAGGTATACAATTTGAGCTTGCTGAATTATCACAAGTTAGTGATCAAGCTGCACCAAACCCTAGAGTTAAATATAACTTAACACCTAGAAAAAAGACAGCTTTAGATAAGATTAAAAAAACAGCATCATCTGGTATACAAAGCGACATAATTGATAAACTATTTCATACTGCAGTAATTGGAGTTAATAATTCTGACTTTTTTACTGTAACAAATCAATTTGGAAACAAAAACCTAGTTGTATTTGATAATACAACTAGAACGTATATGGATATACTATCAAATGGTAAGACATATACAGCAGCAGAAGAGTTAGTCAAAGGTTTAACAAAATATGAAGAGAGTTTTCTTAGTGATGATGTAAGAAAAGACTTTAGAACTATAACAGAAGCCATTGCACAAAGGGAAAACTTTGAATCAATAGAATCTGCTCTTACAACTTTGACAAAAGAGCAAGCTGAAAATGCCTTTATAAGACTATCAGAAAATATAAATGGTATAGTGTATGGAGATCAAAGTGGGAATGGTAATGTTGTTATACCGCAGGTAACTGTATACGATGTAGATACATCAACAGCAACTACTGTAGACTTAATGTCTATAGAACCTAGCGGGAAGATAAAGCTTATAAATCTAAGTATAAATGAAGGTAGTCAGTATTCATCTAAGTATGATGCATTAGAAGAACTAGGATCAGATAGTAGATTAAAACCAATAATTAATAAGTTATCATCTAGGCAGCAAGACTATATAGGTGTTAACGTTGCTAGAAGAATGCTTGAGAATATGGGTTATGATGTATCATTAGATGATTCATCAGCTATGACTTTTCATATAGACTTCAATCCTGCTGACAATACTTATAAGTATGATAACCTACAAATTCATACACCAAATGATAATGAGACATACGTTGATGCCTTAGTTCCATCTACACTTATAAATAGAAATAGAGAAGAGTATAGGAACATGATTGAGAATGATCCCAGTGTTCTTGTAGATATGGATAAAATTCTTACACCTGAAGAAATGCAACCGGAAAACTTTGGTACTGAATTTATTGATCCAGATGTAGGACTTACTGTTGTTACAGGTGCTCTTGAAGGTTATAAAAAAGGACTCATGAAAAAGCAAGAAGCTTTAGATACACTACGAAGTAAAGTGTTTATGAGTAAATCAACTGACAAAACAAAAGAAGATATAATTCAATCATTAAGTCAAATTAATATAGCATTAGGATCAGGAGTAAAAGAAAGAAATAAAATATATTCAAGTCTTCTACTCAAAGCTGTTGGTGAAATTAAGAGTTTTAAAAAGTTTGTATCAGACCCTAAAAATGTATCAGACCCTGACTTTATAACATATGTATTAAATGCAAAAAGATTTCTATCTACATATGAAGGATTATATGTTGTATTAGATAGTGGCCAATTAAATGCAACTCAAACTGCATTAATACTACAGCTAAGAACTCTTCTTACAGAGTTAGCCGGAGAAGGTGAAAAGCAAGGTATTATAAAGGACGCTATAGAAGACTTTGTAAAACTAACAATCAAAAATAAATCAAGCTATAACTTTACTGAAGAAGAGTTAGATGCAATAATTAAATTTGGAGCTAAACCTGAAGATTTTATTAAAGGTGAAACCAAAGGTAGAGATGTTGATGTACTAGAATACGGTACAAAAGATCTAGCAACATCAAGAGATACACTTTCCGCTATTGCTGATAAAATGTATAAAGCAAAAGTTATACAAAGAAATCAAATAGTTGAGGAGAAAATAGAAAAGAATTTAAATCTTGCTGGAAGGTTATTGAGATTATCAGATAATAAAAATAGACAAGAGCTATTTGATTATATGATTCAATTTGATGAAAATGGTATACCAACTGGTAGGGTTATACAAGAGTTGGGTAGTCAGTACTATGATAAAAGATCTGAAGTATTTGATAAACTAAAAGACAAAGAAGGTAACTTTAAAAGATATAGAGATATACCTAATAACATCTTAGAAGCAAACGAAGAAGATCTTGAGTATAATAGGCAGTTGGCCTTAGATAAGCAAGAGGTTGCTAAATTTTCAAATGCTCAGACTATAGGACCCAATAATCAACCTGTTGATGGAGAGTATCACATGTATACTGCAGAGTTTAAAAAGAAACTTGAAGAAACTTCTACATTTGTACCAGTAGGAGATAATGGATATTGGACGCGTGATAGAAATAAAGTTACACAAAGAGAGTATGATAAGTTCTATGCAAAATACTATAATGTATTTGAGTACGATAGAGCTGAAAGAGATTCTGATGGAAACTTTACAGGTAGAATTGTAAAAACTCAATCATCTGCACCAAAAAAAATATACACGGTTCCTAGATTAGAGTCATCTAAAGGTGAAGATATGATGAGTGCTAAGTATAGATCAATGACTGAGGATACATCAGCACTTGGTAGAGCTAGATTAGCATACTATAGATTCTATACAAAAGAAATGGAAGGTGATTTATTACAAAGACTTCCTAGAAAACAAAGAGATCAAATGGCAGGTAAAATGCCTTTAATAAGAAGTAACTTCTTACAAGATCTATCAGATAAAGATCCATTAGTTGTTAAAATGTTTGCTAAAACTAAAAAGAATATTAAAAACTTCTTTAGTACTACTGTTCAAAATAGAGTAGTATTCACTGATGAAGAAGGTAAACAAGTTGATAGTCTTCCAATATATTATACAGGAAGCCCGGTTGATCAAAAACAACTTGATGAACTTAATGCTGAAATAGCTGACTTAAAAAAACAAAGACAAGATGGTAAAATAAATATAGATAACTATAAAAATAAATTAGCTGAACTAAAAGGTCAGTTGCAAAGATTAGAGTCCAAGCCTACAAAGGGTCAAATAAATAAAGACTTAGCAGCATCATTGGCAGCATTTACAGAAATGGCTGTTAACTATGACATGATGTCCAGTATTGAAGATACAATTATTGCTATCAAAGAGGTTATGGAAAATAGAGAATATCAACCTTCAAACTCTATGATAAATCTTGGTAAGTTTGATATCAAAAGTAAATTTCAAAGACTTGGTAAAAAAGATAAAGATCAGGAGTCTAACATAACCGCTAGGTATAAGAAGTGGTTGCACATGGTATACTATGATGATGAATCAATAACTAGAGGCTTTTTAGAAAAATCTACAGAAGCTATAATTAAGTATTCATCCTTATCCTATGTTGCCTTTAACCCATTTGGTAACTTTAATAACTATGCCCTGGGCCGTGTTAATGATAATATTGAAGCAATAGGTGGTAGATTCTTTTCATGGAAGTCTTATCAAAGAGCTTCATTAGAGTTTAATAAAAGAGCATTGCCAGATCTAATGTGGAGATTAGGTTCTACAACTAAAAAAACTGCTGCGGATTTTGGTAAAGGTGAATCTCAATATGACGTTAGCAAACCATTTAGTAAGTATGAGTCATTAACTGACATATTTTATATGATGGATAAAGCTTCTGATGTGCGTGAAACAGGTAGAAGTGGTCCAGGAGCTAAATCAAAATTAGGAATGGCTTGGTCAAAGTTTGAAGAGATTGGTTATTCTATGCAAGATGCAGCCGAGTATAATGTACAAACTAAAGTTGGTATGGCTATTCTAATGGATACATATGTAAGAAGCAATAAAACCGGTGAAGTCATAAGCATATACGATGCTTATAAGTTTGATAGTAAAACAGGAAAGTCTACAATATCAGATGAGTATGATACAATTATTGAAAAAGTTGGTAATGCCCAAATCGACCACTGAAGGTGTCACGTATCGATACCCTTCAGCTACAGGTTTGGCAATGTAAGTATCCAACCACTCATTGAATGAGAAAATACCTCGGTTCAAAGGTTCCAATGGGTCAGAATCGCTCCCGTCATCTGAATAAACATTCAATGACAAACTTAGAAGAGCCAGTGACAACAACTTTTTCAATCTTCTATCCTTAACATTCACTTTACTGATCAGAGCACAAAACTACCGATTGATCTTAACGATTACAAGAGTAAAAGTCTCAATTTACCTTTTGATTTCTAAGAAACGCAAAAAGGGACCCAAAGGCCCCTTAAACTTATAACTTTTAGACTGAGAATCAGAACTTATGTTCCAGACCCAAGCCATAAGCAGTCAACTCTGCATCACCGTCATTTTCGCCATCAGCATAGT
>CAKZOX010000136.1 GCA_937138295.1 uncultured Campylobacteraceae bacterium
AAAAACATATAATGTAAATTCAGATATAGTTCAGCACCTCTTTAATAGTATATTTACAGATGGTGTCAACAAAGATGCAATTATCTCAATTATAATTGATAATCTTGACTCAGATAAAGTTAATCATATTTTGACTATAAACTCTTTTAAAGAAAAATATGAGGGTTTTGAGAAAGGTGATATAGTTAGAGTTCCTATGATAGATTATCACATTGATGATAAGTTTCATATTGATGTTCTTGAAGATCTTAAACTAATACCTCAAATAGGATATGTGTATGGAATCATATATGATGATGATACCTGGAGTGCTGATTCATTTAACCGTTATGCTGCTCTATTTAAAGTTAGATTAATTTATCATGATGAAAATAAAAAACCAATTCTTCATGATTATTCAGTTAATTCTTTATATTTAATCAAAGAAGAAGCAGATCAAGATTTCTTTAATAACTACTACAAAGAATTATTACATGGCTAGAATTACAATAAGTTTATTAGACAGTGAAGCATTATCATATTTACAACCTATGCAAGTAGAATCTATTAGTGGAAATTTACTTGATGAAATTGTTTATGATTATGTCTATTATATTGATAAAAGTTACCCAACATTTGGTAACTATATGAATGAGAGATATCATTTTGCTGATACAGACTTAGGTGATTTAAGCTATCAGCAAGCTTATAATAAAATATTAAATGAGTACGTCCAAAGGGACTGATAGATTTGGTATTATATCTTTTAAAGTTATGTCAGATCCTGATTTATCAGTACAAGCTAAGTGTTTATATGCACTATTATGTTGCTATGCTAACAAAGAACGTAAATGTTTTCCTAAAAAGACAACACTAGCTGACCATTTAAACGTATCATTTGATAGTATCAAGAGATATTTAAGAGAGCTTAAAGCTAAAAAGTATATCAAAAGAGATGGTTTAATAATCACTTTGCTATAGTTAGCTATATTAGTGCACAAAAAGTTGTGGTTTACCCTAAAATTCTTTACCTATAAACGTATACCCTATTGTATTTTGAATAATTTTACATTATGATTATTCAGCTTGCAAATGGTCGTATCATTGAATGTTCAACAGAGGTTTATTTATCTCTGACTGATCAAGAGGTTCAAGATTTAGAAGGTATAAGCACATCCTATACAAAACAAGTGGGTAATCCTTTTTACAACATGTTTCATAAAGGTAAAAATGCTGCTATCCAGGATATGGATGAAGAGTATGAACCTAGATTAGATGAAATAGATGATCGTGAGAAAAGGAGTGACCCGTATTTCAATAATGAGGATTAACCTCAATCAATTTTTATTTACCTTTTAAAATTTAAAAAAATGGACAAAGTTCAAATCATCCCTGATGAAAAGGGAAATGTAATCAGACAGTCTGAGAATCCTGAATATGGTTATGTAAGACTACAACAAAAGAAAGAAGTATATTCTAATGGTTGGTTAAATGTAAAACCAGTTACAACATTATTACATGGCAAGCTTGAAGATTTTAAGTCTATTGACATGAAAAACAAAACAGAGTTGCCAGGTAGAGTTATAGTTAAAGAATCTACTACACCATTTGATGAACAAAACCCGGATAGAGATCTTAAAATAGCAGGATCTACAGGAGTTGTTTGTTGTGCTTATGGTGAACCTATTTATAGGAAAACAATATATGATGCAACTAGTACACTTGAGGATGAGTATGTAGCTCATACAAATGGTGATGCTATTAAAGAGGCTAATGCTAAGAACCAAGCTCCTGCATTAAACAACCTGTTTAAAGAACTTAGATCAGAAGAGAATGAAAAAACTTCTCAAATAGATCTAGAAGACTCAATAAAGGAAGTGGAATCTCTATCTGAATCAGCTGAAAATGCTGAGGACTTTATAGAGGAAGAAGCTACTGAAGAAGTTTTAGATGAGATAGAGGATGATGCCTTTGAATTGTAATCTATAACTATATATTATACTTAAGGGGGGTGCATCAGTGCCCCCTTTTTACTTTTATACTACTATACAAACTTTTATAAACTTTTATATTATGCTATCACAAAAACAATTAAATAAACTAGAGAAAGCTAAGGCTATACACAAATTAAAGAACAGAGAAGAAAGATATGCATACTTAGGATTACTAAGTGAATATCAACTACATCCAAAAAATTTGATTCAGGATCTTGAGTATACAAAACTCAACCCGTATCAACATTATTTGTTTAAAAGAATATTACATGGTCTTAACATGTATACAAAGGATGAGGTTAACTTTATGCATTGGGACAAGAAAAGAAGAATCAGTAAGGTTTGGAAAAGAGGTCAGGATGTAATTAATGAGTTAAAACAATACGTTTGTTATCAAAAATCCAATTCACTTTTTAGTATATTTGCTAAAAGTGAAGCCGGTCAACAACTTCTAAATCAACCTTTTGAGTATTTACCTGATTATAATAATAAGATGAGTCTCAAGGAGTTAGGCTTAAAGTATGAAGATATTATAATTAAATTCATGCAAGAAGGACTACTTCCTAAGAATTTTTTATTATTAAAATCAGATCCTAATGAGAAAGGTATCAAAAAAAATGGCTCAGACAAACAGAGAATACACCCAGCTAAGAAAACAGTTTCTAAGCAAGTATCCAATGTGTCAGGCAAAAATACATCAATGTAGTTTAAAATCTACTGATGTACATCATATGAGAGGCCGTGGTAAGTATCATCTTGATACTGCCACTTGGCTTTCTGTATGTAGAAATTGTCATAATTGGATTGAGCTAAATCCAGTAGATGCAAAAGAGTTAGGTTTTTCAAATGAAAGAGTATGAGTAAAGAAGATTTAAAAATGTGGCAAAAGGTTATAATAGATGAAATATCAGAGTCTGATTTTGCAAAGTTTATAGAAAATAGATTTAAGTATCTAGCAGATAACATGGACAAATATGGTTTTTGGGAAATGCTTGATAGGATTAATCTTAATGATTATCCTGATCCAGAGTTTCATAAGCTTATTAAGTATTATAAGCAACACAAAGACTTGTTGTCAAATTATATTAAAAAGATGTCTGGTGATGAAGCTTAAATACAGTAGGATTGCAACAATTTACCTGATACTCTTAAGTATTATGGTAATCATTGGATTATTCCTAATAACTATACTAATATGGCAAACAAAATTATAGACATTAGAACTGGTAAGATTTATAACTCTGCTAAAGAAGTTGCAGATGAATTTAATATTCCTCACTCAACAATAAGATGTTGGATTAATGGATCAAGAAAAAATTATTCAACTTTTAAATTATTAATAGATGCAGGATCTAGAGAAACTAAAGGAGAAGATAAAGAACTCTAAACAAAGAGTCTTTACAAGACAGGAGTTATATGAAATGATAGATATCCTTAAAGGTTATGAGAAACCTGTAGAATCTGACTGTAAACATGAGGAGTATAATACTTTTCAGTCAGGTTATAAACAATGTATTAAATGTAAATGGATATGGATGTAAATAAAAAACTTAAAGTAATTCAGGTAACTCAACAGGAGATACAGGATGCTATGAAGAATAGTATTTATAAGAATAAAAAGAAGTATACACGTAAGGCTAAACATAAAGGTATTAAACATGAGTCTTGATAAAAATAAGGATCATAAAATTCAAACATTGTTTGAAAGAGAAATGTCTTTTGAAGCATGGTCTGCATATATGAATTCAATACTTATTGTTAATGGTCTTAAAGAAACTCATTATATCTGTACTGATGATGGTGACAGCTGGTTAAAAAGAAAACAAAAATGAAAACTACTTTAAAAAGACTAGACCCACCAAAGGTTTTGATTTGGTATGTGTATATAGCAATGTTTGCAATCATGTTAGCATTTCAAACCTCTTATATATTCAAGTATAGGGATATAATTAAAAAACAATCTTTCATCATGTTAGATATGGAGAAAGAATTAAACCAAAACAAATATGAATAGAAAAGAAAAAGTAAACGGATATACATTTGAACTAGTTGATGGTGAATTTTACCAATGTAGAGGAGATGTATGTTATGATGATGAACATGATGAAGTACCTGAAGATGGGCTTTGGACTGCAGCACATGAATTAAGAGAAAAATTAAATAATCAAGGAGTTAATTGTGATGTAGAACATTCTGAAAAAGGTTGGGTAGAAGTTGTTATTTTATAAATAAACCAAAACAAAGATGAGTAAGGAAAAACTTGTTGGTATGATATGTAAAAAGAGGTTGCAAACTCTTGAGGAGAACCACCCATTTTTTGGAATAAAGAAAGTCCTCACACCTTATTCATTTTTTAACCAAAACAAAGATGAGTACAACATTCGGAATAATAACTAAAAGTGGTGATGAAAGACCAATAGCAAGAAGAGTAGGTGGTAAAAACGGTGCTGAAATGTGGTTTACTGATGAGTTAGCAGAAATGTTACCAAATAATACACCAGTAGAAGCATTAGATAACTCAGCACAAGGTATATACACAATTGGAGATATTAAAAATCACATATTAAACCAAAACAAAGATGAGTTGGATGAGTGATGAAGAAAAAAAATTCATGCAAGAATTTCAAGAAAACCGTGAAAGGGTGTTGCTAGGAATTGAACCTATTCCAGAACGTAAACCTAATCCGCATAAGAATAAGAAGTGGGCATGGGTAAAAGAAAACAGGGTTTAATAAAAACAATGCAACAGCTTTTAATAAAAACTCTGTCCCGTGTTTGGAAGAATTTTGGGACATAGATTAATAAGAACTCTGTCCCGTATCCCGAAACATGGGACATATACCCTATAAGGTATAAGTTGAGTTAAATTGGTTGAATTATACCTGAAAAGGTATAGAAAATTGAATAATCTATACACGTTATAAAAATATGCATAAATTATGAATAGAAAAGAAGTTCAAGATAAAGCTTTAGAAGTATTACTACAAAATGATAGATGTGGTTTAGGTATATCTATGGGTGTTGGAAAAACAAGGATTGCAATTAATCATATGATTAAAAACTTTAATCCTTTAGTTCAATATCTTATTGTTGCACCAAAAAAATCAGTGCTTAAAGCATGGACTGATGAATTTAGTAAAATGGGACGTCAAGATATGATTGACTATGTAACTTTTACCACATATTTATCACTAAATAAACACAATCCGAATGATTATGATATAGTATACCTTGATGAATGTCATAGTTTACTGCATAGTCATGATGCATTTTTATCTGAGTTTTCAGGTGATATTGTAGGATTAACTGGTACACCTCCAGAAAGAAGAGGATCAGAAAAATATGAGATGGTACAAAAGTACTGTCCTATTAAGTTTAAGTTTACTGTTGATGATGCAACGGATAGTAATATATTAAATGACTACAAAATAGTTGTTCATATGCTGAACATGTCCAAACTAAAAACTCTTAAGAAAAAGAATAAGAGTGGTGGTCATTGGTTTACATCAGAAGAAGATGATTATAATTATTATAGCAGGAGAGTAGCAGAGGCAAATCCAGGTAAACAGAAAGCTATGAGTTCCATTATGAGAATGAAAAGCATGATGGACTATACAACCAAGGAGGATTATGTTACATCATTACTTGAAAAGATTAATTCAAAGTGTATTGTATTTGCTAATACTCAAAAACAAGCTGATAAATTATGTGCTCACAGTTACCATTCTGGTAACAAATCATCAGAGGATAACCTACAACTATTCTCAGATGGCAGAGTAGATAAATTATCTTGTGTTTTACAGCTTAGTGAAGGTATCACTGTACCTAATCTAAAGCAGGGTATTATTATGCATGCTTATGGTAATGAGAGAAAGTCTGCACAAAGAATTGGTAGATTATTAAGACTTAATCCATCGGAAACATCAATGTGTCATATACTATGTTATAAGAACAGTGTTGATGAAACATGGGTAAGCAAAGCTTTAGAAAGTTTTGATATTAGTAAAATAAGTTTTTATGAACCTTTAAAATCTGTAAAATGATGTTTAAGAAAATGTATGCATGGATAGAGTTAAATGTAGGTTGGTTTTTTGTTAATGGCTTTAAACGTCAAGAATGGCAAGAATATTTACGTAAAAAATATAACAACTATGATAACTAAGTGTAACAAATATTGGGATAATTTCAATCATTCATTATATAATGAGTATATTAATATTAAGAACCAACATTTACAGGAGGATATTCTTCCTGATATAGATATTAGTGAAGTAACTGAGATGTTGGAAACAAAAAGCATAATACTATACAATGACAATGAAAATACATTTCAACATGTTATTGAATGTCTTATGGTCTTTTGTCAACACAGTGAGATACAAGCTGAACAGTGTTCAATAATTGTAGATGCTAAAGGTAAATGCTCAGTTAAAACAGGTTCTCTTGATGAGTTAAAACCTATTGCTTCTACCTTATTAGAGTATGGTCTTACTGTAGAAATAGAATAATATGGGACGTATGAAAAATGCTTACATACAACTTCTAAATGAAGAGTATGGTGAAGATCCTGCAACCTATATAAAAAAAGTTACTGCAGAATACATTCCGGTTAAAAAAGATCCTGTTGATACAGCTATATTATGTCCTAATTGCTTTGATGATAGATTAGTTAAAGATGATGATGATGAATGTAGATGTTTAAAGTGTGGACAGGAGTATATTTTTGTTGAGAACTCTATAAGATTTAAGTGAGTTTTTTGTATATTACAAAATTAATAACAAACAATCTAATTATCAGTAATAAATATGAAATCATACGGGTTTTATTGGCGGCTGCTCACAATTGTAAGTTGTTGTTTATATCCTTTAATATGCCTAGCAATTAATGGATATGAAGTTTCATTATCTAAATATTTTGATACTTCAACCCAACCTATTTATTTATTATGTAATATAGCAACTGTATATTATTTTTTACAGCTTAAAGAATGGAGTATCCCAGGGGTACTCCTTTTATTTGTTACAGTGTTTTCAGTTTCAGAATACCCTATGACACATAATGTATTTGCTGTTTTGTTTTTTGTTACAATGTTAATTGCATTATTGCAATCTAAAAGATTTAAATACATTAGATATATATTTATATTAGGTCTTTTAAGTTGTCTATATAGTTTGTTAATTGGTGAAATCATCTGCATTTTTGCAGTAAGTTTTCATCATTATTTATTTATGTTAAAATTTAAAACAATAAAAGAGTATAATGAGAGAGATAATAGTAAGTGATCCTGGAGATGAACAAGCAGGAACAGAAATTGTAAAAATGATTTATGAATCTTCAATGGAAGATTTTTTTTATTAGTATAAATTAAAGAAGAAAAGTGAGAAATTTATCACCAGCAGTTAAGAAGAAAATTGAGTACTTAGTTGATTTAGAAATCAAACTAATTAGATGTCAAATGAAAAATAAAAGTTTTCATACTCAAAATATGATTAATAAGGTTAGAAAGGAGCAAGCTAAAGCAGTGGATTCCGTGATAGATTTGAACAACCCTTTATGAAAAACAATATTTTTATACCTGCACAGGTAACTGGTGGTGAAATTACTTATCCTGCCAAGATTCAAAAGACTAGATTAAATGCATTTTTAGCTGATGTTCCGGATGGAGCTAAAATAGAAATGTTTATAAGTGTAAGTACTGATAAGGGTACAAATGCACAACTTGCAAGACTCCATGCTATGATTAGAGAACTTGCAAGTGACATTGGGTACACATTTATGGAGATGAAACTCCTTGTAAAAAGACAAACAGGATTATGTTTTATGAAAGATAAAACAGAATATTGTAAATCTTTTGCAGATTGTGATAAAGAAGAACTTAACCTATGTATTCAAGAATGCATGAGAATAGGTGATGAACAAGGTATACAGTTAAGATGATTGTGAAGACTTTAACATACCGTATAGCTGTTCAACTCTTTTCATATCAACATCACTATTATTTGGATCAATCTTTTTCATTAAAGAATCCAAGTTGGTTAACATATCTTCTTTAGAGCTTTCTTTTTTGACTTCAGTAACATAACCTAATGATTCTGCTTTTCCTCTAAGATCTAATGTTAATGTATATAATGTATACATCATTCTATCTATTTCATTAAGCTCTGTTTCTTTAGTGATTTTTTTGTCTTTAATAATCTTATTGAACTTATCAAACATTACAGGTACTTTATCTACGTCTTCAATTATATTCATTATAAAGTATCTTGTAATTCTTTGAAGTGCTTCAATATAGGCAGTGTTAACTTCAATTGTTACGTTTTTAGTGTAGTCATACTCTAAAGCCTTACCAATATAGTTTTCTTGATTTTTTTCAGTATCCATAATAGTTTTATTTTTGTAAACAAATATAGTATAAATATGTCAGAATTAGGTATAAACATTACAAAACACAGAGACTTCTACCTTGAATCATTTGATAATTCCGGATGGGATTGTCTTAATTCTTTTGTGGAAAGTGATCAATTTGATGATATAATTGTTAATCTTTATCATCAGTATACAGAGGGGAATAGATTTACTCCTAGATTAAAAGATACAGTAAATGCATTTGTAGAATGTCCCTATAAGGATATGAAAGTTGTATTTGTGGGTCAGGATCCATATCCACAACAAGATGTTGCTGATGGTATATCTTTTAGTTGTTCTAAAACAATGAAAGAGCAGCCATCATTAAGGTATATTTTTACTGAGATTGAGGCTACAGTTCATCCTAAAGGTTATAAAAGAGATCCTGATCTTAAAAGATGGGCTAACCAAGGAGTTCTTATGCTAAATACAGCAATGACTGTACAAATTGGTAGGATTGGTAGCCATTATAGCATATGGAATAAGTTTTCAAACTTCCTGTTTAATGAATTAAACAAGAGAGATGACTTAATTATTGTATTGCTTGGTAAAAAAGCTGAAGCATGGGTTAAGCACCTGGACAATAATATAATTTTTAAAGTACCTCATCCTGCTTCTGCTGCTTATAAAGGTGGTAAATGGGACAGTAAGGATGTATTTAATAAAATTAATGAGGAGCTTAACAAACAAGGTAAAGGTTTGATTAACTGGTAATTTATTGCTATCTTTACAGGGTCAGCATTTTCTTAACACATTTAAAACCAACAACTTATGAATGCAAAACTTCATACAAAAGTGTATGCAGATATAAAAGCACTTGAAACTAAATTAAGTAAAAAGTATAAGTATGACTTAATGCTTAGTTATAGAATAAAAGACAAGAAAGGCTTATCACATACACTAGATGATATGTATAGTGGTTTAATTGATGTGGTTAAACAATACAATCCTGAACTTCAACATTACTTTATAAAAAATAAGAAAACAAGGAAGAAAGAAGTATTAAACTACATGCATGCTTTTAGATATATTGCTCTTGATGATTATAAGTTTGGTGTAACAGAAATAGCAAAGTATTTAGGTCTTAATCATTCTACAGTTATACATAGCAGAAAACTTAGCTATGACTTAATATATTCAAGAGATCCAGGTTTTATGAGAGCTTTTACATTATTAACAGAACATTATAATTCAAAGTATAAATATGTGGGAATTTCTACAGATAATATTGAAAAATAATATAACACCAAATCAATGTTTGTTGTTGTATTCACTTAAGGAAGGTGTTAGACCTTCTATATACATAGAACAAGACATGGTTAATTTAATTAATCAAGGTTTTTATAAGAGTCCAGACATAACTGATCATGGTAAAAAGCTAATGAGAAGTTTAGATAACTATTTTATCAAGGCTAAAAAGAAAACAGCTGCTGATATAATGGGTAAAGATTATCTAGAGAATGTAAAAAAATATAGAGAAACTTTTCCAACTGGTAAGTTACCATCTGGAGTACCTGCTAGAAATAATGTAAAAATACTTACAGAAAATTTTAGATGGTTCTTTGATGAGTTTGATTATACTTGGGATGAGGTTCATAAAGCTGTTAATATTTACATTGCTCAATATAGAGCTGTTGATTGGGAGTATATGCAGAATAGCCAATACTTAATAGCAAAACAAGATAAACATAAGGTTAAAACCTCAAAACTTGCAGACTATTGTGATATGGCTAGAGATGGTATTGAACCTGATGAAAACTTTCACTTTAAAGAAAAAGTTGTATGAGTAAATTTATTAAGGCCTGGGACGGTCAGTTTACAGCCTTTAATGAGGCTCTTAAGTATATGCAAAGAAGACAAACCGGTGAGGAAAAGTCTATATATACTCCATGGCCTAAGTTTAATGAAGCAACAACGGATGGTTTAGAATGGAATACTCTTACTGTAATTGGTGGAAGACCTGGTTCAGGTAAAACATTAATTAAAGATCAAATAATTAGAGAGGCTTTTGTTCTTAACCCTGATGATGACTTTAGAGTTCTAGAATTTCAGTTTGAAATGGTAGGAAGAACTTCAGCTATTAGAGAGTTTAGTTCTATTACTGGTAAAACATATAAGGAATTATGTTCTGCCGGTAGTAAAGTAACAAGTGACACTATAAATAAATGCCATCAGTATGCTAAACAAAGAGTTAAACATCCAGTAGATATTATAAGTGCTCCATTAAGTGTTAACCAAATGAGAGAACAGATTGATGCCTACATGAATGAACATAAAGGTAAAAGAACAATGATTACTTTAGATCATACCATGTTGGTCAAGAGAGCACCTTATCAAAATAATACATTGGATATGTTATTTGAATTAGGTGAATTCTTTACTCAGTGTAAAAGAGATTACCCTTGTTTGTTTATTGCTTTATCACAGTTGAACAGAAATATTGATAACCCTGATAGGGCTATTGATGGTAAGTATGGTAACTATATTCTTGAATCAGATATATTTGGTTCAGATGCCATGTTACAGCATGCTGATACTTTAGTTGGGATTAACCGTCCTGCTAAACAAAAGATTAGATTTTATGGTCCTGATAAATATATAATAGAGGATGATAGAACACTATGTTTACATTTTCTTAAAGCCCGTAATGGAGATGCTCGTATGAGTTTCTTTAAAGCAGAGTTTGAGAAGATGCAAATTGCTGAGATGGCAACACCACAAACAGCATTAAGAAGATGATTAGTACAAAAAAAAGTTTTAAAAATAATGTTATGACACCTACAGAACGTAAATCCAAGGTATTAGAACTTAAAAAAGAGCATGAAGATTATTTTAATGATAATAATCTAAAAGATGCATTATACATTCCTAAGATGGCTTTTAGACCAAGAGGTAAAGATGACTTACATGTTTCATTTTTTCCTAGTGAGCTAAAGAAGGAACAGGATATTTACACGGAATTTGTAAGTATGAGTTATGATTGTGAAGATCCTAAAAGAACTTTATATTATATAAAACATAATCCTTTTTGGTCAGAAGAATTTGAAGTACATGAAAGTAGTAGTGGTTTTCAAACACATCTCATTCCTGTTTCTGATTTAAAACCATTAAAGGATATAACTTCTAAGGTGAAGAAAGATATTATTGATATAGATTTTAATATCCCTAATCCTGATGAAAAAGAAATGACAGTTGTTGCTGCAATAGAAAGGTTAACATTGTCAATAGATAGAATAGCTAACACATTAGAAAAAAGATTGTAATATGGCACAAAGCACATTAGTAATTGCAGATTCTGGTTCAGGTAAATCAACTTCAATCAGAAACTTAAATCCTGAAGAAACCTTCGTTATAAATATTGCTAACAAACCTTTACCATTTAAAGGATGGAAAAGTAAGTATAAGCAAATAGGTAAAGATAATCCTAGTGGGAACTTAACGGCAACGTCTAGTTCATCAGGAATTATAAAAGCCTTGAAACATGTTAATGATAAAATGCCACATATAACAAATATTGTTGTAGATGATTGGCAGTATATGTCTAGCTTTGAGTATTTTGATAGAGCTAATGAGAAAGGGTATGATAAGTTTACTCAGATTGCAGCTAACTTAGCACAAGTTGCTAAGATGCCTAAAGATCTAAGAGAGGATTTATATATTTTCTTTCTAACTCATTCAGAAGAATCAACGGATATTAATGGTCACAGAAAAGTAAAAGCAAAAACTGTTGGTAAAATGATAGATAATGCATTAACTTTGGAGGGCTTGTTTTCAATTGTATTGTTTGGTAAAGCTATCAAGCAAGAAGATGGTACTCTTGAATATGTGTTTGAAACACAAACAAATGGAGAGAATACCTGTAAATCACCAATGGGAATGTTTGAGGAATCAACAATTCCAAATGATCTTCAATATGTTAAAGATAGCATACTGAAGTATGAAGAATAATTATTTAAATGTTTAACCAAAAAAAAAAGAAAGTCTATGTTAAGTACTAAAGACATGTCTGCAGGAGCAGGAAAAGTAAAACCAGTTTTAGGAGTAGGTAACCAGTTAATTAAGATTAACTCTATAACTATGGATCAAACACCATATGATAAAGAGGCTTATAACGTTACATTACATTGTGAAAGTGAGCCAGTTAAAGGAGACTTTACAGGTTTTCTTAAGAATGTAAATGATCCTAATGGTGAAAGGTATAATGGGCAAGTAGGAAGAATTAGAATGTCTCCTTATGCATATAAAGATGCTACATTACCAAGTGGTAGAGTGGTAAACAGAGATACAGAAATCATGAAAGCAATGATTAACTTATCTGAGGTTCTTACTTTAAGATCTGATTTAGATCTTATTGAAGCTGAAACTATTGAGGATTTTGTTAAAGCATGTAACAGTTTATTTTCAGGAACAGACTACTTCAATGCTTGTGTAGGTGGTAGAGAATGGGAAAATAAAGAAGGTTATATAAACTATGATTTATACTTCCCAAGACCATCTAAAGATGGAGTAGCTATGGAAGCTGCTAACACTGAAAACTCTAGGTTGTTGACATTCAACAAAGCTGAGCATGTTAGAGAATTACAAAATAAAACCAATAATACAAACACTAATACTAATGTTCCTTTTGAAACAGCAGGAACAAGTGTAGGTGATGATTTTGATTTGTAATCTAAATATAATAAAGTAATTTAAAGGGGAGTTAAGTGACTCCCCTTTTTATTTTATTTAAAACTAACTATGCTAAGCACAAAAAAAATTATAACTAATGAGTCAAGTGTTCCAAGCTATTGGGTTTTCAAATACTATTTAAATTTATCAGAAGAGTTAACTGGTCAGGATATAAAGATTAAATCTATTTTTAATCCATCAGAAAAAACACCAAGTTTCTGCATTTTTGTTGACAAGACTAAGATGCAATATATGTACAAAGACTTTTCAACTGGTAAATATGGTGGTAAAATAAATCTAATTCAGGAATTATTTAATATTCCTTATAATATTGCTATAGATAAAATGATAGATGATTATAATAATTATCTAAAGACTAACACTGTGGATAGTAGTGCCAAGATAGTCATACAACCTAAGTGGAAGTTAGATTTTATAAAGAACAGAGGTTGGAATAAAAAGGATTCTGATTTTTGGACTCCTTTTAATATAAGCAGTTCTCTTCTTGATGAGTATAATGTAAAACCAATAGAGTATTATTCTCTTACAAAAGAAATTGATGGTAAAACTGAAACTTTTAAGGTAAGATCTATTTTAACTTATGGTTATTATGATAGCACTAATGATGTATCTAAGATATACAGCCCTTATAGCAAGAAACAGAAGTTTTATAATGTAAAACCTTACATTCAAGGATTGGATCAACTTAAGTATTCTGCAGATTACTTAGTTATTTGTTCCTCTTTGAAGGATGCAATGTGTTTAAGAAGCTTTGGTTATAAATTAGAAGTAATTGCTCCTAATAGTGAGAATACTATGATTAAACCTTATGTTATTGAAAATCTTAAAGGTAAATATAAAAAGATCATAACACTATTTGATAATGATGAGGCAGGTAAGAAAGCTATTGATGCATATACTGAAGTATATAATATAAATGGTTTTTGTCTTTCTATATGTAAGGATCTTTCAGATGCTGTAAAGGAAAAAGGCATTGATGTGGTTCACAGTGAGCTAGGACCTAAACTAAAACAAACATTAAATAAATAATATGGCAAAAAATAAATGGTTTATTCCATTTAATGTGCCTAGCAGTAAAAATGGTAGAAGATGGACCGGTAAGTACTTCATTTCTAGTAAGACAACAATGACTTATAGAAAAAATACTAAAGACCATTATACTAAACATGCTAAGGCATTTAAAAAGGAATTTGATAAATACCAAACCCCAGTTAAAATAGGGTTTACTTTCATAAGGGGGAGTAGACATAAGTTTGACTATATAAATCCAGCACAAACCGTACAAGATGATATGGTTAAAGCAGGTTGGATAGAAGATGATAATGCTGATTTTATTATTCCCGTATTTGAGCATTATACTTATGATAAAAAAAATCCGGGAGTTTACATAGAAATTTTAAAAGATGGAAATAAAAGATCTAGTTCTAGTAACAAAACTTAAAGATGCTTTAGTTGATAAAGTAACAGTATATTTTGATGGATCAGGTGATGATGGAGACATTCAGGAAATTGACTATTATAATAGTAATGATGACATTGTTCTTGGTTTATGTGCAGCAGATGGTCAAAAACTTGAGGATGCTTGTTATAAGATGATTAATAATAAAGTTAATACAGTTGGAGATTGGGTTAATAATGAAGGTGGTTATGGTTATATGTATATTGATGTAATTAAAATGACTTACTATATAGACTACTTTCAACGTACAGTTGAAGAATCTGACTTTCCTGTAGAGCCCTTATTTGCATAATGGCACATCCTAGAATTCATGCTAAGAGTTCTGTAAAAAAATGGGGTGGTAAAGAAGAAGATTATCAAGCAATACATGACTGGTTTGATGAAACTAAATCATGGTTAGGACATTCTAACCATAGACTTTACCGTCACCACTCTGAAGGAATCTTTCAAGCAGAAAAAATATTTGGAGTTAGTTTTGTTAATTCAGATAACAAAACAGTATACACAAGATATGTTGGTGAACAACATGTTAAAGAGGATTGCAATAATTACATACCCTCAGCAAAAGAATGGATTATTCATATGACAAATAAAAATAGACCGGAATGGATGCAAAAGACGTTAAAAATAGAGGATTAACTATCCCAGAATACATTCACATAGTTAATATGTTGCAGGCTTCTGAGGAGGATTTTGAAGTAGCTACATCAAATATTAAAAACCTAATGGATGAAAGTCCAGAATGGGATATTTTACTAAAATTAATGTATAAAGAATTAGTTTTTAGTAAAAGATATGCGTTTAGTAAAGAGTTACTCAATTTAGATGTTGGTAGTAAACTTATAAATTATAATGATCCCTTAAGTTATGCAACTATATATAAGAAAATTAAAGATTTAGAAAAAGCTAGTGTTGGCCTTAAAGCTTTGTTCACTTACGTTATTAGTAATCTAATAAGTAAAACAAATAAAACAGCATATGATTTTATTGATGATGTAAATATAAAAATTAAATGGTAGTACAAGATCAACTAGCAAAAACTAGTAAAAATCTAATATTTAAAGAACCTTTTTATGGCTTATTTCTGATAGGTCTTAACAAGGAGTATAAAAAGACTATACCTACAGCTGGTGTTAGTCAAAATGGAATAGGTGTACAGCTTACAGTAAACCCTGATTTCTTTAGTGGTCTTAGTGAAGATCACAGAGTTGGTTTACTTAAGCATGAGTTACTTCATATTTCATTTGGTCACTTAATTGTACGTGACTTATATGCAGATAAGAAGCTGTTTAATATAGCTGCTGATCTAGAAATCAATCAGTACATTGAATCAAAGTACCTACCTGAAGGTGGTTTAACATTGGATCAATTCCCTGAACTTAGTTTACCTGAGAGAGCAGGAACCAAAGTTTACTATGATGCTTTAGAACAAGCTCAAGAAGATGGTTCTTGTCCAAATCTAAATAACCTTTTAGACAGAATGAATGGTGATACAGAGTATGATCATGCTACATGGGATGATTTTGATGAGTTAAGTGATGCTGAAAAGAAACTTGTTGAGAAACAAATTGAACATCAGCTAAAAGACACTGCAGAAATTACTGAGAAAAGACAAGGTCATATTCCAGGTGAGCTTGCTGATCTTATTGAAAGATTAAGGCATATTGAACCAGCTAAGTTTGATTGGAAGGGATACCTTAGAAGATTTGTTGGAAACTCTTCTATAGTTTATACTAAAAAACTAAGAAGAAAATACAACAAGAGGTATTCTGAAAACCCTGGTCTTAAACTTAAGTTTAAAAATCACATTTGTGTTGGTGTAGATACATCAGGATCTGTGAATAATGATGAGCTTAAAGAATTTATGAATGAGTTAACACATATGCATAAGACTGGGCATAAGATAACAGTTGTGCAGTGTGATACAAGGGTAAATTCAGTAGAAGATTTTAATCCAAAGAAGGATTGGGAAATTAAAGGTAGAGGTGGTACTTCATTTCAACCTGTTGTAGATCATTATAATAAGTATGGGCATTACACTGCTCTTATATATTTAACAGATGGTGAGGCTTATTCTCCTGATAACTGTCCAAAGAACACTTTATGGGTTCATAGCAGTATATCAGATATTAATGAAAAATTACCAGGAAAAAAAATTAAATTAAATTAAATAAAAAAAGTATGGCACAAGTAAACTTAAACATTGATGATTTAAAAGGTTTTGTTAATCATATAATTAACAACAATAGATTTTTACAGGAAAATGGAAAAGGCCCTGTAGCAGTAGAAGTAGTTGGTGAATCCGGTATTGGTAAAACATCAACTATTGTAGAAATTGCAGAAGAAAATAAGTTGAATTTTGTAAAGCTTAATCTAGCACAAATAGAAGAGCTTGGTGACTTAGTTGGTTTTCCAGTACGTCAGTTTCAAATGTACAAAGAGAAAAAGGTAAATGCTAAGGATGCTGATATTAATTATACAGCAGCCCAAAAAGCTGCAGCATCTGCACAGGTTGCAGATTCTGTAATAACTAAGAAGGTTGGACAATGGGTTGATGAATTAGCAGTAGAAGAATATCTTAGACAAGGTTGGAAGGTAACAGGTAAGAATAGAATGTCTTATTGTGCACCTGAATGGATTGCAGATAAAAAAGAAGGTGGTATATTACTTCTTGATGACTGGAACCGTGCTGATGTTAGATTTATTCAAGCTGTTATGGAGTTAATTGATAGACAAACTTACATCTCTTGGTCTCTTCCTAAAAACTGGCATATTATATTAACTGCAAATCCTGATAATGGGGATTATATGGTTAATAGTGTGGATAGTGCACAGAAGACAAGATATGTTACTGCAAATCTGAAGTTTGATGTTAATATCTGGGCTCAGTGGGCAGAATCTGCAGGGATTGATACAAGATGTATTAACTTTTTGTTATTGCACCCTGAGCTAGTAACACAAGAGACTAATGCTAGATCTATTACAACATTCTTTAATGCTATATCTAGTTTTGAATCTTTTGAGGATAACTTATCTATGATTCAAATGATTGGTGAAGGTTCTGTAGGAGATGCTTTTGCATCTATGTTTACTACTTTCATTAATAATAAACTGGATAAGTTAGTTACACCTAAAGATTTATTGACTCATGACAATGAACAGTATATTCTTGGTGAACTAAAAAGTTGTATTGGAACTGGAGATACTTATAGAGCTGATATTGCATCTACTTTGGCAACAAGGTTAGCAAACTTCTCTGTGGTATATTCTAAAGAGAATACAATCACTCAGAAGATTACTGATAGACTAGAAGCTTTATGTACTAAAGATTACTTTACTAATGATCTTAAGTATTTAGTAGTAAGAACTATTTTTAATGGTAATAAATCTAAGTTTAATAAACTTATGATGAAACCAGAAATTATTAAAATGACAATGAAATAAAAATGGCAAGTAAATCTGTTTATCAACCGTATAATCAAGATGCACTGACTTATTTTGGATTAGAGAAAGACCCCTTTTATGGGGTCTTTTCTTCTAATGAAATACATGATGTGCTTATAACACAAGATGTAACTACTTTTGAAAAAGTTAGAGACATATTATCAAATAATACAAATGCTACTGTAGATCTAACAAACTACAAAAAAGCATTTATACTTCCTAAGTGTCCTGTATCATCTGATAGAATTAAAGAAGCTTGTAAGGAACATAAGATTACTGTAACAAATGATTATGAAAAGGCTGACTTTATAATAACTCATGATGAGTTTTATAAAAAGTTTAGAGATGGAGAAAAGATCCTTACAAGTATGACAATGTATAAATTGTGGAACTATGAGGCTTTTCCAGGAACTAATGGTCATGTAGGCTTTATTGATAAGTATCATGAAACAACTGGAAAATCAGTATTATGGGACTTACGTATGGATGAGTTTCGTAATTCTTATAGAATAGATGATCCTGAAAGTCTTTATGATGAATGTGTTTTGCCTGGACTAGCTATTAATTTAGCTCATCTGATTGACACAAATGAATTGGATGTTGTTGATGTAGATGATATGTTATGTCAATCTGCTAACAAAATTGAGTTAACTGAACAATTGGTTGATGAAATTAGAGACTGGATGAGTGGTTATCAAGAAGAAAACTTTGCATTAGTTGCAAAGGTCCTTCCTACAATTATAACTAATAAAAAGGAACATTTATTATGGAAGCTTGCAAAGAATATATATAGTCAAATGTATAGGTTTAATAGAGATAAAGACGTTCAGTATTGGTCAGAAAATGCTAATTTAGGAAAGCTATATCATAGTAGTGCTCAAGATATGATTTTAAATCTTGACAAAGAGGATAAACTAAACACTGAGTCATTTAGATATCTTGAACCAATAGTTAGACAGGAAATCCGTATAAGTAATAGGGATCTATATACATTTAAGGTTAATGTAAAACCTGAGTATCGTAAATATTTAAAAAAGAAAAAAGATGAGTAAATTATATAGAATAAATATGAATCTTGGGACAAGTCAAAAAGAGTTTTCCCATACAAATATGACTGTACAAACAATTGGTCACTTTATTGTAACCAGTAATAGTTGGAATTTACCTATAAAGGAAATTCTTAAAGAGGAAGGTGTTTCTTTTGTTGATGTATCTAAAAATGATTTAAAAAATAAGTCTTTGTATAGGACATCTAAAATTAGACTTCCAAGAAACAAACTTGACTTACTAAAGACTGAACTTGGTTTATCAGTTACTAGATCAATGGATAAATGTGACTACATTGTTACATCAGAATCCTTTATAACAGATGCTGTTACAAATAGTTGGGGCAAATTTCTTACATTAGATGATGTAGAAAAGTTATTTGCTAGTAATGCATTTAAGTCTATGATTCCTGATCATGTATCTATACCGTTTACACAACTTCTACCTGATGATGGTGTATTTGAATTAAATTTTGATCATTCCTGGGGACATAGTATGCAAAATGAAATTAATAGTATGCAAAATTTGGTTAGGGAAATTGATTCACGGGATAGATATACATGGTACGTTAAGGAAAATATGTATAAAGACTATAAGGCTATAACATCTTGTGGTAATCTTGTAAAAGATAGTAGAATTGTAGAATTATGTAACAGTAATCTTCATGTATTGTCTGAAGAAGAGTTTAAGTCATTTAATACTATATTTAAAGAAAGCAGTTCTGATGATGATAAAAGTATGGCTTTAGAAATGATGGCTAATTGTAATCTGGATAAGTGTTTAGATAAAGTTACTTTTTTGTATTACATGCATTATGAAACACTTAGATGTTGTAAGAATTGGAATCACATAAATGTGAAAACTCTTAGAAAAGCATTGATTGATCCTAGATACTCTGATGATGTTAGTATACATTATGAAAAACTTTCTAAGTTTTTGATTGAGAAAAATATGTTTTCAGAATTTATTGTTAAAGAAATTCTTGCTTTAATTGTTAATCAGGGAATTAGACGTTTTGGATTTAATCAAGGAATGTTTGAGCTAGATCCACAGGATATTAAAATATCTGAGAAATATAAATCAGCTATAGTTAAGAATGAATCTGGTGAAAACATTATAGATACTATTCTGGCAGGTGATATATTAAGTGGTTCAGATAATTTGCTGTTTTGATTAAGTATCAAAAAACAAAAACTTTAGTTACTAAAGATAATAACAATAGTGCCAACTGCATAGCTCCCAATCTCATCTACGGATGTTTTGGGGGTTGTGTAGATACTTATTGTTACATGTCTAGATATAATGGTCATAGAGTTTTTGTAAATGAAAATGTTAATGAGATATTTGAGTCTGTTGTTGAATGGGAAAAAAGTTATACTAAAGTTCCTGATCAACAAGACCCTATATATACTATGGTGGATGTGGCATGTAACACTGATTTGGTTCTTATGCAAAGACATGTTCCTGGTGGGCTAATTAATTATCTTAAGATGTATGATGATCATTCACAACTTAATACAACTATGGCAACAAAGTATCCAAAGTTGTTAAAGCTAGATGTTAATCACTTTAATAAACCACCAAGAGTCCGTGTTAGTCTTATGCCTCAGAAATATTCTAATGTGCTTGAGCCGAATATGCAATTAATTGGCTCAAGAATATCTGATGTAAAAAGACTACAGGAACTAGGATGGGAAGTTCATCTTAACTATAGTCCTTTAGTATTTTATCCAGGTTGGAAAGAAGAGTATGATGAGTTATTTGCTGAAGTAAAAGCTGCAGTTAAGGATGATATTAAGTGTGAAGTTATTGCACTTACTAACCATAGAAATCAAATGGCTAGAGCTAGTCCTGAAGCATATGAATTAATGAAAAGATCATATGAAATAAAAAACAGTTCTGGAGTTATGAGGTATCCTTTACAGCATAAGTCTAGATTGTTAGCTGAGTTTAAGCTTTTATATGCTAACTATTTTAAATTAAACACAATTAGATACATTTTTTAATTATGATTGATATACAGAAAGAACAGGAGTTTTACTCCAAAGATTTTAAATTTAGTTATTCATCATTGAATAAACTATTGTTTTCACCATCCTTATTTTATAAGGACTATATTTTAAAAGACAGGGAAATAAGAACAGACAAACACCTCATTGAAGGTAAGTTAATTCACTGTTTATTATTTGAACCTGATAACCTTACAGAAAAGTTTAATATTGTCCCTGGTAAAACACCAAGTGATAATGTTAGAAAAGTAATGAAGGATATGTCTTTATATACAAATGAGAAGTATCTTAATAGAATTGAAGACCCTATCATTTTGGATTCACTAAAGCATATGAATCTTTATCAGTCTCTTAAAACAGATGAACAAAGAATAGCTAAGATAAGGGTTGAAGATCATGAGCCTTACTGGGAATTTATCAATAACCCAAGAATAGATGTAGTGGATCAAGATACATTAGAGAGATGTAAGCAACAAGTTGAAATAGTTAGAGAAAATAAACTTGTAAAAGAAATGCTTAATGTTCCTGTTACTGATTTTGAGTTGGATCCTATACAAACATTTGTAGAAAAGCCTTTGGAATGTGGTTTAAAAAATCAACCTTTTGGTTTAAAAGGGATTGTTGATTGGTATCAAATTAATAGTGACTCAAAAACTATTACAATTTGTGACTTAAAGACTACTGGTAAAAGCATATCAGAGTTTGGTGAAACAGTTGAGTTTTATAATTACTGGTTACAAGCAGCAATTTATTGTAAATTAGTTATTGAGAATGTAGACATTGAATTGGCTGATTATAAAATTCTTTTTAACTTTATAGTAATAGATAAGTATAATCAAGTTTACGTATTTGATGTACAAGAATCTACAATAAGCATATGGGCTGGTGAATTGGCTAATGTAATTAACAAAGCTAAATATCATTATGACAAAAAGGATTATTCTTTACCATATGAGTTTTTAACAGGAAAGGTTAGTTTATAGAATGATGGCCGTATATACACAATATTTTCAGAAGAGTAAAGTCTTCCTATACCCTTTATTAAAATTAAAGAAGGGTGCAGAATTTGTCCCAACAGAAACGTATGTTTCTTGGGATGGAATCTATGGCATTGAGGATTATAAATTTATATGTGTGTATCATTCTGAAAGAACTTCTAAGTTTATAGACTTTGAAAGCAAATATTTAAGGGACCATGCATTGTTAGAAAATACAATACACCTTCCTGGAAATAAAAACGTTTATGTTTTTAATTTTAAAACATATAGATTTGATTATGTCAAATTTATAGAAGGGAAGTTTTCACAATTTTCTTTAGGAACAAAAAAACAAATAACTAATTTTTTTGGTACTGTAGGAAAGTTGTCTGATTATATACAAAGTTTTTTAGATCCTGAAGACTATCATGAATCATATGCATTAGCACTAGAAGTTGACTTAGAAACCGTGCAGGATGTATATGAGGTATGTAGTATTCCGGATTTAGAAAAAGAAACATTAGTTTCTGAATTTCCACCTGAAGTTGAGCTATTAAAAAATAAATACTTATCTTTGGACTGAATTTAAATTAATTCTATGAGTAATATAGGTAAAAACATGATGTTATATACATCAGCATTTAGAAATGTAGAATCATTTAGTATGATTCCGGTGAGCAATGATTCACCTTATGTAGAAGCTATGTATGACCCAACGTCAAACATTTTAGCAGTAATTAGTAAAGTTACAAAAAACTCTTTTCACATGATTCCAAGATTGAATGAAGAGGGTCAACCACAAAAACTTAAGTTTCCAAATAAGGAAACTGGTAAAACATTTAAGGAACAAAGAGTGGATATGGAAACATTTTCTGAGTTCTATATAACTGATAAGAAAGAAATAAAGGATTTCATTAATATTTTTGCAATCAATGCTGACACATTTGACTATACAAAATATACAGAAGTTGAAACTAAGAAAGTAAAAACTTCCCCTATACTAACTCCTTAATACTTTTTTGTTTTTTTTTTATTTTTCCAAAAGGGAGGCTTATGCTTCCCTTTTTTTTTATCTAATAACATTTTATGGATCACTGGGTAATGGATTATGAGACGTTGAGTAATTTCTTTTGTGGTGTTTTTGAACACTATAAAACAAATGAAAGAAAGATCTTTGTAGTTCATGAATTACAAAATGATTTTATTGATCTGTTAGATTTTCTTAAAGAAAATGAACAGAATAAAGAGTGGCACATATCATTTAATGGTTTGGCCTTTGATGCACAAGTCACTCATTATATTATAGAAAATAGAAAACAGTTATCTGCTTTACCTGCAGAACAAATAACTGCTGCTATTTATGGTTATGCAACACACTGTATATCATTAAGTAGATCTAAACAGTTTCAAGACTACCCTCAATGGAAAATGTCTATTGGTCAGATTGATCTCTTTAAAATGCATCATTGGGATAATCCTGCTAAAAGATCTAGTCTTAAGTGGATACAGTATAGTATGGACTGGGATAACATTATTGATATGCCAATACCACATACCCAACATATAAAGACTCAGGATGAGATTGATCTTATTATTAAGTATTGTATTAATGATGTAGCATCTACTAAAGAAATCTTTAATAGATCTAAGTCACAAATCAAACTTAGGAAAGAGCTATCAGGAACATATGACATTAATTTATTTAGTGCTTCTGAACCACGTATAGCTAAGGAGTTATTTGCTTATTATTTATCTAAGAAGTTAAACATAGAGAAAAGAGACATAAAGAAAATGAGAACTACCAGGTCTATTATTAAAGTTAAAGATTTGGTCTTGCCTTATATAAAATTTACGTCTCCAACTTTTATTTCTCTTTTAGATAGGTTTGAGTCTTTGGAGTTAAACCCTGAAAATCTCAAGGGCAGTTTTAAATATTCAGTGACTTATAAGGATGTAAAGACAGATTTTGGTTTAGGTGGTGTACATGGTGCTAGAAAGTCCGGTATATATGAATCAGATGATGATCATGTTATAATGACATCAGATGTTACCAGTTTCTATCCTAATCTTTGTATTAGAAACAAGTGGTCTCCTGGACATTTTCCAAAGGCTGAATTTTGTGATCAGTATGAATGGTTCTTTGAGGAAAGGAAAAAGATTCCTAAATCAAATCCAATGAACTATGTATATAAAATTATACTTAACTCAACATTTGGTCTAAGTAATGATGTTAATAGTTTCTTTTATGACCCTGAACTATGTATGAGAATTACTGTTAACGGTCAACTAAGTCTAATGATGTTGTATGAAATGGTTATGGAAAGAATTCCTAATGCTGTTGCATTACTCCAGAATACAGATGGTATAGAAACTAGAATACCTAAAGAGTATATCAATGAGTATTTAGATATCTGTAAAGAGTGGGAGGAAATAACTAATCTTAATCTTGAACATGATAAGTACCAAAAATTGGTACTTGGTGATGTCAATAACTATATTGCAGTTAATGAATATGAGAGTGTTGATATTACTACATGGAGAAAGATTAAAGAAGAAAACCCTCATTACCTTTATAAGGTTAAGAACCAGGACTTTATGTTTGCTGCTGTTAAACTAAAAGGCAGATTTGATTTTCATGATTTAGCTTTACATAAAAATAAGTCTAAGCTAGTTATACCAAAAGCAATCTTTAATTACTTTATTAAAGGTGTACTACCGGAGCAGTACATTAAGGGTAATAATAATATCCTTGATTATTGTATAGGAAGTAAGTCTAAAGGTGATTGGAAAGCAACTGCTAAGTATGTAGATAGTAACAGAGAGTATGTGGAAAAAGAACTCCAAAAGATAAATAGGTATTATATATCTGGTAAAGGTGTGAAGCTAGTAAAAATAAATTCAACTGATAAAAGACAAATACAACTTGAATCAGGGCACTGGCAACAGACTATATATAATGATATGAAGATTCAACCAAAATGGGAAGACTATAATATTGACATTGCTTACTATATAAAGGCTGTTGAATCTGAGATAGATAATATTTTAAATGTACCAATTAATCAAATGAAATTATTTTAATATGAGTATGACACGTAAAGATTTTGTCAACTGTGCTGATGCCATTGCTAACTTAAGAGTTAGTGGCACAGAGTTAAATCAAGTTATTGTAGAATTTAGTAATGTATTTACTGATAAGTATGATAATTTTGATCCAACAACATTTAGAAATTATATAATAGCTAAACATGATGAGAAGAGAAGAGGCAGATTAAATGACTCTATTCCTCCTGAATTAAAGTTAATAGAATGAGTAACACATATAGACCGTTGCCTGAAGGACTAACTATAAGAGAATCATCTATAGAAGGTCTTGGATTGTTTGCAACAAAACATTTTAAAAAGAATACTACTATAGGTATAACACATGTTAGGGATAAAAGATTCCAACATGGTTTTATAAGAACTCCTTTGGGTGGGTTTATAAATCATTCTGATGATCCTAATACAGAAACAATAGGGTCAGGTAAGGGCTGGGTAGATGTTGGTGTCCTTGCATTAAGGAGTATCAGGGATATAGATCCTGGAGAAGAAATATTACTTAAGTACTCACTATATAAATTATAATATATGGATTATTTTGAATTAGAAGCTGCAGTGGAACACTGGGCAATGGAGAAAGGTATACTTTCTAAAGCAACACCAATGGCTCAAGCATTAAAGACATTGGAAGAAACAACAGAGTTTTGTACAGCTGTGAACAGCAATGACAGAGCTGAGATTATTGATGCTATGGGGGACATTATGGTTACCCTAATTATACAGGCTAAGATGCAAGACTTATCACTAGAAGAATGTCTTGAATCTGCATATCATGTTATCAGTAAAAGAACTGGTAAAATGGTTAATGGTCAATTTGTAAAAGACAAATAAATTATTTATATTTACTAAACAAAAAAAGTTTACAATATGTTAAGAGTAGGAGAAACTACAAAAGAATACTTAATTAATGCACCACTTCCAACACACGGTGGAAGATATACAGTTGTATCTCATAGAGATGTAATAGATAATACAATTAAAATGTTAACTGACAGTGGTTTTACCATTGAACGTGAACTATATAAATCATGTCTTGATGCTAAAGTAGCACAAGGTGTTTATCACATTAAACCAACTACTACATCAGATCCAACAATTGCTAATGAAACAGAGCTTGGGATGATGTTTGCTTGGACTAATTCATATGACAAATCTAAAAGATTTCAGTGTGCTATTGGTGGTTATGTTGCTGTTTGTAGTAACGGAATGTTATGTGGTGAGGTAAACTATGCAAGAAAGCATACAGGAACTGCAGATCAAGAAATTAAAATGCAAATTTCTAGTCAAATCAAAAATGCTGAGAAACATTTTAGAGAGGTTATTGATGCTAAGAACTACTTAAGAACTGTTAGATTATCAAAAGATGAACAAGCAGAGTACTTAGGACGTATGCTTATAACAGAGGATATAATTAAATCTACACAGTTAAATGAGATTGTTAGAGAAATGAAAGAACCTTCTTATGATTATAAGTGTGATCAAGAGAATGCATGGGCTTTTTATAATCATGTTACTCATGGACTTAAGTCAGCTCATCCAAGAAGTTGGATTAGTGACACAGCTAAGTTTCATAAATTCATAACTGCTGATTTATTAGCTAATATGGGAATTCAAAAATCTGATACTACTAAGGAAATAGCTGTAGATGAATTTGCATATTTAGATGATATTGATTTAGACAGAAACCCAAATATTACTCTATCAACATTATAGACAATGTATACTTCTTACTATAT
>CAKZOX010000137.1 GCA_937138295.1 uncultured Campylobacteraceae bacterium
AATAAAATTCTTAGAGAGTTTTGTGGATATTTAGGTATTTCAGATGATTTTGAAATAAAGAATGATGATATAGAACATTTATCTTTGAAGTTTTTAGAGAGTTTAGATGAAAAAACATTTGATGATTTAATTGAGTTTGCTTTATATGAAAACAAAAAGTTCAATTCAATTTTTGACATATTTAAAATCTTAATTGAAAAAAATGAAGAATACAAAACATTAAATATTGATGCAAGTTTAATAAACCTACAAAAAGATGAAATTTTAAAATATGCTTTAAAAATAAAAGAAGGAATTTTAAATTGTTCTGCTGCATCAACTACAGTTAAAAACATGGTTGACATAAATACTTTTGAAGATTTAATATCTAAAAATTGGATATTTTATGAAACTTTAGAGAGTCATAAAAATTTTAAAAAATGTTCAAATGATATTTTAGAAGCTTATTTTATATCTTTAAAAAAAGAACTTGAAAACTATTTTAAATTAAGGTCTAGCTATGCTTTATCAAAACTTTTAAATCTTTTTAATAGTTTTAAAGAGTTCAAAAATAAGTACAATATAAACAAAAACTATTTAGAATTTAACGATATATCAAATTTTACATATGAATTATTAACTAAAAAAATTGATAAAGAGTTTTTATATTTTAGATTAGATTCAAAATATGCACATATATTAATTGATGAGTTTCAAGATACTTCAATTTTACAATATAAGATTTTAGAACCTTTAATTGAAGAGATATTATCAGGTGAAAGTGAGAAGTTTAAAACATTTTTTTATGTAGGAGATACTAAGCAATCTATTTATAGATTTAGAGGTGGAAATAAAGAATTATTTGATTATGTTCTAAACTCATCTCCAATGATTGAGAAGAAGTCATTAACTACTAACTATAGAACATGTAAGGAAATATTAGAATTTGTTGATGAAAGTTTTTTATCCTTAAGTAATTATGAATATGAAAAACAAACAGCTAATAATAGCGGTGGGTATATTAAAGTAAGTACAGATACAAACCTTGAAGAGGCAGAGACAAGATTTGATGGAATAGCAAAAGAGATATCATCTTTAATTCAAAATGGAGTGAATTCAAATGATATTTCTATATTAACTTACACAAATGATGATGTATTAAGTTTATATAATTATTTAAAAGATAAGTTCCCAAGTTTAAAGATTACCACTGAAATGACTTCAAAGTTAATAAATCAAAAGAATGTTAAAGCATTAATTAATATAGTTAAATTCCTTTATTTTAAAGAAAATATATATAAAGAAAATTTTAACGCAATAGTTGGTAATAAAATCAATACCTCTTTTGATTATGAAATATCTTTACAAAATAGTAGTGTAGCTTCAATTTTAAAACAAATTTCATATGATTTAAAAATAGTAGATGAAAATATTATCAGACTAATTGAAATATCTAATAAGTACAAAAACATAGTAGATTTTATTTATGAAATTGATAAATTAGAAGAGATAATTCAAAACAGTGAGCAAACAGGACTTCAAATTTTAACTATTTTTAAATCAAAAGGTTTAGAGTTTCATACTGTAATTGTATTAGATAGAATTAAAAAGAAAAATGCTGATAAGTCTACACTTTTATTTAATTATGATGAAGTGAATTTAAACAATTTATTTTATAAAATCAAAGGTTTAGAAAATTTTGATGAATTGTATGCCAATGCTAAAAAAAATGAAGAAAGATTAAATTTTGAAGATGAACTAAATGTATTATATGTGGCTCTTACTAGAGCAAAATATAATATGATAGTTTTAAAGAAACAAAAATCTTCTGTATTTGATAATTTAAATTTAAGTGATATGCAAAGGGGTGTTTTAAAACAAAGTATTAATAGAAGTAAAAACTACAATAATGATGAAAAAATTACTTATACTCCATTAAAATTAGGAACACAAGATAAGCAAATTACAAAAAGTGCTGAAGAAGACAATGAAGATTTATTAAAGTCTAAATATTTTGGTATAGCCACTCACTATTGTTTAGAAATGATGGAAGAATATCATTTAGATAATTTAGAAAAGTCAATTCAAATTGCTAAGAGTAGATATAGTAATTATTTAGATTCAATTGATTTTGATGATATGAAAAATAGAGTATCTTTTCTTCTAAATAATGAGTTTTTTAATGGATTAATTAAAGATAGCACACATTTAAATGAGCAAGCATTAATGTATAAAAAAGAGATAAAAATTATAGATATGTTGTTATATAAAAGTGGTAACTATTATATTTTAGATTACAAAACAACAAAAGATAAAAAACAAGAACATATAAATCAAGTTAGTTATTATAAAAAAGCCATAAAAGAGATATTTAACACATCGAATGTTTTTGGTTATTTAGTTTATTTAAAAGAGGATGAGGTTTTAATTGATGAGGTAAAATAAATTAAGTAAGTTTTTTATTTAAATCAAAATACCTAATTGAAGCAAATCCAAAACATTTTGTTTCTAGGATTTGTTTAATATGCTTTTGAGTAATTATTCCACCTAATGCAAATATTTTAATATCTAAATTTGCATTTACTGTTTTAGTGAGATTTTGAATTCCTTTAAAGTTACTTTTACCTGGACTTTCAAATATTGGTGAATATGTAATAAAATCAGCACAATATTTCTTAGCTAAGTTTATATCCTCTTGTGTATGACAAGATACAATTACTTTTAAATTTTGTTCTTTACACTTTTTTATATCTTCAAATTGACTTGAAGTTAGATGAATTCCAACATTATATTTTTTGGCCTCACTTATATATGTATTTAAAAAAATATTTTCAATTTTATATTTTCTACAAGTATTTACAAACTGTTTAATCAACTCTTTATAGTTTTCACTAGTTTTATCCCTAAAACATATAAAATCTACATCATACATTTCTAAAGTTTTTTCTAGATTAGTTTTAAACTCTTGTATATTTGAACCATAAAGATTAGGGTCTGTGATTAAATATTTTTTTAAATTCATATTCAAATTCTTTTATCTTATTTTTTATATATAAAAAAAGGGAAGATGTCTCCATCTTCCCTTCCTGTGTATTTAAATAAAAGTAAAAGTTCGTAAAGAAACTTTTAAGTTTTTAAATTTGTCTCATTACTAATGACATCTAGTCATTATTAATGGTCCTCATGCTCCATCATAATTGATCCAGCAATATATACATATGTAAGGATCATGAAAATAAACGCTTGTAAAAAACCAAACGCAGTAAGCATGAAGAAACCTGCTAAAGGAATAATCCATGGTACTAACATAAGTAATACCATTAAGAACATATCATCCCCTCTAATTGCACCAAACAGTCTGAATGATAATGAAATAATTCTCGAGAAGTGAGAAATTAATTCAATTGGGAACATTAAAGGTGCTAAGATTGGCATAGGTCCCATAAAGTGCTTAAAGTAATTTACGAAACCGTTTTTCTTAATACCTAAATAGTTATAATAGATGAAAACTATTAATGCTAAAGATAAAGTAAAGTTAATGTTAGCCGTAGGAGATTCGAAACCAGGAAATACTCCCATTACGTTAGAAACAACAATAACTAAACCTAAAGCACCAATTAGTGGTAAATACCTTTTGGCATTTTCTTCACCCATTGTATCTTTACCAATAGAGATAACTCCACCGATAAATGCTTCCATTACATTTTGAGAACCAGTTGGAACAAGTTGCATTTTTTTAGTAGCAGCTCTAGCAACTAAGAAAACAATTACTAATGCTAATACAAAGTGCGACAATACAATCCATTCTTGACCGTGACCACCAATAGTCCCTAAGAATGTAAATAGTCTTCCTTCCATACTCTTCCTTTTTTTTAATTACACAATACTAAATCGTCATGATTATATAATTTTAATTCTAAAATTTTTCTAAAGTAAAAAAATTAATTTAAATTTGTTTGAATTTATATCCATTTTGTTTCAAATTTTCTCTGATTTCTCTTTGATGATTATCACCTTTAGTTTCAAGTGCGATTGTAATTAACGCTTCTCCATATTCAAGTTGAACTGAGTCTCTATCATAATCAATTTGAACAATATTCGCCCCACAATCCCTAAAAATAGTTGTTAAATGTGTCAAAGATCCTGGCTTATCACTAAGAGTAATAAGTAAATTCATTTTTCTATTTGATTTTACTAAACCTTTTTCAATAATTTGAGAAAGCATAGTAACATCAATATTACCGCCACTTACAATTGCACAAACTTTTGAATCTTCAACTTCAACTTTTTCATGCATAATTGCAGCAACTGCAACAGCACCTGCTCCTTCAACCACAACTTTGTGCTTTTCTAATAAAAATAAAATAGCATTGGCAATTTCATTGTCACTTACTTCAACAATATCATCAACATAATCTATAATTATATCAAGCATTTTAGGAGTTACATTTTTAACAGCAATTCCATCTGCAATTGTTTTTACTGATTTTGAATTTATAGGCATTTGAGATTTATATGACTCTTTCATGGCTCTAGCTCCACTTGCTACTACTCCTGTAACTTTAATATCAGGATTTATAGCTTTAGCTGCTATTGCAATTCCAGAAATTAAACCTCCACCTCCAATTGGTACTATTAGATGTTTTAAATCTTTTAATTCTTCTAAAACTTCAAGTGCAACAGTTCCTTGCCCTGCAATTACATCATCATCAGCAAAGGGATGAATAAATTCACATCCTTGCTCATCTTTGAATTTCATAGCAGCACTATATGCTTCATCAAAATTTTCACCTGTTAAAACAACATTAGCACCATGATATCTAACACCACTTACTTTTGTTAAAGGTGTAGCTTCAGGCATAAAAATAGTAGCTTCAATTCCAAAATGATTAGCAGCAAATGCTAAACCTTGAGCGTGATTACCAGCACTTGCAGCAACTACACCATTTTTCTTTTTCTCTTCATCTAAATTTGCAATTCTATTAAATGCACCTCTTAGTTTAAAACTTCCTGTTAATTGTAAACAGTCTTGTTTTAAATAAATTTCACTGTTGAAATCTTTACTTAAAATTGGTGATTTTGTTATAGGTGTATTTATAGCTACACCTTCTAGTTTTTCTTTTGCTTGTTTTATATCATTTAGACTTATCATTTATTTAACTCTTTTTAAAATTTGAAATTATGTTATCTAAAAATAGTTTTTACTCATATGAAATAAAACTATTTTTAGATAACATTGTAAAAAATCATAAGGTCAAAATTGAATTTTACATTTGTAACTTTGTTTCCAAACCTAATAGAACCATACTTCCATGACTCAATATTAAAAAGAGCCGTTGATTCAAAATTAATTTCATACGATTTTAAAAATCCTAGGGATTACACTACTAATAAACACAATAAAGTAGATAAACAAATGATAGGTGGAGGTGCTGGTATGTTAATGACTTGTCAACCTTTATTTGATTGTTTAGATGAAATAAAAAAAGAAAAACCAAATGCTCATATAATATTTCCTTTAGCAGCTGCTAAACCTTTTAGACAAAATGATGCAAAAAGATTAGCAAAAAAAGAGGATGTTGTATTTGTTAGTGGAAGATATGAAGGAATTGATGAAAGAGTTATTGAAAAATATGCCAATGAAGTATTTTCAATTGGTGAATTTATTTTAACAGGTGGAGAGTTACCATCATTAACAATGGCTGATGCAATTTCTAGAAATGTTGAAGATGTTTTGGGAAATGCTGATTCATTAACAGTTGAAAGTTATGAAGATAATTTACTAGAAGCACCTTCTTTTGCAAAACCAGAAAATTTTCAGAATTTAACAGTTATTAAAGAATACTTAAAGGGAAACCATAGTAAAATTCACGACTTAAAAAATGATCTGTCTATTTGCAAAACGAAATATTATAGACCAGATTTAGTTACAAACAAAAAAGCAAAATAAAAGAGTGATACCCCGCAACTTGCAAATGCGGGCACTTTCACCAAAGGGAAATAGAATGAAAAATAGATATATTGCGAGCTTTGAAGCAGCGCAAATTGCAGAAATTGAAATTCCTCAGTTTAGAGCTGGAGATACTTTAAGATTAGGTGTTGAGATTAAAGAAGGTGAGAAAAAAAGAGTTCAAACTTTCGAAGGTGTTGTAATTGGTAGAAGTGGAGAAGGTGTATCTGCTACATTTACTATTAGAAAATTAGGAGCTAACTCTGTTGGTGTTGAAAGAATTTTCCCATTATACTCTGAATCTTTAAAATCTTTTGAGGTTATCAGAAGAGGTAGAGTAAGAAGAGCAAGACTTAACTACTTAAGAGGATTAAAAGGTAAAGCTGCAAGAATCAAAGAATTAAAAAAATAATTTAAACTTCTTTGATTTATGGCTAAAATATTAATACATACTACTACTTTAGCTGAAGCAAAACCCTTAATTGACCATTTTGAGTTATCTCAAAATGGTCAGAACATTTTTGAAAATGAAAAAATCGTACTTATTGTCTCAGGACTTAGTAAAGATTTAATTTCAAACTCTCTAGAAAACATATTCAAAACTTACAAAATATCAAAAGCATTTGATTTATCTATAGCATCTTGTTGCGATGGCTCTGTCAAACTAGGAACGCTTTTTTGCACAAATAAATTCTTAAAGAATATAAATTTTGCACCCATAACTACATTAGAAAACTATGATGAAAATACGGAAATTGAAACTATTATAGCCGATAAACAAGCTAAGTTTTTTAGTGAAATATGCAAGGAAAAAATAAAAGATTATTATGTTTTAAAAATTGTTGGTGATTATTTTGATGAAGATATCACGGAAGATAAGATTTTTGAACTAATCAAAAATTCAATAAACAAATGGAAAGACTTAATATAATATGTTAACAGATGTCGTAAATTTTATAGTTGATACAGTTGGTGCTTTAGGATATGTGGGAATATTTTTAATGATGTTTTTAGAAAGCTCATTTTTTCCATTTCCTTCAGAAGTTGTTATGATACCTGCTGGTTATTTAGCTTATAAGGGTGAAATGAATATCTATATTGTACTATTTATGGGTATTTTAGGTTCATTAGCTGGTGCACTTTTTAATTATTTTCTAGCAATTAAGTTAGGTAGAAAATTTTTAATAAAATATGGAAAGTATTTTTTTATAAAAGAAGAAACTATTACTAAAATGGAAAATTTCTTTAAAAATCATGGTCACATTTCTACTTTTTCTGGTAGATTAATTCCTGCAGTTAGACAGTATATTTCATTTCCAGCGGGATTAGCAAGAATGAATTTAGTAACTTTTAGTATATATACAAGTTTAGGTGCTGGTATTTGGGTAATTATTCTTACTTTATTAGGTTATTTTATTGGCGGTAATGAAGAATTAATAAAAGAATATACTAGATTTATTATTGTAGGTATTTTAATTTCTTTAGCTGTAATGGGATATTTATATTATAGAAGAGTAAAAAAAAGTAGAGTTATTTAAAACTCTACTTTTTAAATATTTAAATTAAATATTATAATGTAATTGAATCTTCCCAGATTCCATGTAAGTTACATCCTGCAACCGCTGTTAATTTTTTGAAACCTTTAATATTAACTTTATAAGAATCATATCCTCTTGATACTACTGGTAATAATTCAGTTCTTCCAACTAACTTGTTATCAGCCCATAACTCAATATAATCAATCCAGTGATCTGCTGTACTTGGATGAATAATACCATTTTGACCAACAGTAATTTTAACTGTAGTGAAACCTTTTTTATCAGTTTTACCAAGTTTGATTTCTGGCATATGTTTTAATTCATAATTTGTTGGGTTTTTTGGATCAGCTGGAGTCATTTTAACTCTATTCATACCATCTTTTGAAGGGATATCATGATTTTTCTTACCATGACCATCTGCTAATAATGCTGTTCCACCTACTGCTAAAGCTGCAACTGCAACTGTTTTTAAAGCTTTTCTTCTTTCCATTTTTTATCCTTATTTATAATGTATAATAAAATTATAGATATAAATAGTAAATAGATAGTTAATGTGTGATATAAAAATGTTATAAAATTGGTTTTTTATGTCTTATGAAATATAAAGAAGGTAATGCAATACCAAAACTAATAGCACCTAGTATAGAAACACTTTTTAAAAAATTCTCTAAAAATAGTGCAGTTAATTCAGGATTTATACCGTGGCTATTCATATCAACCAAAGTAATCATAGCTGTAAAAGCATAAGTTCCTGGAATTAAAGGAATTATTGAAGCAACTGTATAAACAGGCCTTGGTATAACATTTTTTCTTGAAAAGTAAAAGGCAATTACACCTATTAAAGTAGCACTTATAAATGTTGAAAATTCAATTGAAAAATTAAATCCATACATAAAAAATTCTCTAGTTATATGTGAGATTGCTCCACCAAAAAAACAATATATCAAAGCATATTTAGGGACGTTAAAAAGCATTGCAAAGCCAGTTGATGCAAATGCTGCAAACATAAAATTAGTAATTAAATCTAACATTTACCATCCTTTTATATTTAAAACTGTCATTGCTAATATTATTCCAATAGAAGTGGCAACAGTAAGTAAAGTTCCTTCAAGCCATCTTCCCCAACCCATACTTAAATAACCTTTTAAAGCATCTAAAAATGAATTTACAAAAGCAAAACCAGGAACAAGTAAAATTACACTTGAAGCTAAAACAATATTTGTGTTAGCACTTGGAAATAAATATGAGATACTACTAATTGAAGTTACACTAAAAGCTGTTACACCAAATATAATTATTTGTACAAAATTTCTTTTAGATAATTCTTGTCTAATAAACATACCAAAAGATGAAGCAATAAATGTAATTAAAAATGAAATTAAATTTGCACCTTGTAGTACTGCAAATGAAGCACAGGCAAAACCTACCATCAAAACTATCAACCATCTATTATAGTAATTAGGTTTTAATTCTTTTAAACCTTTTTTTACAAACTCAATATCATAAGAATTTTTTTCTGTATCTATTACAATTTTTTGTAAATCACAAACCATAGACATATTTATAGCTTTATGGTGAACTCTTCTAGTAGTGGTAACTGATTGTCTGTTTTCATCTAAGGTTGATAGTACAATTGCCGATGGAATTAAAGAAACTTCAACTGATCTAACTCCTAAAGCTTTTCCAAGCCTTTGGGCTGTTTGTTCAACTAATATACTTTCAGCACCATGTTCAAGCATAAGTACAGCAGCTTTTATAATAACTCTAGTAATTTTAGTTTGTCGTTCGTAGGTCATATACTCTTCATTTTTTATTTGTATTTGTTTGATTATACACAAATTTAGTGTAAGTAATATGTATAATTTTTATAATAATTGTCTTTTTGATATAATCACACAATTAAAGAAAAATAGGAAGATTATTGAAAGAAATTACAAAATATTATCAAGATAAAAATATTATATTTAAAGACTTTAATGAGATTGAACCAAAAGAGTTAAAATCAAGAAAAAAAATAAAAATATATTGTGGAACAACAGTAACAAAAGATTATTATGCAATTTTTATTGTTGATGCTAAAAGTAGATTTATAAGAAAAAATGCAAATGATTTAATTGATTTATGTGAAACATTCGCAAAATATTTAGACCATAATTTTAAGAAAAAAGAGTTACTTATAAGTAGTCCATTATGTTCAAAAGCTAAAGCTTTTTTAAAAGAAAATGGTTGGAGTGTAAGAGTTGATTTTATGTGATATTGGAAATACAACTTTTGATTTTTTAATAGAAGGGGAGCATCATAAATTTTTTTTAAATGATGAAATTCCAAAATTTAATGAAGAGATTTATTTTGTATCTGTAAATAAAAAAGCTACAAAAAAATTAAGAAAAAACAATCCTAATGCAAAAAATATAAAGAAAATTTTAGACTTTAAAACAGATTATGTTGGATTAGGAATAGATAGAGCAGTTGCTTGTTTTGAAATAAATAATGCTGTTATTGTAGATGCTGGTAGTGCAATTACAGTTGATATTATGGAAAATAATGAGCATAAAGGTGGATTTATCTTAGCTGGGATGAGAGCTTTTAAAAAAACTTATCCAAAAATATCTAAAAAGTTAAACATTGAATTTGAAACAAATATAAATTTAGATAAAATACCACTTCAAACAAAAGATGCAATTCAATATGCTATGATAAAATCGATAATTTTACCAATCAAAGAAGTTAGTTTTAATAAAAACATTATTTTCACTGGTGGAGATGGTGAGTACTTAAGTCAGTTTTTTGAAAATAGCACGTACAAAAAAGATTTGATATTCGAAAATATGAAAAGGATAATTGATGCTAACAATAGCGTTGCCAAAGGGTAGAATAGCTGAAGAGACACTAGAAAAATTTGAGAAAGCCTTTGGAGAAAAGTTTGTTTTTGAAAACAGAAAATTGATTTTAGAAAAAGCAGGATTTAGATTTTTAAATGTTAGAAATCAAGATGTTCCAACTTATGTAATGCATGGAGCAGCTGACTTAGGTGTAGTTGGTCAAGATGTACTTGAAGAAAAAGAGTATGATTTAATCAAAATGCTAAATTTAAATATTGGTAAATGTAAAGTTGCTTTTGGTCTTAGAAAGGGTGAACAACTTGATATGACTAAAAGTAAAATCACAGTTGCAACTAAACATGAAAAAATAGCTAAGAAATATTTTGAAGAAAAAGCAATGGCAGTTGAAATAATAAAACTTTATGGTTCAATTGAACTTGCTCCTTTAGTAGGTTTAAGTGATTGTATTGTTGATATTGTAGAAACAGGTGAAACAATGAAACAAAATGGTCTTGAAGTTGGACCAACTATAATGGAAAGTAGCGCACATTTAATTGCAAATAAAAATGCATTTTATGCAAAAAAAGATTTAATATTTGATTTAAAAGAGAAAATCGAAGCAACAATGTAAGGGCATTAAAATGGGACTAGATTTATATTCAAAAGTTGAACCATATTTAGGATTTGAAGAAGAAGTATATACTTTACACAAAGAATATATGACTTTTATTATGTCACTTGAATTAGACAATATTATTGATATTGGATGTGGTCAAGGATATTTATTAGAAAACCTAAAAGTGAATGATAAAAAAGCTTTTGGTATAGATTTAAGTGCTGAACAAGTAAAAGTATGTCAAGAAAAAGGCTTAGATGCTAAAGCAATTGACCTTAAATATGTAGAAGATAAATTTGATTGTGCAACTGCTGTATTTGACGTTTTAAATTATATTCATCAAGATAATCTTGAAGAGTTTTTACAAAATAGTGCAAATGTTTTAAATAAAGGTGGTTACTTTATTTTTGATGTAAATTCTTTATTTGGCTTTGAAGAAATAGCCCAAGGAACATTGAGTTTAGACCTAGAAGATAAGTTCATAAACATAGATGCAAACTTTGAAAATAGAGAATTAAAAACAGATATTACACTATTTACAAAAATGGAAAATGGTTACTATTCAAAAGAACAAGATAGTATTGTTCAATATTTTCATACTCAAAAAATCTTAAATAGACTATTATCGAAAACTGGTTTTGAAATAGTAGAAAAAGTAGGATTTAATTTACATAGTTTTGATGAATCAGATAAATTTATTTACCTGTGTAAGAAACAATAATATTTAAAGTAAACACAGTTAGACTAAATTAGTCCAACTGTATCTCTAATAATTTCCATTTTAGCACTTGCTATTTTTCTAGCTTTACTTGCTCCAAATTCTAAAATCTCATGAACTTGTTTTGGATTATTTAATAATTCTTCTCTTTTTTGAGCATATGGCTCAAAATGTTCGTTTAATTTATCTAATAGAGTTAATTTAAAGTGACCATAACCTTCACCTGGAGTTTGGTATCTTTGTTGTAAATCTTTTAATTCATCTTCACTCATAAATAGTTCGCAAAGTTTATAAATATTACAGTTTTCCCACTCTTTTGGCTCATCTAATTCTTTTGAATCTGTTACTATTCCCATAACTTGTTTTTTAATTTTTTTCTTTGTGTTAAACATATCAATTGTATTGTTGTATGATTTTGACATTTTAGCACCGTCAGTTCCTGGAACTGTTGCTACATTATCATCAACTCTAGACTCAGGCATTGTAAATATATCTTTTTTATAAGCGTGATTAAATGAATTTGCAATATCTCTAGTCATTTCAACATGTTGAATTTGATCTTTTCCTACTGGAACAATATTTGAATCAAATAATAAAATATCAGCTGCCATTAAAACAGGGTAAGAAAATAAACCATGATTTGCTTGAATTCCCCTTGCTGTTTTATCTTTATATGAGTGAGCTCTTTCTAGTAGTCCCATTGAAGTATGATTTGATAAAAGCCAATATAATTCAAGTACTTCTTTTACATGGTGTTGTACCCAAAATGTAGATTTTTCTGGGTCCATTCCTAAAGCTAAAAAGTTTACTGCAGCTTCAAAAGTGTTTTGTTCTAAAACCTCTTTATCTTTTACTGATGTTAGTGCATGATATGAAGCAATAAATGCAAATAGTTCACCATCATGTTGTGATTCAATCATTGGTTTAATCATTCCAAAGTAGTTACCTATATGAATAGTTCCTGATGGTTGAATTCCTGATAAAATTCTCAAAATAAATTTCCTTTAAAATTTTTTTGTATTATAGCCAAAGTAATTAAAATTAAAATTTCAGCTTCTTTTTTCATTTGCTTTAGATATTATTAGTTCAAGATGCATAATTAAATCGTAATATTCACTCATAAATGAAAGGGGAACTTTCGTTTCAATCTTTATTTCATGCCTTAATTCTTGTAATTCATTGATAAATCTCTCTAACTCATCATTTTTAATAGTTTCTAATTTTAAGTCATACTCTTGAATTTGTTTGTACCATTTGTAAATTTTTGATCTAATTGACCATCTATAAATTGGGAATAATCCTTTTGATAAAGGAATAAGTAAAGTAAGTAATGGAATGATTAAAATCTTTAATCTATCTATATTTGAAGCAATCCAAAATGGGAATATTTTTTCTAAAAAAGTGTCACCATAGGTAAAATATCTTTTTGCTTCTTCGTTTAATTCTAGTTTCATATTGTGAATACTTGGAAATTGTTCAGGTTTTGCAAATAAATCTTTTTTATTATGAACTTCTTTTACCTTTTTTAAAAATAATCTGATAAGTTCGGCATTTAATTCATTATTACCAATTAATGTAGCTGTTGTAGATAATAGTTTAATATTTTCATCGGGTAAATTTTTATATAAATTTAAAGTTCCTTCATATAAAGTTAAAGCTTCTAAAAAAGGATATTTTCTACTATAAGCTTTTGCTCTTTTGAAACTAAGAACATTTATATTAGGATTTTCTAGAAGCTCTTTTACTACATCTGAATTTTGAGAACTGACTACAAACATTGCATCAATATTTCCATTTATAAGTTCATCTTTAGCTTTAGAAGTTGAGTAATTATATAATGTAGAATTTTCGTTATTTATGCCATTAACTTCTAAAATTTTACTAGCTAAATCTTTTGTTCCACTACCATCTGCACCAATTGAAATTTTCTTTGAAATAAGTTGTATTACATAATCCATAGTATAGTTTTCATTTTTATAAAAAACCCATAAAGGCTCATAATATATACTTGCTAAAGATTGTACATTTTCATAAGAACTTTTATCTATAATTCCATTTTGCATAAATGCGATATCTGCTTTACCTGTTTTAATTAATTCTAAATTTTCAACAGAACCTGCTGTATTTAATATTTTTACATCTACTTTATCTTCTTTTAGTAACTCTTTATAAAGTAGGGCAGTTTTATAATAATTACCGGTTTTTGAACCAGTTGCAATTACAATCTCTTTTTTTGGACTAGGTTGAATAAATTGTAGTGTTGTGTATAAAACAGCAGCAAAAATAGCTATAAAAAGTGCAGATAATAGATAAATATTGTTTTTCATATTGGTCTTTCTTTGATAAGTTAAATTGTTAAAAGGTAATTATATTATGATTATGATAAAATGCGAGAAAATTAAATTAGGAGATACTATGGCAGTAGTAAAAATGGAAAGAGCATGTGGATGTTTTAAACATTCTAAATATGAAATGGAAACTACATTTGATACAATTGAAGAGGCTTTAGATGAAGCAAATGAAATGTGTATCGTAATGAATGAAGATTTTTGTCATAAACATAAATTTAGAGCTGAATATGTTGATGGTGAAGTTATAATTAAAATGGAAATGAACGGTTAATTATGATTGATATTAGATTACTTCAAAGAGATTTTGAAACTATTGCAAACTCTTTAAAGAAAAAGGGTGTTGATCAAGAAACTCTTGATAAATTATTTGAAATATCATCAGTAGCAAAAACTAAAAGACAAGAGATGGAAGATATAACAGCATCTCAAAATAAACTTTCAAAAGAGTTTGGTAGATATAAAAAAGAGGGACTTGATATTGCTCCTTTACAACAAGAAATCAATGACCTAAAATCAAAAAAACAAACTTTTGAAGATGAAGTTAGAAATCTTGAAGAAGAACTATCTTCAATCGCTATGGCCGTTCCTAATATGCCTGATGATAATGTACCTGTAGGTAAAGATGAAGATGAAAATGTAGTTTTAGAAGTAATTGGTGAAAAACCAACATTTGATTTTGAACCAAAAGAACACTGGGATTTAGATAATGGTTGGTTAGACTTTGAAAGAGGTGTTAAACTTGCTAAATCTAGATTTTCAGCAATTAAAGGTCAAGGTGCAAGACTTGAAAGAGCATTAATTAATTATATGCTTGACTTTAATAGAGATAGAGGATTTGAAGAGTGGTATGTTCCATTTATGGCAAACTCTTCTACACTTCAAGGAACAGGTCAATTACCAAAGTTTGAAGATGATTTATTTAAGATTGAGGGTGAAGATTTATACTTAATCCCAACTGCTGAAGTAAGTTTAACAAACCTTTATAATGATGAAATTATTCCAGTTGAAGAATTGCCTTTAATGTTAACTTCATATACTCCATGTTTTAGAAAAGAAGCAGGAAGTGCTGGTAGAGATACAAGAGGTTTAATTAGACAACATCAATTTGATAAAGTTGAAATGGTTGCTATTACAACTGTAGAACAATCAGCTGAAGTATTTGAAAAAATGGTAGCTTGTGCTAGTGATTTACTAACTTCATTAGGTTTAACTCATCAAAAAGTTCAACTTTGTACTGGTGACCTTGGATTTAGTGCTGCAACTACTATTGACCTTGAAGTATGGTTACCTGGTCAAGGTAAATTTAGAGAAATATCTTCTATCTCAAATACGAGAGATTTCCAAGCAAGACGTGCGAAAATCAGATATAAAGATGGTAAGAAAAATATCTTAGCCCACACTTTAAATGGTTCTTCACTAGCTGTTGGAAGAACTCTTTTAGCTATTATGGAAAACTATCAACAAGTTGATGGAACTGTAAAAATTCCAGATGTACTTAAAAAATATATGTAATAAACAGTAATTTTACTGTTTATTACCTCTTTTAAAATCTACATATAAAATCATATTACATAACTATTTTTAGCATTAAAATAGCATTTAAGTAATTTTATAATATCCTTTTAAAAATATTATAAAATTTTAAAAACAAAAGAGTATAAGATGTTAATAGATGGATACGGTAGAAAACACGATTATTTAAGAGTATCAGTTACTGAAAGATGTAACTTCAGATGCCAGTACTGTATGCCTGAAAAACCGTTTTCTTGGGTTCCTAAAGAAAACTTATTATCTTATGAAGAACTTTTCAAATTCATTAAAGTAAGTATTGATGAAGGTATCAAAAAAGTAAGAATTACTGGTGGAGAACCTTTATTAAGAGAACAATTAGACGTATTTTTAAAGATGATATTTGATTACAAAAATGATATAGATTTAGCTTTAACAACAAATGCATTTTTACTTAAAGGTGCAGCTTTACGATTAAAAGAAGCTGGACTAAAAAGAATTAATATTTCTTTAGATTCAATGCAAGAAGATATTGCTGCTAAAATTGCCCAAAAGAATGTATTACCAAAAGTATTAGAGGGAATTGAAGAAGCAAAAAAAGTTGGTTTAAAAATTAAAATAAATTGCGTTCCTATTAAGGGAATAAATGACGATATTATGGAAGTTTTTGATTATTGTAAAGATAATAAATTTCCAGTTAGATTTATAGAATTTATGGAAAATCATCATGCTAAAAAAGAAGCTAAAGGTCTTACAAGTGATGAGATTTTAGATAGAGTCTCAAAAAAATATAAAATTATTAGAAAAGTTCCAAGAGATACAAGTTCACCAGCTCAATACTACGAGATAGAAGGTGGTTATGAGTTTGGTATTATAGAACCACACAAAGACGATTTTTGTGCGGCATGCAACAGAATTAGGCTAACTGCAGAAGGACATTTAATTCCTTGTTTATATTTTGAAGATGCAATGAGCATTAAAGATGCCATTAAAAATGATGATGTAGATAAAGCAGTTGAAATTTTAAGAACGGTTTTAAAAAATAAACCAGAAAAAAACAAATGGTCTGTTAAGGATGATAATGAAGTGTCATCAAGAGCATTTTATCAAACAGGTGGTTAATTAATTTGAGTTTAGATTTAATATTACAGAACATACTAAATCCCCCAATTTTATTTTTCTTTTTGGGGATGTTAGCAGTCTTTTTAAAGTCTGATTTAACAATTCCACAGCCATTACCAAAGCTATTTTCATTATATTTGTTAATAGCTATTGGTTTACATGGTGGATATGAACTTTCAAAAAGTGGCTTAGACTTTTATGTATTAAAAGCATTATTAATAGCTGTAGGTATGGCACTTCTTGTCCCTGTATATAGTTATTTTATTCTTCGTATGAAGCTAGATACCTATAACTCTGTTGCTTTATCAGCAACTTATGGGTCTATTTCAGCTGTTACTTTTATCACAGGTATTACTTATCTTCAAGCAATGAATGTAGAATATGGTGGATATATGGTTGCTGCTATGACACTTATGGAATCACCTGCTATTGTAATTGGATTAGTTTTTGTTGCAATATTTGGTAAAAAAAGTGTTAATGGTAATGATGATGAATATTCAAAAACAAACTGGGGTGAAATATTAAGGGAAGCCTTTTTAAACCCTTCTGTTTACTTACTTGTTGGAGCTTTAATCATAGGTATTTTAAGTGGAGAAAAAGGCTGGAATGATATGGAGCCTTTATTTGGGGCACTTTTTAAAGGTATGCTTGCATTCTTCTTACTTGATATGGGTATTGTTGCAGCTAAAAGAATTTACGAACTGAAAAAACTAGGTATGTTTTTAATAGGATTTGCTATTGTTATGCCAATAGTAAATGCATGTATAGGAATGTCACTTGCTTATTTCTTCGGATTAACAAAAGGAGATGCTTTCTTAATTGCATTATTAAGTGGTAGTGCATCTTATATTGCTGTTCCTGCTGCATTAAGATTATCAGTTCCTGAAGCTAATCCTGGTATTTACTTACCGCTAAGTTTAGCTATTACTTTCCCATTTAATATTTCATTAGGGATTCCACTATATTACTATCTAATATCAACAATTTGGGGTTAAACATGGTTAAAAGAAAAAAAATTGAGATTATTATTGAGTCTGTTTATTTAAACAGATTAATTGATTTTTTTAATAAAAATGACGTGATTGGATATACAGTTATTAAAGATATTCAAGGAAGTGGAGGTCATGGTTTAAAACTTAATGATGATATTACTGATGTATTTACAAATAATTATGTATTTGTAGTATTTGAAGAAGAAAAACTAAATGAAATAAGTGAAAGCTTGATATCTTTTCTAAGAAGATATGGAGCTAAATGTATATTAACTGATATTATGTGGTTATCTTACTAAAAATATAAATAAAATTGGGAGCATAAAAGAATGGATATTAATTTTAATTATTCTACATTAAGAATAGGAATAATTGGTGGTGGTCAACTAGGGAAAATTATGGCGCAAAAAGCCAAAAAAATGGGTTTTCATGTTACGATTTTAGATCCAACTCCAGATTGTCCAGCAGGTCAAGTATCAGATCAACAAATAGTTGGGGGATTTCATGATAAAGAAATGCTTGAACTATTAGTTAATAAGTGTGATGTAACTACTTTTGAGTTAGAACACGTTGATACACAAATTCTTAAAAAACTTTATGATGAAGGTAAAAGAATCTATCCATCTCCTTATGTTATGGAATTAATTCAAAATAAATATGAACAAAAGAAACTTTTAGATGAAGCAGGAATTCCTGTTCCTGCTTATAAAGATGTAAAAGTACCAGTTGATTTAGAAAGCTTTGGGCTACCAGTTATTCAAAAATCTAAAATGGGTGGATATGATGGAAAAGGTGTTGTTTTATTAAAAGATAAAAATGATGTTGAAAATAAATCTATTAAAGCTGAATCATTTATTGAAGAACTAGTTGATATAGATAAAGAGCTAGCAATTATGATTGCAAGAAGTATTGATGGTGAAATAGCTGCATATCCAGTTGTAGAGATGATATTTGATGAAAGAGTTAATATTTGTGATAGTGTTATAGCTCCTGCAAGAATTTCTGAAGAAATAGAAAAAAAAGCAACTGAAATATCTAAAAAATGTATTGAAGTTTTAGATGGTGTTGGTGTTTTTGGTGTGGAAATGTTCCTAACAAAAAAAGGTGAAATTTTAGTTAATGAAATAGCTCCAAGACCTCATAATTCAGGACACTATACAGTTGAGTCTTGTGCTACATCTCAATTTGAACAAATCATTAGAGCAGTTACAAACTTACCTTTAGGTTCTACAAAACTTATATCTCCATCTGCAATGGTAAATCTTTTAGGTGAAGAAGGATATGCAGGTGAGCCGTTTATTCAAGGAATTCATGAAACTTTAGAAATTCCAGAATTATCATTTCACTTCTATTCTAAAAAAGAGACAAAACCTTTTAGAAAAATGGGACATATTACAGTTTTAGATGATGATGCTCAAGCAGCATTAGAAAAAGCACTAAAAGCAAAAGATATATTAAAAATCAAAGGGAGCATTAAATTATGAGTAAAAGTAAACCATTAGTTGGAATTATTATGGGGAGTGATTCTGATCTTCCTGTTATGAGTGCTGCTGCTAAAATGTTAGAGTATTTTGGAATTGAATATGAATTAACAATTGTATCAGCACACAGAACACCAGATAGATTAATGAAATATGCTAAAACAGCAGAAAAAAGAGGATTAAGAGCTATTATTGGTGGAGCAGGGGGTGCTGCTCATTTACCTGGTATGGTTGCTTCTATGACTGAATTACCTGTAATTGGAGTTCCTGTTAGAGGATCAAATTTAGAAGGAATGGATTCTTTACTTTCTATTGTTCAAATGCCAGGGGGAGTTCCTGTTGCAACAGTAGCAATTAATGGAGCAAAAAATGCTGGAATTTTAGCTGCTCAAATGATTGGTGTAAAATCAAAAGAAGTTAGAAAAAAAGTTAAAGAATACAAAGAAGAAATGCTTGATGAAGTTAATGCAAAGATTGAAAAACTAGAAGATGTTAAATATGAAGAGTATTTAAAGGGAATGGGAAAATAAATCTAAATTTTATATTTAGATTTAAACTTATATAAAGTTTATTTCAATATAATTCGCAACTTACTTTTAAAGTAAAGAACAAATATATACCTATTAGGAGGTCAAAATGGCTTTAAATCAGGACGTAAAAGCACAAATTATCGCAAAATTCGCAAAAAAAGATGGTGACACAGGTTCAGCTGAGGTTCAAATCGCAATATTATCAGAGCAAATCAAAGTTTTAACTGAGCACTTAAAAATCAATAAAAAAGATCACTCTTCAAGATTAGGTCTTTTAAAAATGGTTGGTAAAAGAAAAAGATTATTAAAGTATTTAAGAGCTAAAGACTATACTTCATTCACTGAATTAGTAGCAACTTTAGGAATTAGAGCTAAATAATTATTGTAGTTTAATTCAAAAAAGGGTCGAAGTTTTACTTCGGCCCTTTTTTTTTATTAAATTTTCTTTAAATTTTCAAATTAAACATATTAATAATGAATATTAATATAATATAATGTAAAATAAGACAAAAATTATAGGATTTATATGTTACTTACAAGAAAAAGTGAATATGCCTTATTATCAATGATTTCTATAGCTAAAAGTGAAGACCCTATAAATGTAGATGTATTATCAAAACAGTTAGGTATATCGAAGTCTTTTCTAGCAAAAATACTTCAAAACTTAGCTAAAAATAATATCGTAATATCTCATAGGGGAGTAAATGGTGGATTTGTATTAAGTAGACCTTATGATCAAATTACTATTTTAGAGATAACAAAAGCAGCAGAAGAGAAGTTACCAGCTGTATTTGAATGTGCACCATCAGTTCATGATTGTCCTAGTGATAAAGCATCATTATGTGCAATATGGCCTATGTTAAATACACTTCAAACTAAAGTAAATGACTTTTTAGATGAATTAACATTAAAAGATATTGTTCAATGAATTTTTATCATATTTCTCATACAGATTTAGATGGGTATGGATGTCATTTAATCTCTAAAGAGTATTTTAGTGAAGGTTTATATTTAAATGCAAATTACGGATTAGAAGTAAAGCTTTCAATTAAAAAAGTATTAGAAGATATTAAAACTAAAGAAAGTAAAGACGAAACACTAATCTTAATTACAGATTTAAATTTAACCTATGGTGAATCTAAAGATATAGATAAAGAAGTTAATGAACTAAATACAAATGGTTATAATATTAAACTTCAATTATTAGATCATCATGCAACTGGTAAAAAAAGTGCTGATCAATTTGATTGGTATTATTTAGATATAAATAGATGTGCTACAAAAATTACTTATGATTATTTTTGTGAGACATACAATGCTTTTGAAGACAAAAAAGAGTGGTTATCACCACTTGTAGACTGTATTAATGCAATTGATATTTGGCTTGAAAATGAAAAAGAAAATTTCGAATTTGGTAAAGTTCTTATGACAATGATTTCAGGAGTAAGAGAAATTAATCAAATGCTGTTTGCTGATTTAAATAGGGAGTTTAGAATCCATCTTTTAAAAGAAGCTACTAAATATTTAGATTTAGAAAATAGGAATATTTTATTAGATGAGAATATTCACAGACTAAAAAAAGAGTATTTATGCTTTGATGGCAAAAATGATACTTTAGATAATCTCACAGCTAAAAACCTTGTAAAGACTCTTGCTGATGTAAAAGAAAATTTAACAGTTACATATCAAGGGCATAAAGGACTCTTAACATATACATTAGGTTCTGTTTCAATACCTGCTAATGCATTCTTAAAAGCTAATGATGATTATGATTTCTTTATTGATGTAGGAAGAAAAGGTAATACTTCATTTAGAGCAGATGGAAAAGTAGATGTATCTTTAATGGCTCAAAAATTAGCAAATGGCGGTGGTCATGTAAATGCTAGTGGATGTAAATTTGAAGATTTCAAAGAAACAATAGATTATAACCAAGTTAAAAACTTCATACAAGAGAAACTAAACAAAATTTAGTTTCTCCTTTTTATTTATTAAAAAACTATTCAAAATAACTCTTTATATATTTATATAACTTTTACTTATAATATTATTATAAAATTTATTTATAAATTAAGCTAGACTTAATTTTTAATATATTAGAATACATTTATCAAAGGAAAAAAATTATCCTTTGTTACTAAACAATTGAAGGATTTATTATGGCATGCGATACAGGTGCTAAACCAATTGAAGAAAACGAAAATGTTATTAAAAATGAAGAAAAATTAAATGAAGAAAAAAAGGAAAAAAATATGAGTTCATCATTAGTATTAAGAAAAGCTCCAGAATTTAAAATGGATGCATACGATTCAAAAACAGGTCACTACACAAACGTAGATAGTAAAGATTATGAAGGTAAATGGCATGTAGTATGTTTCTATCCTGCTGACTTTACTTTTGTTTGTCCAACGGAAATTGCTGCAATGAATGCAAAATATGACGAGTTTCAAGAATTAGGTGTAGAAATTTTAGCAGTATCAACAGATACAAAATTCTCTCATAAAAGATTTGTTGAAACTGAACCTTTATTAGAAGGATTAAAATTAACAATCGGAGCTGATCCAACAGGAACAGTATCAAGAGCATTTGGTGTTATGATTGAAGAAGAAGGTATTGCATTAAGAGGTAGATTCTTAATTAATCCTGAAGGAACAGTTGTTGCTCAAGAAGTACAAGCACCAATGGTTGGAAGAAATGTAAATGAATTTTTAAGACAAGTAAAAGCTTGGCAACATGCAGAAAAAACTGGTGAAGTATGTCCTGCGGGATGGGTACCAGGTAAGAAAACATTACCAGTTAATACTGATGTAGAACAAATGACGGGAAGAGTTGGTGATTATATCACTGTAGAAGAAATTCTTTCTTAATAAATAAAAAACAAACATAAATTAAATCAATATAAACTCAATTATTATTTAAGATACAGGTCTTATCAACCTGTATCTTATATTTAAAACTCCTACTATTTATATTTTACTTATACTTTTTTGATATAATTTTTAAATAAATTTATTTAAAGGATATAAAATGGAATGTGAATTCCCATCAGTTAATTCAAACAATGAAGAAATTATAGAAATTTTTAAAAATACAAAAACAATAGCAATTGCTGGTCTTTCTCCAAATGAAGAAAAAGCTAGTAACAGAGTTGCAAAATATTTAAAAAATGCAGGTTTCAAAATAGTTCCTATTTACCCAAAAGAAGATGAAATCTTAGGGGAAAAAGTATATAGAAGTTTAGAAGAGATTCCATTTAAAATTGATATGGTTGATATTTTTAGAAAACCTGATGCAATTGCTGCTGTTGTAGATGCTGCTATTAAAAGAGGTGATATAGATACTGTATGGACTCAATTAGGATTAGTTAACAATGAAGCTGCTGCTAAAGCTAAAGAAGCTGGTATGAAAGTAGTTCAAAATAAGTGTACTAAAATAGAACACGCTGCAAATTTTTAAATAGTATCTTCTGATGTATTGTAAAGAACAAGCTTTGCAATACATCCAGATTTATTATCATCTCTATTTTTAATTGAAATATCAGCCCTTAATGCATCTGCTGCATTTTTTGCTAAAAATAAACCAAGACCAACTCCACTTTTATTTCCAATTCTTTTAAATGGTGCAAATAAATCAACTTCTTCTTGTATTCCAACACCTTCATCAATTACACTTAATATAAATTCATTTTGTGTTTTTCTAACTCTTATTTCAATACTTTTATTTTCATCTGTAAACTTAATAGCATTTTGAACAAAGTTTTGTAATATTTGATGATATAAAGTTACTTGAATATTTAATTTATATGTAGTTACATTTGAAAAGAAAGTTAGAATAATACTTTTTTGAGCACTTAAAAGTCGATAGTCATTTACTTTATTTTTTGTGTATTCTATTATATCTATATAGCTTGTTTTCTCAAACTGAGCACCTTCTGCTCTACCAATATCTAAAATAGATGAAATCATAACATTCATATCATTTATCGATTTTATAGTTAGTTTTAATGTGTCTTCATAATCACTAATTTCTCTTTTTTTTCTAAGTGTAACTTCATTTTTTAATTTCATCACTGCAAGTGGTGTTTTTAATTCATGGGCAGCACCTATAAATAGTTCTTTTTTGAATTTAACATTGGTTTCAATTCTATTTGTTAAAGAATTTATAGAGTCTGTTAATGCATGAAATTCTATGGGTAAATCTTTTTTATCAATCTTACTTAAAGAGTTTTCATCCATATTTGATAGTTTCTTATTAATATTTATAATAGGTTTTAAAAGAGATCTTGATAAAAATAGTGAAAATACTAACATTAATAAAAAACCTGGAATTGCTAAAATAAATAGGTTTCTAAAAATAATTGAATAAAGTAATTCAACTTCATAGTTAATATTTCTTGTAATTTCTAAAAATAGATTATTTTTCTTGTCATAGGGATATAGAAGTTTAATAAAACTATTTTTAGTGTCTTCATAGTTAATAAAACTAAATGTTTTTAATTTAAAATTTTCAACAAGTTTTATTGAAACATTTTTATTTTGAATAGATTCATTTACTTTTAGTTTTTTGTTGATAATTTGTTTTGCATCATATAACATATCTTTATGAATATTTTCATAGATAGTACTTTTTGTGTAGAAATAAAAAATAAATGAAAGAAAGATTACGAAAATAGAAGTAGCTATAATCAGTTTATTATAAAACTGTTTATATATACTTTCTAATTTCATTTTATAAGTTTTTGTAGATTATTTATCTTCGTTACCATTATCTGGGTAACAGAATCTATATCCTCTTCTTCTGATAGTTTCGATTGTAGAGATATTTAATGGTTTATCCATTTTTTGTCTAATTTGGTTGATTGCTACTTCAATTACGTTTGGAGTAACTAATTCAGGCTCTTCCCAAATAGCATCTAATAATTGTTCTTTAGAAACAATTTGATCTCTATGTCTAGCAAGGTGAGTTAATACTTCAAAAGGTTTACCTTTTAATTCAATCTCTTCACCGTTGTATTCAATTTTTTCTTCATCAGGATTAATTGATAAATCTTCAATTTCAATGATGTTCGTTCCACCAAATCTTAATCTTGCTTCAATTCTAGCAAGTAAAATATCAAAATCAAATGGTTTTTTGATATAGTCATCCGCACCTGATCTTAATGCTTCAATTTCAGATTCTTTATCATCTCTAGCTGATAAAATTACTACAGCAGTTCTTGAACTTCTGTTTTTTACAATTTTACACAGTTCAATACCATCACCATCTGGTAACATCCAGTCAGTTAATACTAAATCATAATTTCTAATATCAATGAAATATTCAGCATCTTTATAGTTTTCTGCAGA
>CAKZOX010000138.1 GCA_937138295.1 uncultured Campylobacteraceae bacterium
TCAAATGAGGAGTTTGAAAATAATTTTCAAAAATTAAAGATTGAGATTTCAAACTACTATAAACTAAGAGCATCATACTCTTTGAGCTCATTATATGAGTTATATAAACTTTTTAGAAATTTTAAAAAGAAATATAATACAAATCAAAACTATTTTACTTTTAATGATATTTCTAATTTTGTGTATGAACTTTTAAGTACAAAAATTGATAAAGATTTTTTATATTTTAGATTAGATAGTAAATATAATCACATATTAATTGATGAGTTTCAAGATACATCTTTACTGCAATATAAGATTTTGGAACCTTTGATAGAAGAGACTTTATCAGGTTTTAATGAAAAGTTTAAAACTTTTTTTTATGTTGGTGATACAAAACAGTCAATTTATAGATTTAGAGGTGGAAAAAGAGAACTTTTTGATTATGTAAGTAATAAATATAATCAAATAGAAGTAGAACAACTAAATACAAACTATAGAAGTTGTGAGCATATTGTGGAGTTTGTAAATAGTGCTTTTTTAAATCTAAATAGTTATGAATATTTTGCGCAACAAAGTAATATAAAAGATGGTTATGTTGAAGTTATTAATGATGATAATTTAAGTGAAGATGAAAAGTATAAAAATGTAGCGAGTAAAATTGCGGAACTTCTAAGATATGGAGTAAATCCAAATAGTATAGCTATTTTAACATATACAAATGCAGATGTTTTAGAACTTTATTCATATTTAACTAAACTTTTTCCAACATTAAAAATATCAACAGAAATGACATCAAAACTTATAAATCAAGAGAATGTAAAAGCTTGTATTAATGCAATAAAATATTTATACTATAAAGAGAATATTTATAAAGAGAATTTAAATGCAATTTTAGGAAATAAACCAAAATATGATATTGAGTTTAGTTTTGATTTACATAAAAATAGAGTTGATGAATTGGTATTAAAAATAGGAAAATATTTTAATATTTTAGATGACAATGTAATAAAATTTGTAGATGAATCTTCAAAATATAGTGATATAGTTGATTTTATTTATGAAATAGATAAGTTAGAAACATCAATAGAAAATAAAGAGCAAGTTGGTTTACAAATACTTACTATTTTTAAATCAAAGGGTTTAGAGTTTGATACTGTAATTTTACTTGATAGAATAAAAAATAAAAACCACGATAAGAGTTCACTTCTTTTTGAGTATGATGGGGTTAATTTAAATAAACTATATTACAAAATATCAAAATTAGAAAATTATGATGAAAATTATAAAAATGCATTAGAAAAAGAGAAAAGACTTCAATATGAAGATGAAATAAATATTTTATATGTGGCAATGACTAGGGCAAAAAGTAATCTTTTTATCTTTAAAAAGAGTGAAAAATCTGTTTTTGATATTCTTAATTTAAAAACCTGCACAATTGGTTCTTTGCTTATCAATAGTTTTAATAAAAAAGATAGTGAAAAAGTATCAAAAATAGTCTATAAAGCTATGAATTTAGGTAGACAAAATAGTAAGGCTACTTATGAATTAGATGATGAAATATCATTAAAATCAAGATATTTTGGAATTGCTACACACTACTGTTTGGAGATGATGAATAGCTTTGATTATAAAACTTTAGAGTACTCTTTGAGTCTAAGTTATAGTAGATATGCTTCTTATTTGGATGAAGAGGATTTTATGGAGATTAAAAAAAGATTAATAAATTTGATTGAAAATAGTGAGTTTATTAATTTAGTAAGAAACTCAAAACTATATACAGAACAATCTTTAATCTATAATGGGGAATTAAAAATTTTAGATTTGCTAATAGAGAAAGAGGGTAGATTTTATATTTTTGATTATAAAACTACAAATAATGAAAACAGTGAACATAAAAAACAGATAAGTTTTTATAAAGAAGCTATTAAAGAGATTGTATCAAGTGATGAGGTTTACTCTTATTTATTGTATTTACAAAAAGATAAGGTATATTTAAAATCTATCTAAATAAAATATCTAATTGATGCAAAAGCAAATATATTAGATTTTTTTATTTCATCTATTTCATAATTACTAAATTTATTATATGAAGGTGTTTCTGATATTTTGTCAGCTATATCCTCGAATATAAGGCTTGAACCTTCTGCAACTGGATTGTCTTGATAAACATCCTCGTATAATTCTAGTTTATTAACATTTATTTTAGTTAATATGTCTTTTTTTGTAATAGGTCTGCTTGTAACTTTAAATAGTTCATCAAGACCAGTATCAAAAAGCTCAGATTTAGTTACGCCTTGCTTTAGAAAATAATTTTCAAAGTCTTTTCCACTACCTTTGTTTTGTTTCATTTTGTTAGCAACTTCTTCTGATTTATAGAAAAATCCCAACTCATCTAACTTTCTTGGGTTTGTCATAACCATATTAGGTGGCATTCGTCTTGTACTTGCTAACATCTTAGGTTCAGCTTTAGGTAATGATCCTATGGTTGGTGCAGATACATCTGTTTTACCTTGAAGTTTTTGTGATAGCGATTTAGAAAATCCCTTAAGTTTTTTTGCCAAAGGCTTTGTTACAAGTACACCTTCTAATATAGCAGCACCACCTTCTATAGCTGGGGCAATATAGTCAGTTGCAGTTTGTGCTTTTTCAAATCCTCTTTTAGCTTCTTGTAGATAAAAGGGTATGTTTACAATGGGTGCAACATCTAGCAAACCAATTGACTTACTAAAAGCTTCAGCATTAGGGTTTCCCATAAAACCTCTTGCCACATTACTTGCTGTGCCCTCTGGCGTACCTAAGTATGTTAATAAGTCTCTTATGCCATATTTTATGTTTTCTCTCATGGTAGGCTTGTATGGCTCTAGTGTAGCCCCTTGAGATTGTTGTATGTTCTTCTCTAATTGGTTTAGTGGTACGCTAGAGTTGTATATCATAGAAGCATATCTAGGGTTTTCAAAAACACTAGGATTTACGCTTTGTGCTTCCCTTATTCTATTCTCTCTAAAAAATCTATCTAGCTCAGTCTCAGCCATTTAGAACCTATACTCTATATTTGCCCCAATATTTTTTTCTTTTCCAAGTGGCGTTCCATCCACTGGATCAAAGTAGTATGGGTTTATTTGACCTTGTATATTTAAACTTGTGTTTTCTGTAATTGGTATACCTAAATACGCCCTTAACTGATCAACTGTTAATCCTTGCCCAAACTTTTGGCTTTCTGGTGCACCATAAACTTGTAGCTCTTGTGGGTAATCCACTTGCCCTTCCATAAAATTACCACTACCACCCATGCCAAATACAGTGGGCTGACCTTCAACCATTGATGGAGTAGCAAAGTTAACGTCTATATCTCCACTAGCTCTGTTTTTTGTTCTTATAGCCTCAGTCTTTCCTGTAGGTATATATATTGGTATTTCATTTACAGAACGACCACCACTAATATCAACTTGTGGTGCTTTCATTTTTAAATTACTAAAAAAGCTTTTAATATCCATTACACTTGTCCTGCTGATAATGTTCTAGCCAATATCTCTAGAGTTTCCTGAAAGCCTTTATCTAGCTTCTTAGCTACAGTAGCAAATTTCTTTGGGCTTACCTCATCTGATTCCAAGCCTTTTGATTCTAAAAATTTCTTAGCAGCTCTTATTTCAGCGTTAGCTACTTTTTTTATCTTTGTTTTTTTAGCCATTATTTATCCTCACCAAAGTCTATGCCAATTCTTTTTGGGTTTAGCGGCCCGTCCACATTCTCTGATCCTCTTAGATATCTTACATCAGCGGCGATAAAAGGTCTATTAGATAGATAAGCTTCTACCATTCTATGATTACCCTCAGTTATAAAAGGTACGCCATCTTCCCTCACATGTATTAATATTCTGTCTCCACCTTTTTCTGCACCTTGATAGCCTTTTTCTTTGATGGATTTTTTAATATTTTTTAATCTAAGCATGACTAATTATTGGTAGTAATCTTTCCATCTTGTAAACTGAAACTAATCTCATTTGAAGTTATATCAATATTTTCATAGTTCA
>CAKZOX010000139.1 GCA_937138295.1 uncultured Campylobacteraceae bacterium
TCTTCTGACATTAGTCCATATTCATCATTTGCTTGAATAGTATATTTATATTCAACTCCACTAATAATATCTCTATCTTCAAATCTTAAAGCTTTAATATCAGTAAATTTTGTAGTTTTATAGTTTAAAAAACCAATTTTTGTTTTTTTATAAACATTAAAAGATATAGCTCTGTTATCAGCTGCTTTCCAGTTTAAAATTGCTTTATCACCTTGAATTTGAGCTAAAGTCATAATAGGCTTAGCAGGTTTAGAAAGACTAACTCCTCTTACACCCTCTACATCAGATGTACTTCTTAATAAGTCATCATCAACTGAATAAACTTTGTAATAATACTCTTTACCATCATTTTCTAGTACATCAATAAAACTTGTAGTAGTGTTGTTTTCTGTTTCATAAATCTTACCATATCCAAATTTACTAAATGCACTTCTATGAATTTCATATTTAACAACATCTTCAGTTGGTGATAAACCCCAATTTAAAACAATCTTTTTAGGTTGATTTACTGTTGCAGTAAGATTTACAGGTCCAATAGGAAGAGGTTTTGTTCCTGCACTTACAGCTTCACTTGGCATTGAAGCTATATCATCATGTGTAAAAGCAACAATTCTATAAGTAAATCTTTCGTTATTTCCTAAGTTTGAATCGATATATTCGATATTTAATCTACCTTCAACATTAGCTAATTTTTTCCATTTGTTGTTGTCAGTGTCAAGTTTTTGAACTTGATAATAAGAAATTCTTTGATTTGAATGAGGTCTCCAAATAAGCTTTATTCTATTTGGTAAATCTGATAATGACTGAACAAAACTAACAGCTTCAAGTCTAGGTAAAGTTTGTGCTTGGTATGCTGTTGTAGATTTTGATTCACTTCCATCTTGTGCTCTTGCAGTGATTTGGTAAAGATACTTTGTATTTGGTTCTAAATCTTCATCAACATAATGTGTTGTATATTTATTTGCTATTTCTTTTACTAAAAGTAACTGTCTTCCATCTTTGTGCATGTTAGCCCTATAAAAGTTATAACCAACAATGTTTGGATCTTCAACTTTTTTCCATTCAAATGCAATAGATGTAATATCCGGAATAGATTTAATTGAGTTTGAGTCAACAACCTCTAAATTGTGATTAATTTTAGGTGAAGATGGATCAAAGCTATTTATTTTAGTACAACCTGTACTAAGTAAAGCTATTGAAACGCCTAAGAATATTGTTTGTGCAAATTTGTTCATATACTTCCTTAATATCAAAATATTTTTCTAAAAAATTATTTATATCATCTGGTAAATCAGCTTGAAAATTCATCTGTTTATTTGTAGTTGGATGAATTAAATATAAATTATATGCGTGTAAATAAAATCTATTTATTTTATTTAATTCGCCCTTAAAATCATATAAATTGTCACCAAGGATATGCCTATTTATCGAGTTTAGATGTACTCTTATTTGATGTGTTCTTCCTGTGAATAATTTTGCACCAATTAATTCAAATTTTTCGTTATTACTTGTATTTAATTTTATAAAAGCAGATTTTGCATTTCTACCATTTTCTTGAATTGACATTTTTAGTCTGTTATTTGGATTTCTTGCAATTGGCTTATCAATTATAATGTCATCTTTTAGTGGTAAATCTATTAAAGCTAAGTAATATCTTCCCATAGTTTTATCTTGAAGTTGTTCACTTAATTTTTCATGTGATTTATTGTTTTTAGCAACTACCATTACTCCACTAGTACCTTTATCAAGCCTATGAACAATACCATGACGTTCTTCTCCACTAATAGTAGATAAAGAGATATTTTTTTGTTTTAACCAATCAACTAAAGTTGCATCTTTTACACTTGGTGCGTCATGTACAGTTAGATTATAAGGTTTATTAATAACCAATATATCTTCATCTTCGTAGATGATTTTTACATCTTTACCTTCTAATGAAGCATTTACAAACTCTTCATCTTTAATGGGATTTATTTGAGTTTCAGGAAAATCTACATTAATTTCTTGATTCTCTTTTAATTTAAGTCCTGTTTTTGTAGATTTCTTTCCATCAACTGTAACAAAACCTTTTTTTATTAGTTGTTCAATTTGATTTCTAGAAGCGTCAATATTTAAAGCTAAATACTTATCTAGTCTATTTGCTTCATTTACAATAAAATTTTTATTCATTTTTAGATACTCTTTCGTCATGAGATTTATTGATAAAAGAATTATTTCACATTTTGATTATTTATTAATTATTTATATTTTACCATTGATTTTACTATCTCATATTTTAATTAGTGAAACAAATGAAATATTAGCAAATAAACAATTAATGTACTTTACAATTAGTATTATTGCTTTTTTTGTAGTATTTATTTTACCCATAAGAAAAAAACTTAGACTAATACCTATTTTATATTGGATAGGTATTGGATTATTATTAGCAGTTGAGTTTTGGGGTGTAACAAAATTAGGAGCAAAAAGATGGCTTAGTGTACCACTACTAGGTACAACTATGCAACCATCTGAATTAATAAAACCCATATATATATTGATGCTTGGATATTTAATTCATTCGAAACCTCCACCAAAAGATGGATACAATTTAAAAGATTTTTTACATATTTCTTTTTATATTTTATTACCATTTATTTTAATAGCAAAAGAGCCTGATTTAGGTACTGCACTAATTATGTTGTTAGTTGGATACGGAATTTTGTTTATTGTTGGAGTAAATTGGAGAATTTGGGCAAGTATTGTTTTAGTAATTGGTATTTCTTCTCCTGTAATTTATACCTATTTAATTAAAGATTACCAGAAAAAAAGAATAGCAGATTTTATTTCTGAAAAACCTAGTTATCATGTTCAGCAATCAATTATTGCAATTGGTTCAGGTGGACTAACGGGAAAAGAGAGTGAAAATGCAACTCAAACACAGTTGAAATTTCTTCCCATTGCAACTAGTGATTTTATTTTTGCATATTTAGTTGAAAGATACGGTTTTATAGGTGCTTTTGGTTTATTGGTTATTTATATTTTGATTATTATTCATCTTTTAACTATGAATTATTATTATAAAGATGATTATATAATACGGGTATTTGCCTCCGGATTAGCACTTCTAATATTTTTAAACATGAGTGTAAACATCTTAATGGTAATTGGTTTTGCTCCTGTTGTAGGATTGCCCTTACCAATGTTTTCATATGGAGGAAGCTCCTTTATAAACTTTATAGTGATATTTGCTATATTAGAAAACTTAATAGCATTTAAATATATGGATATGTATAATTTTGAAAGAAAACTATAGAAAATGGATAAAAGAACTAAATCTTTTTATCCATTAAGATAAGCTTTAAATAATCTAAATCATAAATACTTTCACCACAATCTTCTTTTTTAGTTTTAATGTTTGCTATGGAATTATTATCTTTATCCAGATAATTGTAATTTAAAGTGTAGTTATATTTTAAAACATCTAAGCTATATGCTTCATTGCAAAGGGAATCTTGTATTCCTTCTTTGAAGCTTTTTAAATCAATTGAAGCTATATCATCTTTTGATTTGTTTAATTGATAAACATATTTTATTTCACTGTTTTGTGAACTTATATCTACTAATGTTGTAAATCCATTTACAGGAATTGGTAAAGTTTGTCTTAATTCATTTATTTGAGAAGTCACATGATAATCTTTCAAAATTGTAATATTTGATAAATTATATGTTTGAGACACTGTATAAATTAAATGTAAAGTCACTACTAAGTTTCCAAAAAATAAAAAGAACTTATTACCTTGAGATGTTTTAGATTTTCTTAGAATTAGTATAAAAATAAATAAAGTATAAACAACAAATAAAGCAAATAAAATTGAAAATAATGTATCTATTGAAGTTGGAAATATATTATAAACAGTAAGTTTTTCTTCAAGATAATATTCCCTAAAAGCAACGGTTATTAAAGCAAAATATAACCAAAAAATAAAAGAATAATCAAATTTATCAAAAAATTTAAACATTATAAATTTCTCCTAATATAGTTTGTAAATCACATTAAATTTTAATTTTGTTGGAGTTTTTGGTCGTGGATAATCTTTATATGCTATTTCAATTAACTCTAATGTGTAGTCATCTAAGATTGAATAATCAGATGAATCAGAAATTCTAAGACCCTTTATACTTCCATCTGGAAAAAGGGTAAATTCCACAACATTAACTCCTCCAATTCCAAGTCTTTGAGCTAGTCTTGGATATCCCATTCTATTTAATACTCTTTGAGTAATTTCCCCAAATCTATTGATATTATTTTTAATGAATGCTTTTTGAACTTTTGTAAAAGTTTCAAATTCTTTTCCGTATAATCTTTGTATTGTATCTAAAGTTTTTTTATCAATTGGCTCTTCTTGAGCTAAATATTTTTCTAAAGTTTTTTCTTGAATTGTTTTTTTAGGTTCAACCTTTTTTGGTATGACTTTTTTTACTTCTTTTTTAATCTCTTTTATTGGTTTAGCTTTTTCAATTGTTTTTGGCTTAGGTTTAGGCTTTGGCTTTTCAACAGGTTTAGTAACTGGCTTTGGTTTTTCAACAGGTTTTTCAACTGACTTAGGCTTAGGTTTTACTTTTTCTACTGGTTTCTCAATAGGCTTTTCAATTTTTTTAGGCTCAGTTTTTTTAGGCTCTGTTTTTTTAACTTCTGGTTTTTTTAATTGTACATATGTTATTTCTGATTTTGTATTATTTTTAGCTTGAGTTGATGATTCTAAATCTTTTTTTTCAACTTTGTAGTTTGCTATTATAAAAAAGTGTAAAGTTATTGATATAAAAACAGCTAGTATAATTGGTTTCATAACGGGATTATAGTACAATATCATTTATATAATATTAATATAGGATTTTAAATGTTTGAAAATTCAATTAAGGCTTATGAAGAAGCGTGTGAAGTAATACCTGGTGGAGTTGATTCACCAGTTAGAGCTTTTAAAAGTGTTGGGGGAACTCCACCATTTATAGATAGAGGTGAGGGTGCTTACCTTATTGATATTGATGGAAATAAATATGTAGATTTTATTCAATCATGGGGGCCATTAATTTTTGGTCATGCTAATAAAGATATTGAAGAAGCTGTAATTGCAACTGCTAAAAAAGGTTTATCTTTTGGAGCGCCTACTGTTTTAGAAACACAATTAGCAACAGAGATTGTAGAACTATTTGACCATATAGATAAAATTAGATTTGTTAATAGTGGTACTGAAGCTGTAATGAGTGCTATAAGACTTGCTAGAGGTGCTACTGGTAAAAATGGTATTTTAAAATTTGAAGGTTGTTACCATGGACATTCAGATTCATTATTAGTTCAAGCAGGTTCTGGTTTGGCTACTTTTGGAAGTCC
>CAKZOX010000140.1 GCA_937138295.1 uncultured Campylobacteraceae bacterium
AAAGTCTATGCGTAAAAAACATGATTGCAGAGCAGTCAAATATCATTATAAATATTTTAATGGAGTAAATGAAAATGAAATTAACTGAGAACTTTAGCTTAAAAGAGATGACACAATCTCAAACAGCTTTAAAAAATAACATAGATAATGAGCCTAATGCAGAGCAAATAGAAAACATTAAACATCTTTGCCAGACCATTCTTCAGCCATTAAGAGAAGACTTTGAATTACCAATTAAAATTACCTCAGGATTTAGATCACCTGAATTATGTGAGTTAATAGGTTCTAAGCCTACTTCACAACATTGTGCAAACAATGGAGCTGCCGCAGACTTTGAAATTCCAGGTGTAGATAATAAAAAAGTATTTAAACATATCATAGAAAACCTTCCAATAGATCAAGCGATTCTTGAATACTATGATGAATCTGATATAAATTCAGGTTGGATTCATGTATCTTGGTCGCCAAATCCAAGAGGACAAGCACTAACAAAAGATAAAGAAGGCTATAAAACATGGCAATAGATAAGTCTAAAATGAAATGCAACTCACCTAAACGACAAGTTCAGGGTGGTAAAAAGTTTGTAGTCAAGGCTTGTAAAGGTGGTAAAGAAAAGATTATAAGATTTGGGGATGCTAACATGACGATTAAAAAAAATATCCCTGCAAGAAGAAAAAGTTTTAGAGCTAGACATAAATGTGCTACAGCTAAAGATGTATTTTCTGCAAGATATTGGTCTTGCAAAAAATGGTAACAACAGGAGATAAACTATGTATATGAAGAAGAAAAAAGATAAAAAGAAAAAGAACAAAAAGAAAAGTAAAAAGAAAAAATATTAACGACTAGGTGTAATCATTTTTATGATTGGGTATGAGGAGGGAAAAAATTATGCCATTTAGTAAATACAGTAAGAAACAAAAAAAATTAGCAAGAGTTGCACCACCAAGAGATAAGATTACTGGTGCTGATTTTAAAGCTATGAAGAAAAAAAAGAAGAAGAAAAAGAAATGATGAAATCAATTAAACCACCTAAAGGTTATCATTGGATGAAAAAAGGTAACTCTTATAAACTTATGAAGGGTACTTACAAACCACATAAAGGAGCTGTTAAAACCGCTAAGTTTGCAGTACAAAAAAGACATTATGGCTAAATTGTGTGCAAAAGGTAAGAGAGCTGCTAAGAGAAAGTTTAAAGTATATCCTAGTGCTTATGCTAATATGTATGCAGCAGGAGTTTGCTCTGGCAGAATAAAACCTAAGAAGAAAAAGAAAAAATGAGTTTAAGAAAGTGGACATCTGAGAAATGGGTGGACATAGCCAATCGTAAAAAAGGTGGTGGCTTTCCTCCTTGTGGTCGTTCAAAGGGTGAGAAAAGAAAGAACTATCCTAAGTGTGTTCCATTATCAAAAGCTAGATCCATGACTGCTAGTCAAAGAGCAGCAGCAGTTTCAAGAAAAAAGAAAGCTGAAAGAAAATCAAGAAAAGGTAAGAAACCTAACTATGCCAAAACCTAAGACTTGGGTTCGTAAAGAAAAAATAGTTTTTGTTGGTAAATGTAAATATTGTAAGTCAGAAATGACCTCAGAAGATTCATTCATTCCAATTGGAAAAATAGTAAGAGGTAAGTATCAATATCAAAATGCTCACTATAAATGTGTCAAAGAGAATGACCATAAGCCTAAAATTAATTTTGATTGGTAATTTATCAAAGGATATAGAATTTAAAGTTTTGAATAATGGGATTCATTTGGCTAAGTCATCTATTGCTACAAATTATAAATATAATACATCTAATGGTGAAACTAAAGAAGAAGTATGCTTTTTAGATTTTGATGTATTTGGTATGTAGCCAGGGTTTGCATCATGCTGAACCTTCTCATTGTGCTCGCGGCATCGGCAAGCAGAATTATTGCTATAGGGCTTTCCACCTTCAAAATTCCTGACGATTTCGCTTATAACAAAATGCTCAGGAGCAAT
>CAKZOX010000141.1 GCA_937138295.1 uncultured Campylobacteraceae bacterium
TGTATTTTCATACTCTACAGTAGATAATTTTTCATTTGATTCATAGTGTTTTATAGCTAGTAAAGTAAGTCTTTGTGATAACATTCTTTGCTTACCACTTTTGTTAATAGTTTCCGCAATTAGCTCAGCTTTTCCGTGTGAAGTTTTTAAAAAAACAAAAGCACCCACTAGTATAACTATAAATGTAAACAATCCAATAATATACTTTCTATTTAAATTAAAACTATCTTGAAACACTACTTACCTTAGATTATATATTCCTTATATTATAGCTTCTCTTGTGATAATTGAACTTAAAGCATATAATTACTCAAGTTTAATAATAACTTAGAACAAGTTTTATTATCACTTTCATGATAAGACTTTAATATCTTGTCTAAATAAGCTTTATCATAATTATTTTTTAGACTATTTACTAATTTCTTCATTCTAATTTCTTCAACATAATTGTAATTATCCAAATCATAAATCAATTCTTCAACTACTAATTCAATTTCAGTTTCATCATAAGTATCTACAATATTTATATTTGAAAGTTTTTCATCAATCATTTCAAAAAGCTCTTTCATCTTTTCTATTAGACTGATTAAATACTTCTCTTTTTCATCTTCATTTTTACAGATCTCTATATTTAGACATAAATTATAAATACTATGTAATCCAAGATTTCCACTTGAACCTTTTAGCTTATGAATATAAGATTTAAAATCATCATCATTAATCTCTTTTATCTCTTTATTAAAGTTTTCATATTGCTTTTTAAATACTTCAAGAATATTTAATATTGTATCTTCGTCAAAATCATTATCTATATTTTGTAAAATCTCACTGTAAACATCAAGTTGATTATTATGGCTTGTTTTAGTTTCTTTTTTAGTTTCTTTTAAAACAATTTCTTCACTGATTAATTCAAAATATTTTTCAATAACTTCATATAAATTATTATCATCAATAGGTTTGGCTACATGATAATTCATACCAGCTTCAAAGGTTTTATTTTTTTCATTATCTAAAACAGCTGCACTTAAAGCTATAATTGGAATATTTTTATCAAATTCTCTTATTCTTTTAGAAGCATCAAAACCATCCATATTTGGCATTTGTAAATCCATAAATATAATGTCATAACTATTTTCTTTAGCCATTTGTAAAGCTTCTAAACCATCTTTAGCAAATACTACTTCAAAACCTATCTTTGTGAGTTTTTTCTCTATAACTATCTGATTTACAACAACATCTTCAGCTACCAATGCACTTTTTGATTCTTTTAATTTTTTTAGAACTTTAGTATCATTTTTTTGTATTATTTTATCTTCGCTGTATTCTAAAGTAAGCTCAACAATAAAAGTAGTTCCAATATTTTCTACAGAGTTATACTTCAAATCTCCATTCATAATTTCTACTAAGGATTTTGAAATAACAAGACCTAAACCTGTACCTTTATACTCTTTAGTATTTGAAAATTCCCCTTGAACAAATTCATTAAAGATTCTACTCTTAACTTCATCTGACATTCCAATTCCAGTATCTTCAATCTCAAATTTCAATGTTAAAAATTTGCCTTGCTTTTTAGCAAGTTTTACAGATAAACTTACGCTTCCCTTGTGAGTAAACTTTATTGCATTAGAAACTAAGTTTCCTATTATTTGTTTTATTCTTATTTCATCTCCAATAATCGTGTCTTCTATATTTTCATCAATTGTTACATTAAACTCTAAATTTTTTTGTTTAGCTAATGGTAAATATAAATTTTTCATTTCTTTAATCATTTCAGAAAGACTAAACTTTTTATTCACAATTTTAAATTTACCAGCTTGAATTTTTGTGAAATCTAGTATATCATCAATAATACTTCTTAAAGACATAGAAGAACTTTGAATAATTTCTAAATTTTCCTTAACTTGTTTATCTAAGTCATTTTTATCCATTAAAATATCAGTAATTCCTAAAATACCATTTAAGGGAGTTCTTATTTCATGGGACATATTAGCTAAGAATTGTGATTTCATTTCATTTGCAACTGTTAGTTCTTCTTTTGCTTTAACTAACTGTAGTTTTGATTCGATGGCAAGTCTTTCATTTTCTATTGCTCTTTTAGTTTCATTACTAAGTACTAGATTATTTTTTTTGATTTTGTTTAGTAAATAAAATAAAACTGTAATAAAAATTAAACTAATTCCTACAATCAAAAGTAAAAATTCATTTATTTCATTTGAAACTTCATATCTTATTTTTTCATATTTATTAAATATCTCATGAATTTTTTCATCTGGGATATTATTAATACTTTTATTTAAAATATCTACTAATAAAGGTAAATTATCATTAATACCAATAGATATATTAAATTCAATATCATCAAACTCATAAATTACTTTATAATTTTTATATCCATAATTTGAAATAACATTACTACTTTCTGCATCTGAAGCTAAAAAATAACCATGTCTATCAGTACTTAAATCCTCTATAATTTTATCTTTATTCTTTTCGACAACAATATTTAATTTTGGGTATTTATTTTGCACAATATCTTTTAGAAATGTACTAGTTGTATAAATTTTAGAATTCTCAAAATCAGAATTGTTAGATATAAAATCATGATCAATACCGCTAACTAAAACTAGTTTTTGTTTAATTAAACTCTTTGAAGTTTTTATATTCGAATATCCACTATTATCAAATGGTACTATTGAAATTAAATCACATTCATTATTTTGAATTTTATTATCCAAATCAAGATCTGATGTGGTTTTTATTCCACTAAATTTAATCTCAATTTTTTTTGTTACTTCATCTAATATCTCACCAATAATACCTGTTACTTTTCCATCTAAAACATCAGAAAAAGGATAAACATCAAATGGAGAACAAACATTGTATGTATCTTTTTTATCTATAAATTCCTTTTCTTTCGAATTTAACAATAACTCTTTAGACAATTGTGCTTTTATTTGAAAATAACTTTCTAAATCTTCTAATTTAATATTATTATTTACAATCAGTTTATTCAGTATTTTTTGTAGTGGAGCTAAATTTTTATTAACTAACATTCTTAAAAAGATTTCTTCATTTGTTAGTCCACTAATTTTGATTTCATTTAAACCATATTTATTTTGTAGATTAATAACTGAAGGTAAAATATCAGCAACACCATATACCTCATCTTTCATAAGAAGTTCAAGTCCTTCTAAAGTATTTTTAACAGTTTTTAACTTTATATTTGGATAATATTTTTCTAATGTTTTATGGGCTGTGAACTTATTTCCAACTGCAATTACTTTATTTTGAAATTTATCCAATGATGAAATAAATGGTTTATCCCTTTTTGTCATGACAGCTATAGGATATGACACATAAGGTTCAGTAAACAAAGCATATGACTCTTTATCTTTTGTTTTAGATGACGATAAAGTCATTGCATTTGGATCAGTTTTTAAATTTTTTAAAAGATTTGTAAAATTATTAGCATCTATCAAATTATAATTTATAGGAACATCTTTTGTAATTGCTTCAAAATATTCAACAGCAACACCACTAAATATTTTTTTGCCACTTTCATCTGTACTGACTTTTATGTAAGGTTCCCACGTATTTACATATATATTAAAATTATTATTTTGTAAATATTCAAGCTCTTTATTTGTAAGATTTTCCGAAAATAAAATAGATTGAATAAAAAACAGTAATATTATTATTTTTTTCATTTATACTTCTTTTAACTTTTTATAACCTAAATAATAACAATATATTCATTAAACATAGATAATATATTTTTTAGTCCGTTAAACAATAAGTTATTTTAAGAAATAAAAGATAAAATATATTTAGAAAAGCTTGAATATTATTAGGGATAAATATGAACTACAAAGAAACTATTCTAATTGTCGATGACGAAAAAACAAACATTGATATAATAGCTAACTCTCTAAATAATTCATACAATATCAAAACAGCTGCAAATGGAAAAGTAGCCTTAGATATTTTGACTAAGTTTACTATTGACCTTGTAATTACAGATATGGATATGCCTATTATGAATGGAATAGAGCTTATTAAAAAAATAAAAGAATTAAAATTAAAAACAGACATTATTGTTATATCTGCACATTCAAATAGTGATTATTTATTAAATGCTATAAACGAAGGTGTTAATAAATATATTCTAAAACCAATAAACAAAAGAAATCTTATTTCAAATGTTCAAAAAACCCTTAATTATAGAAGATTAACAGAAGAAAGAAAAATATTCAATAAGATTATAAATGAAAATGTTTACTACTCAAAACTTGATTTAAATGGAAAAATTTTAGAAGTTTCAGATGCCTTAATAGAATTTACAGGATATGACAAAGAAGAATACCTAGAAAAAAATATAACTTCACTAAACCCTGAATTTTATGATAAAAAACAAATTGATGAAATTTGGGAAACAATTTTAAAAGATGAAGAGTATAAAGCAGAACAAATTGGTAAAACAAAACAAGGTAAACCTTTTACAGTAAAGATATCTGTATCTCCCTTATATTATTACGATACTAAAGTAGGTTATATGGTTATTAAAACTGATATTACTTTAGAAAAAGAGTTTGAAAGATTAAGCATCAAAGACAGTTTAACTAATGCTTACAATAGAAGATATTTTAATGAAAAACTAGAAGAATATCTAAGTATTTCAAAAAGAGATAATAGAAGAGCTTCATTTTTAATGTTTGATATTGACTACTTTAAATTATATAACGATAACTATGGACACCTAAAAGGCGATGAGGTTCTTAAAAAAATCTCAAATGCTGTTCAAAAAACACTTAAAAGACCAGATGATCTTTTCTTTAGATTAGGAGGGGAAGAGTTTGGAATATTATTTAAAAGTGATGATAATATAACTGCAATTAAATTTGCAGAGATTATAAAAAAATCTATTGATGAACTTGAAATTGAACATAAATTTAGCAAAATATCAAATTATGTTACTGTTTCAATAGGACTATATACAGCTTTAAGAGATGATAATATTAACACAGACAAAATTTATCAATTGGTTGATGATTTACTTTATGAAGCAAAACATAAAGGAAGGAATACTATCGTTCATAATATTTAATAATATTTAATAAAATATTCTGATAAAATTAATTATGAAATAAAGAGAGTATGTAATGAAAGAAAACCTAAATTTTACAATACTTATTGTAGATGATGAAGATTCAAATATCTATTTCTTAAATAAAACACTAAAAAATAAATATACAATTAAAGTTGCCCATGATGGTTACACAGCTTTAAAAATTCTAGAGAAATTTGATATTAATTTAATCTTATTAGATATTGTAATGCCCAAATTAGACGGCTATGAAACTCTAAAAAAAATCAAAGAAAATCCAAAAACTCAAAATATACCTGTAATTTTTTTAACTATGAAAAATGATTCAGACTCTATTACAAAAGCTTTTGAACTTGGTGCAAAAGACTATATTAAAAAACCTTTCAATATAAATGAACTTCAAGCAAGAATAGATAATCAACTTCAAAATCAAACTTTAAATTTAAAATTAAAAAAAGAGAAAGAAAAGTTTCAAATACTCCTTAAAAACTCAGGAGATGGAGTTTTTATTTTAAATATGCAAGGAAAATTAATACTAGCATCTGATTCATTATGTAATTTATTAGGATATGCACAAAAAGAGCTTTTAATGTTCTCATTAAAAGATTTTGAAATAAACTTAAAAACTAAACAAAGCACATTTACTATAGAAGAATTAAAGTCAAGGGCATTATCATTTGAAACAAATTTTAAAACAAAACACGATGAATATCTAAATATTTTATTGGTTACAAGACCTGTAAAATTTGACAATAAATACTACATTTATTGTTCAGCTAAAGATATCACAAAATTTATGAAACAAGATGAAGAGTTATCTGAACATAAAGCAGAACTTGTTGCTCAAAATGAAGAATTAAGGGAAAAAGAAAAAGAGCTTATAAAAGTAAATGAAGAGCATGAAGTTTTGTTTGAAGAAGCTCCAATTTCTTACTATGTAATTGATAAAGAATTTAAAATAGTAAAACAAAATTTAACTTCTTTAAGAAAATTTAAAAAACCTGTTACAAATATCTTTGGAACAATCCTAAATACAGATTGTTTATATAAAACAATGCTATATCTTGACAAATGTAATATTTTAGATGAAGGGATAACTGTAGAGATTAAAGATAAATTTAATCAATTTAAACATGTAAAACTTAGTGCATGTAAATATCCAATGGATGAAACCAAATATTTAGTAGCATTAACAGATACAGAAACTGACTTTATTCTTTTAAAAGAACAAGAGAAAAACTATATATTAGATAAGCAATTAATAGAACAATCAAAACTAGCACAAATGGGAGAAATGATAGGAAATATTGCCCATCAATGGAGACAACCTTTAAGTGTAATAAGTGTAGCAGCAACTGGTTCACTATGTAAAATAGAGTATGATGACATAGATAAAGATGAATTATCAAAAAATCTTAAATTAATAAATAAAGAATCTCAATATTTATCTGAAACTATTGATGTTTTTAGAAACTTTTTACTTGAAGAAAAAATTGTACAGAGAGTTATTATTCAAGATAGAATTCAAACAGCAATAGATATTGTGTCAATAAATCTTAAAAACAATAACATAGAACTAAAAACAAATCTAAATGAAATTGAACCAATAGAATATGATTTAGTATTAGGTGAGTTAACTCAAGTTATAATAAATCTAATAAATAACTCAAAAGATGCTTTAAAAGATAGTCAAGTTAAAAATAAATTTGTATCTATAAATCTGAAAAAAACTAAACAACATATATTATTGGAAATTGAAGATAATGGTGGAGGAATTAAAGAAGATATAATAGATAAAATATTTGAACCTTATTTTTCTACAAAAGGAAAAGCTCAAGGAACAGGACTTGGTTTATATATGTCTTATCAAATTATAAACAATTCTTTAAATGGTAAAATTCAAGTTGAAAATACAAAAGATGGTGCAAAATTTACAATCTTCCTACCTAAGAAATAAAATCAAATCCTATTTCTTAGGAAAAGTAATCCTCATATTTGTACCAAAATAGCTTTTATCTTCATATTCAAACTCTACGTTTGTTGCTTCTATAATTCCATCAAAATGTCTTGATACTAATTCATATACCATATATGAACCAAGTCCAATTCCTACACTTGGAAATTTTGTAGAAAAATATGGTTCAAAGATTTTTGGAAGATTCTCTTTATCTATTCCACCTGCATTATCTTTTACATTTATTTCTACTTTATCGTCTAAATCTATTGTTTCTATGATGATTATTGGCTTATCTACTTTTTTATTCATAAAAGCATCTTTTGAATTTTTTACTAAATTAACTAATATTTCTAAAAAATAAGTCTTACTTTTAAAAATAAATATATCTTTTGAATCTACAATCAATTTTATATTTTCTTTTTCAAACTCTGAATTACTTAATTTTAGTAAGTCTTGAAATACAACATTAATATTATAATTTACTTTTTCTATACTATCATTGTTATAGTAACTTTTAAAGTCATCAATTATAGATGATAAATACTCAACACTTTGTGTTGCTTTTGATAATTGATCTATAATTTGATCTTTATCAAAATTATCTCTAGTTATATTATATTTAACCGTTGAAATCATAATTCCAACTAAGTTTAATGGCTGTCTCCATTGATGAGCTACATTTGAAAGCATATCACCTATACCTGTAATTTTATTTTGATTAAATATTATTGCTTCCATTAGTCTTTTTTCTTCAACTAAGGCAATATTTTTTTCTATTAAATCGTATTGTTCTTGAACATTTACAAGCATTAAAAGAAACTTATCATTATGATTTGCATAAGGTTTTAAAATAAGTTTAAATTTTTCATAATTTACATTTATCTTAACATCAATTACAAGTTCATAAAATTTTCCAGAACCACTATTTAACCAGGTAAAGTATTTTGTAAAATTATTAGATTTAACCAAAGAAGCAAAGTTTGCACTTCTTTCAATAATATTTCCAAAAACCTTATATGTTTCAATATTGTATTTTAAAATTTGACCTTTTAAATTAATAATTATATAGCATGTTGGAGCATCATGAAAAAGTAATTCATACTCTTCATAAGACTCTTTTAATTGGGCTTCTTTATGTAAAAGCTCATTATTTTGAACTTCTAATTCAGCTTGATATACATCTAATTCATGAATTATTTCACTTAATTGCATTTGAGAATATTTAGATTTACTGTCATAAGATTTATCTTTTAAAAGATTTAATGCTTCTTGTATTAATTTATCTGTTTTATCTGACACTGTAAATCCTTATGTGCTTAATATTTTTTATTGTACTAATTTCAAGCCTTATTTAAACTTACAATAATATGTATTTATACGACAATAAAAAATAAATAATTTATTTTATACTAATATAACAACTATTAAGGTAAATATAACACTTTATATAATACTATAGATTAATAAATAAGGATTATCAATGTATAAAATTTTAATTGTAGATGATGAAATTACAAATTCTAAAATATTAGATTACCATGTTAAAGATTTTTTTAATGAAAGAGATATAAGCAGTTATAAAATAGACATGGCTGAAAATGGCTTTGAAGCTATTAGTATGCACTTTTTAAACTCTTATGATTTGATTTTATTAGATGTTAAAATGCCAAAATGCGATGGATTAAAAGTTTTATCAACAATTAGATTAAATAAAAATACCTTTAGACAACCTGTAATTACAATGGTTACAGCATATGGAAAAGAAGAATATATAAAAATTTATAAAAATAAAGGGGCTAATTCATATTTAATAAAACCCTTTGATAAAAGAGTTATTAACTTAGTTTTAGAGCATACATTTAAGTTATTCAATTCAAAACCAACACCAACAGTTGAAATTAAAGAAGAAAGTGATGATTTTGAATTTGATTTCGATTTTGATGAAGATTTTGTATCTAATGAAGACCAAGAAGAATTAAATACATTTAATCAAGCTCACGGAAATATTAGTGCAACTGAATTTTTAAAGGATTATGATAATTTAGAGTATATATTAGAAGAAATTGAAGATATAGACCTATTCTTAGAAGAAATCATAATCTCCCTTGAAACTGTAAACTTTAAAGACTATAAACATAGAATTGAAGAAGCATTAAGAAAATATGCTTCATTTGCTAATTCATTATCATCATTTGGTGATATGTCTTCTTCTATTTCTGTATTAAATAATGCTATAGAATATGCTGATTTTGAACATTTTGATGAAAAGAAACAATATTATATTGTAGAAATAATAAGAGCTATACTTGAAGATTTACAAAATTGGAAAGATTTTGTATTTGTAAAACAAACAGCCAATGATGTGTATTACATAAACGCTTCTGTATTATCAAACTGTATACAATTACAAGATATGTTAAAGGATTAATTGTGTTTAAAAATCTAAAGTATCTTGCTTTTATTGTACTATCTTTTACAGCTGTATTTTTTTATTTCGATTTTAATTACAAAGAAAATGAAAAAAGCATTATAGATGAAAAACTAAATGATTATA
>CAKZOX010000142.1 GCA_937138295.1 uncultured Campylobacteraceae bacterium
GTGCAGGTACTGTTATTAGTTACAAATGGTCAGAACTAAGATAAAAGGATTAAACAATGAATTACTTTAAAGATAAAAATAATAAACCTTTTGCTTTTGAAGATGATGTAAAAGAAGAAGTGCTAAATGGCTTTATAGAAAAGTTTGGTTTGACTTCTATTACTGAAACTGAATTTAAAGCACTTACAGCACCAAGTTTAGATGAACTAAAAACTTCAAAACTATCTCACATAAACACTTCATGTGAAGCAGCTATAGTTGGTGGTTTTACATCTTCAGCACTTGGTAGTGTTCATATTTATCAATCTGATAGGGATGACCAAATCAACCTTATGGGTCTAGTTACAGCTGGTGCTGATGATTTACTAAAATGTGGTGTAGATGATGGAAATGGAAACATCACATGGGATTGGAAGCAGCATACAACAGCACAACTAAAAGCAGTGTTTGATGATGGGGCTTTATTTAAAAAGCAGCAGCTTATCAAAGCAAATACACTTAAAGCCCAGGTATCAGCTGCAACAACAGCTGAAGAACTTGATGGGATAGTTTGGTAATGAGATACGACCAAGTAAAAGTACAACCACTTCCAGGTGATAAATACCTGGTGTTAGAAGAAATATCTTTTAAAGATGTGGTAGTACCAAAAGGCTACAAAACAAATGGTGCTGATGTTCCTAGACTTTTATGGAGTATCTATCCACCAAATAAAAGTGACTTTTTACCAGCAGTGATAATCCATGATTATCTATGCGAAAAGGGGGAATACAAAAAAGCTGATGATTTGTTTGAAGAGTGTTTAGAATTACTTGGTGTAAGAAGTCGTGATAGGTTTGTACTAACTAAAAGTGTAAGGCTGTATCACAAAATAAAATATAAAGTAAAGTGAGGAAAAGAAAATGGATTTAAACTTTGGTATTAATGGTAGTTTTAGTGTTCAAGCAGCTAGACCTATTACTATAAGTAGTTCTACACCTATTGGAATTGTAGCTACTGCAAATGCTGGTGATACTGGACTGATGAAGTTCAACAATGCAGATGAGGGTTTGACTTATGTTACAACTAACAACATCACTGATGGTACACTGGAAAATGCTTTAACTGGTATCAGCTTACAAGGTGTGAACTGTCCTTTGGTAGTTCATGTATCTACACTTGATGTGGATGAAGCTGTAAATAAAACAAATGTGTTAGATGGTCTTGATATGCTTAAACAAGCTGACCCAGTGACTGGAATTGACCTTAAAAATGGTTTGATTATTTGTCCTGAATATTCAGCTGATGTTGAAGTAGCAGCAAAAATGGATAGTATCGCTACTGCTATGTGGTGTACTGGTATCACTGATAACTTCAGTGCAGATGAAGCTGGTGTTCAATCGTTTGTATCAAACTTTGGTAGTAAATATCTTTTAGTAGGAACTGGAAGATACAACGCAGATGGGAAACTTATTCCATATTCACCACTTATGGCTGGTTTAATTGCTTACCATGATGGAAACACTGATTTTGGATGGGCTAAAAATCATTCAAATAGAGTAGCAAAAGGTGTAGCTGGTACTGAAAGAGTTATAGAATATCTTGATGGTAGTGACTGTGAAGCTAGAAGACTAAGACAATCTTCAGTAGCAATGATTTTAAAAGATGTAGGTTGGAGAACATACGGGTTTGAAACTACAGATATTGACCCTATTTGGCAAAGCCTGGATAGAGTTAGAACATTCCATAGACTTTTAGCTGCAATTCTTGAAGCTAGTAAATGGGCTAGAGATAGAGAAGCTGACCAATTAATTTGGGTTAGAAAATCAGTTGTAGAGTTTATGAATGAGTTAAAAGGGAATGGTGTAGTTATCGGTTTTGATGTGTATTTTGACCCTGAAAAGAATACAAAAGCAACTGTAACAGCTGGTAAGTTTTATTTAACAATCCTGGTGCAAGATATGCCAAGTATTAGAGAACTTAACATAGAACTGGTTTACTCTGATGACTGGGGTGATACTTTAATTAATTATATCAATGGTGAGGAGTAGAAAATGACACAAATCAAATTACCTGAAAGTGTTGTAGATGTTAGTGTTTTTGTTGATGGTCTTGGATTTATCGGTGTAGTTGACAAAGATGGGATTAAATTTCCTGAAATTGAAGAAATCAAAGAAACAGTAAAAGCTGGTGGTTTTGAACAAGACTATGGAACTGGTGTATTCAAAAAACTAGAATTTGAAATAGTAATAAAAGAGATAAACAAAGTTATTTACACTTCTATGGCAACTGGTTTAGCAAATGGTAATGGTGTTAACTTTACTATCAAAGGTTCTACAGTTCAAGGTGGTGAAAAAATGCCTTTTGTAGCAACAATTCAAAGTAAACCATCTATTTCATTAAATGCAGCAGAAACAACTATAAAAGGTACTGCTACTGTATTTATCTATGAATACAATGGTGAAGAGTTATGTTCTTTTGATACAAAAAACATGATAGCAAAAATCGGTGGTGTTGATTATCTTGAAACACTTAGAAGTCACATTCAATAAGGGGAATTAAATGGCTAAAAATATTGAACTAAGCACTGGTAAAACAGTAGAAATGAGAGAACCAAAAGTTAGAGATATGAGAGCAGTTTCTAAATACACTGATGAAGTGGAAAAAGAAATTAACCTGGTAGCAAATCTAACTGGTCTTACTACTGAAGAAATTGATGGTTTAACACTTGGTGATTATGGACTACTTCAAAAAGGTTTAACTGATTTTTTATCATAAGCTATAGCGACACTATGAAAGGAATGGCACTTATTGGTGCTATTCTACATTTTGGCTATAGCGATATGATGGAAATGTATATTAGTGATTTTATGGAGTTTGTGAAAATCGCAAATGATATAGCTGAAAAACAAGCCCAGTAAATCCTAGTATCAATACACTAGCCATAGTATAAAGTGCATAGGTATTATTTGAAAAGATGATACCTACACTTATACCGGCAATAACAGATAATAAAAATAAACCTATTAAAGATTTTAGATATTTGATAAATTCTTTCATAGATTTATTCTAGCATATTTTGAAATAAGGGGCAAATGATGGAAAAGATGTTAGCACTTGGTGTTGTTTTAAGTGCTGCTGATAAGTTTTCACCAGTATTTGGCAAGGCACAAAAAGATTTAAGTGAACTGGAAAAGAAAACAAAAGCACTAGGTAGTGGACTGGCTAAACTTGGTACTGCTTCACTTGCCCTTGGAACTGCTATTACTACACCACTTGGTGCAGCACTAAACAGTTACCAGGATTTAGCAGCAGCCCAGGGGGAAATAGCTTCACTTGGAATTGGTGATAAAGGTATCAATGCTATTACTAAATCAGCTATGCAGTTTTCTAACCAATTTGCTGGAACTACAGCCCCTGACTTTGTAAAAGCTTCTTATGATATTAAAAGTGGTATTTCAAGTTTATCAGATACTGCTGTAGGTGAGTTCACAAAACTAGCAGCTATGACTGGTGCAGCTACAAAATCTTCTACTGGTGAAATGACTTCATTATTTGCTAGTGGTTTTGGTATCTATAGACAACAGTTTGAAAATTTTGGTGCTGCTACTATTGCTGGATGGAATAAATTAAGTGATGAAGAAAAAGATGTAAAGTTTGGTGAATACTTTAGTGCTGGTATCTCTTCAGCTGTTCAAACATTTAAAACTGATGGTGCTAATATGAGTGCTGCAATATCTAACCTTGGTGCAGCTGCTACCAGTGCAAATGTTCCATTTGGTGAACAGCTTTCAATCCTGGGTATGCTTCAAAAAACAATGAGTGGTAGTGAAGCTGCTACAAAATACCGGGCTTTTTTAAGTAGTGCAACTGCTGCTAGTGATAAACTTGGATTATCTTTTATGGATAGTAATAACCAGCTGCTTTCAATGCCTGAAATTATTGGTCAAATCAAAGATAAATATGGTGAAACAATAGACGCACTTGAAAGTGATGAACTAAAAAAAGCTTTTGGTACTGAAGAAGCTGTAGCCCTGGTAAAAATGCTTTATGGTGAAACAGATACTTTATCAGCAAGTATCAATGAAATGGGAAATAGCTTAAAAGGTGGTACTGAAAAAACAAAAGAAATGGCTAAGGCTATGAACAAAGGGAAAGAATTTCAGTTACTTGGTCAACAGATGGGAAATCTATCATCACTTATTGGTCAAACTTTTGCACCAGCAGCTTATGAACTTAGTGAATTTATTGGTGGTGTGGTTTCAAAAGCTTCAACTTGGATAGAAGAAAATAAAGAACTGGCTGGAACAATCGGTACAGTTGTAGCTTATGCTGGTGGAATACTTACAGTTCTTGGTTCAGTTGCTATTGCAGTTGGTGCTGTAACTATGGCTTTACCAGCTTTAGCAACTGCATTAAGTGTAACTTCTACAGCATTTTCATTTCTTGGTACAGTTATTGGAGTTGTAGGGAAAATATTTTTAATGAACCCCATAGGTCTTGTAGTAACTGCAATAGCTACAGCTGCTTATCTGATTTATGATAACTGGGGATTTTTAAAGCAGTGGTTTAGTGACTTCTTTGATGGACTGGCTAAAAAGTTTGAATGGGTTGGAAAAGCTATAGAAAAAGTAAAAGGTATTGGTTCAGCTGTAAAAAGCTTTTTTGGGTTTGGTGATGATGAAACAAAAACCACTGCAACTATGAACAAAAATATCAACTATGCACCTATGCCAAAACTGAACACACCAAGTGGAAAAGGTGTAAATCAAAACAATAAAATAAATGTAGTAGTGAATAACCCTACAAGTAATGTAGATGTATCAAAAGCAGTAGCTGATGGTATGGCAAATAATAGGGGGCTTAGTGATGAAAACATCTAATAAGAGTTTTTGTCCCCTTTTAAAAAGATATGGTTTTTAATTAAAATTGACAAAATTTAAAAAGGTTTCCAGGTGTTAGCACAAATAGAAGATTTTACTTTTGAGATTGATAAAACTGCTTATGATAGATTAAAAAGAAGTATTAACTACAGATTTAATTCAACGCAGCGAATAGGAAACCATGATAATTGGCAAAATGTAGGAAAGCATGAAGAGAGTATAGAACTTAGTGGTGTACTACTTTTAAAAAGCCAAACACAACTAGATGACTTTGAAAAAATGGCTGAAGAAAAAGTAGCTAGAACACTTGCTTTTTCAAATGGTAGATGTAAAACAATTCTTATTTTAAGCCTGGAACTAGAACAATCAAGTTTTTTAAAAGATGGTGCTTTTTTAAGGCAAGGTTTTACAATCTCTATAGCAGTTGATGGAAGTGGACTATGAAAACTTATACAGCACAAAATGGTGATAGATTAGACCAAATAGTGTACCAGGAATACAATACACTAAAAGTGATGGATAAAGTCCTGGAAGCAAATATACATTTAAAACATAAAGTTCTTTTAGAAGATGGTGATATAGTAAATTTACCAGTAGTGACTATTGAAAAAGAAACTATCAAAAAGGTTAAAACCTTATGGTAAAAACACCAACTTTTAAACTGTTAGCAAATAATACTGATATAACAGCTTCAATCAAATCAAATCTTTCATCACTAACAATAAGGGATGAAGCAAATGACCAGGCTGATGAACTTACAATCAAAGTTACTGGTGCAGTTGCTAGACCAAAATATGAAGATGAACTAAAAATTTATTTAGGTTATGGTGATGAAATATCTTATCTTGGTTTGTTCCTGGTGCAAACTACAACCAGGGAAAACAATTATGGACTAAGTATCAGTGCTACTGGTGTGAACTTCAGTGATACTCTAAAAGAAAAAAGAGATATTACTTATGAAAAACTATCTATGAAAGATATATGCAACCAAATAGCTAAAAGAAACAGTTTAAGTTCTAACTGTGATATGGATGAAATATTTTTTACAAGCCTAGCACAACAAAATGAAAGTGATTTACATTTTTTAAATAGATTATCAAAAGAACTAAACGCAATATTTAACATCAAAAACAATACTTTAATATTTAGAAAAAAAATCAAAGATGATAAAAAGAATGATGAACTTCCAGCATATACAATAGATGTAGAAGACTGTGAAACTATCAATATAAAACACTCAAATAAAACAATGTATAAAAGTTCCAAAGCAGTGTGGCATGATACAAAAGAAAACAAAACTATGGAAATCTTAGCTGGAAGTGGTAGCCCAGTTTATACATTCAAAGGGAACTTTAAGAATGCAGCTGAAGCAA
>CAKZOX010000143.1 GCA_937138295.1 uncultured Campylobacteraceae bacterium
TCATTAACAAATAATAATAACAATAATCCAAATGATAGAATAGTATCAGCAGGAGTAGATTTAGCAGTAGGAACAGACGGACAAATAACATTTAATGAAGAGTCTCAGAAATCATTTGAAACTGTAGGTATGGCTATAGAGACTATAGATTTTTCTACAGAGAATTTAGAAGTAAAAATAGTAGATTCAAGAGTAGGGCAAAAATATACAGTTACATTAGCAGATGATACACCACTGCCAAATACATTAAAGTTTGATCCAAATACAGGACTAATAACAGGAGAGATCCCAGAAAATATAGAAGAGTTAGAACTTAAAGTATCAGCAAGATCAACAGATGGTACAACAAGAGAGTTAATTATAAAATTAGATGTAAAAGCATTAAAAGAAGCACAAAATCAGAATAATAATGAAGCTAAATTTGAGACATTAAGTGAACAAATTAATGCACAAAACGATAAAATGAATAATTATGGAAGCTTTGTAACTTCTTTATTTAGTGCATAAAATTAAATTAAGGAAAAAATTCAATTGAATAGTGAACTATCCAAACTTTTACAGTTAGAACATAACTGTAAAAGTTGCGAAAATGACATAGAACTTTTTTACATATTAGTTAACCAAACCAGAAGTTTGGTTGACTATGACCAAGGTGTATTATTAACTACATCTTTAAACTCTAAATTAAATCCAATAGCTATTTCTGATATGACAACAGTTGATTCTACTTCACCATATGTACAGTGTGTAAGTGAGTTAGCGAACTTTTATATTGATACAAATAATGAAAACTTAAATGAAGTTCATCAAGTTGATTTTAAATCACTTGATAACTCTTTAATAAAACAGCTAAAAGAGTATTCACCTAGCAATATTTTGTGGGTACCATTAAAAACTATTAAAAACAATGTTGAAATAGAATTTTATTTAATTTTATTTAGAAATATAAGTTTTAATGAAAAAGAAATTGAAATCATAAAACATATTTCTGCTTCTTATAAATATTTTTTATTTAGTGTTAGAAAATGTGGATTTAAAACTTTTTTAGAAAATATGAAATTTAAAAGCAAATATGTAAAATATACTTTATTAGCTTTAATTTTAGTTATGTTTATACCCGTAAGGATGAGTGTTTTAGCTCCTTTTGAAGTACAAGCTAAAGATCCATTTGTAGTAACTTCACCCTTAGAAGGTACAGTTGATGAAATAAAAATTTCACCAAATCAATATATAGAAAAAAACCAACTTATAGTAAAACTTAAAGATACAGATTTAAAAAACAACTATGAAGTTGCAAAAAGAAAGCTAGATACAATAAAAGCTCAACTTCATACAACTAAGCAAGTTGGTTTTTATGATTCAGATAGAAAAACTGAAATCAATAGACTAGAAAGTGAAGTTAAACTTAAAATTGCTGAATTAGAATATGCAAAATCACAATTAGAAAAAACAAATATCTATGCTGAAGAAAAAGGTATAGCAATAATCAAGAATCCAAATGAGTGGAAAGGAAAACCACTTGTTACAGGAGAAAGAATTTTCTTAGTTGCTGATGAAAATAATATTGAATTAAAAATTATGTTAGCTGTAAGTGATGCATTATTTTTAGAAGAAAATGCAGAAGTAAAAGTATTTATTGATAATAAAGTTTTTGAATCATGGGAAGGTAAAATAAAACATATTTCTTATGAACCTGAATTAACTCCTGAAAATATTTTATCTTACAAAATAATTGCTGAGTTTAATGATCTTAAAGAAAATGAAGAATTACCTAAAATTGGTTTAAGAGGAACAGCTAAAATTTATTCTCAAAAAGTGTCTTTATTCTTTTATCTGTTTAGAAAACCGATAACAGGTTTAAGACAATTTATAGGTTGGTAAGAAATGTTCAATAATCAAGAACAACAAATACTACCAACTTTAAGAGAAGATGTAAAGTTACTTGAAGCAGCTCCTGCTGAAGATGGTAGCAAGCAATGGATGCTTTTTGATCCTATTCCAAATAAGTATTTTACTATTGGAATAGATACATTTGAACTAATTAATTATTGGCAAAATGGAATGCCTGTAGATGAATTTATTAATTTCTTAGCATCAAAAGATTATGAGATTGATGAAGAGGGTATTATGACTTTTGTAAATTTCCTAAAAGGAAATTCTTTAGTTAAAAATATTGATGAAAAAGATACAGCTAGATTAATAGAACAAAAAAAGAAATCAAAACAAAATATGTTTAAATGGTTGATTCACAACTATTTATTTATAAAGTTTCCTATTGTAAAACCTGATAAATGGCTTGAAAGAAATTTAGGAAAAGTAAGTTTCTTTTACTCTAAAATGTGGACAAATATTGTTTTGATTTTAGGTGTTATTGGGATTTTGATGGTAATAAGACAATGGGATGAATTTAGTTCTACTTTTATGTACTTATTTTCCAAAGAAGGAATGATATTTTATTTTATTTCTTTAATATTTGTAAAGTCATTACATGAATTAGGTCATGCTTTTACAGCTAAAAAATATGGCTGTACTGTCCCATCAATGGGAGTTGCTTTTTTAGTTATGTTTCCTGTTTTATATACAGATAATACAAATGCTTATGCTTTAAAGTCAAAATACAAACGTCTTAGAATAGTATTAGCAGGTATGAAAGTAGAAATTTATTTAGCAATTATTGCTACATTTTTATGGTCATTTTTACCTGATGGTCCTTTAAAAAGTATAGCTTTTATTATTGCAACAACTAGTTGGATAACTTCACTTTTAGTAAATGTTTCACCTTTTTTAAGATTTGATGGATATTACGCACTATCTGATTGGACAAATACAAAAAATCTTCAACCAAGAAGTTTTGCAACTGCAAGATGGTTTATTAGAAAATATTTACTTGGTCTAGATGAAGATGAACCAGAAACACTATCTAAATCAAAAAGAAAATTTTTTGTAATATATGCAATTTTAACTTGGATTTATAGATTTTTCTTATTTTTAGGTATTGCTATTTTAGTTTATTATTTTGCTTTTAAAGTACTAGGTATAGTTTTATTTTTAGTTGAAATTTTATGGTTCATTTTAATTCCTGTTTATAAAGAATTAAAAATATGGTGGGAAAAAAGAGAAAAAGTATCATGGAATAAAAGAAATAAAATATCTTTTTCTGTATTTATATTTATTTTAGTATTGTTGTTTTATCCATGGAGTTCTACAGTTTCAATGCCTGCAGTGATTGAAGCAAATAAAACTACTTTACTTTATTCCCCAAGACCTGGAAAAATTGAAACTATAAATGTTTCAAATGGTCAATTAGTAAAGCAAGGTGATATTCTTTTAGTTTTAAAATCTGAACAATTAGATTTATCTATTTCTATGTTAAAAGAAGAATTAGAAACTTTAAATAATGACTTAAAAATGATAGCTTCAAATACAAAAAATTTAGAAAATAGATTTATTATTGAAGAGAAAATTTTAGAAAAAGATATTGAGCTTAGTGGTTTAGAAAAAGTTAAAAAAGAACTAATTATAAAAGCCCCAAATGATGGTGAAGTAAACTTCAAAAATAGATTTAAAATAGGTCAATGGGTTAATCCAAATGAACCAATATTTCATATTTATGACGCTAAAACTTCAAATGTGATCTCTTATATTGAAGATTACAATATCAAGTATTTGAATGATGATTATAAAAATGCAAAATTCATCGCAAACAATGGATTAATGGATAGTCTAAATGTACGATTAAAGAGTATTTCAAATGTATCTCTTACAAATTTAGAATACCCAGAATTAAGTTCACTTTACAATGGATCAATAGCTGTAAGACAAGATGCCCAAGAGAAAGAAAAACTTATAACAGAAACTGCTTATTTCAAAATAACAGGTGAAATATTAGATAATAAATATGATTTTAAAACAAGAATAGATGGAGAGTTATACCTAGAAACAAACTCTTCAAGTTTTATGTACAGAGTTTTTAATATAGTTTATAACGTAATTATAGAAGAGAGTGGGTTTTAAGTTATTTAAAAAGAATAACTTAACTTAACTCCAAAAACTCTCGGACTCCCAAAATGATAATAATTATTTGAGGGAGTATAAATCATAAAGTCATTGTATTTTTTATCAAAAATATTGTTAGCATAAATTTGAGTATTTAGGTTTTTATTTTTATATTCTAATCCTAAGTTAAATGTAGTATAAGAACCTAGACTACTTTTATTTGCAGGGTCATAGTATCTTTTACCGATATGATTTATTGTTGTATTTATATTGTAATTTTTATCTAAATAATATCTAGCTCTTAGGTTTGCTGTAAATTGTGGAGTATCTATAATATTTTTATTTTCATATTCTGGATTAGATGAAAAGCTTTTAGTTTTTCCTTTTGTAAAACCTAAATTACTTTCTACTTTGTATTTGTCTTTTTCATAATTTATTGAAAGTTCTGCTCCATAAGTATAAGCTTCATCAGCACTAAATGTTTCATTTCCTAAATCATCTTTAAAAGTATTTATTCTTAAATCTTTAATGTCATTATAAAATAAAACAGTAGAGTAGTTTAAATTTTGTCCATAAGATTTGTAACCTAGTTCATAGCTTGATGTTACTTCTTCTTTATATGGTACTAAAGTATTTTGATCATCTCTGTAGTTGTATCCTCCAGGTCTATAACCTTTTGTGAAAGTTGTATAAATATCACTATTATTTTTTGTGAAATAAAGCATTGATAAAGTAGGTGTGAAATAATTCCATCTTTTTGTATCTTTTTCATAAGTTAAAGTTGGAGTTAGAAAGTCATTTAAATTTCTATCAAATTCTCTTTTCATAGTTTGATATCTTGCCCCAACAACAAAAGATAGATTGTTGTTTAACCAATATCTAGTTTGACCAAATAAAGCAAGGTTTTCATCTAAATTATTTAAATCATTTATTCTACTCAAATTACCGAAAGTTGGTAAAATTTGATTTTCTTTGTAGTTGAATTTTAATTTATCACTATAAAAAGTACCAACCAAAAAATTGAATTTATCATAGTCATAAGTAAGTCTAAATTCTTGACTAATCTCTTTGATGTTTATGTCTTGTTTTATTTCAAGGGGATTTGTTATAGCTATATAGTTGTATTTATCAACATTTTGAGTGGCATAACTAGATGCAGATGTAAATTTGAAATTTTCACCTTTGTTTGTATAAACCAAAGATATTAAATCATTTTCAAGTTTTAAATAATCGTCTTTACTTTCATTATTTATATTAAAAGGATCTGCTTTAGTATTGATTTTAAAAGGTGTACCACCGTCATTGGCTTTTGATTTTATGAAGTTAAATTTTATATCACTATTATCGTTTATTTCATATTTTAATTTTGCATTAAAATTTTGTAAATCTCTTCTATCAAAATTTGTGTTTGTAATAATATTTTTAGTAAAACCATCAGTGGTTTTCGAACCAAATGAAAACATGTAAAAGAGTTTTTCTATAGGAGTCTGACCACTATTTTTTAGATAAATATTTTTCGTATTGAAACTTGCATAATCAAATATTGCTTGAGATTTAAAGTTTTTTGTAGTAGGTTTTGTGTATAAATTTATAACACCAGATTCAGCATTTTTACCAAAAAGAGTACCCTGTGCACCTTTTAGTACTTCTAAAAAAGAGACATTATTCATATCAAGTGAACTATATCCCAAAGCAGATGGAACAGGAATATCATCTATATACATAGCAACACTACTTTCAAGTGTCACATAGTTGCTAATTCCCCTAAAAGTAAAGGTTTTATTATCTCTATCCCCAATACCTGTAATGTTTACATTTGATATTACATTTGAAATGTCATTTATGTTGTTTATTTGTTTTTCAGATATTTTCTCTTCATCAAAAGTATCAACTGTACTTGAGCTATTCATTTGTGAATCACTAAGTTTGGTTGCTGTTATTGTTGCAGCATTTAGATTAACAAAAAGTAATGATGAGAGTATTAAACTTGTTGCATAAAATCTGTTTTTCATTTTGTTAATTCTTTGTTTGATATATTATGTCAAAGTATATCATTTCTTAATTAAACTAAGGATTATAATTTTATAAAATAAGATACATTCTTACCTTTTATTCAGACTTTTTTGGTTAATATATCTATATTTTCATAAACAAATTAACGGATAAATTCATAATGACAGTAAAAATTGATTTAAACAACAATAATTCTTATAACATATACATAGACAAGTTATCAAATATAAGTTTTGATACTAAAGTTGTAATTGTAACTAACCCTACAGTTTCTGGTTTTCATTTAGATTATTTAAAATCTAAAATTTCAGCAAAACAATTAAGTGTTGTAACTATTCCTGATGGGGAAGAGTATAAAAATATGCAAACTTTAGAGATGATATTAGAACACTGTTTTGAACAAAGATTAGATAGAAAATCTTTATTAGTAGCTTTTGGTGGTGGAGTTATTGGAGATATGACAGGATTTGCTGCTTCAATTTATCAAAGAGGAATTGATTTTGTTCAAGTTCCAACTACTCTTTTATCTCAAGTTGATGCAAGTGTTGGTGGAAAGACGGGTATAAATAATAAGTTTGGTAAAAATTTATTAGGTGCATTTCATCAGCCAAAAGCTGTATATATAGACCCAAGTATGCTTAAAACACTACCAAAAAGAGAATTTGGAGCAGGAGTTGCTGAAATTGTAAAAATGGCAGTAACATTTAACAAAGAGTTTTTTGAATGGTTAGAAACGAATGATTTAAATGATGAACAAAATCTAAAAACTGCTATCGCAAAATCAGTTGAAACTAAAGCATGGGTTGTTTCACAAGATGAAAAAGAACATGGAATTAGAGCTGCTTTAAATTATGGTCATACTTTTGGACATGTAATTGAAAATGAAACAAATTATAATACATATCTTCATGGTGAAGCAGTTGGAATTGGTATGTGCATGGCAAATGCACTTGCTGTTAAACTTGGTATGATGACAAGTGAAGAAGAAAAAAGAGTAAAGGATTTATTAGAAAAATACGATATTCCTACAATTTACTCAATCAAAGATGTTGAAGATTTCTATGAGCATTTCTTTTTAGATAAAAAATCTCTTGATAATAAAATCAAATTTATTTTACCTATTAATTTAGGTGATTGTAAAATTACTGATGAAGTTTCAAAAGAAGATGTACTTGAAGTGTTAAAGGGTTTTTAAAAAGTGAAAACATTTAAACTTTTAATCGCTTCTTTTGTATTTGCAATAAGCTTATCAGCTCAAGAAAATGATAATCAAGAGATTAAAAAAATTGAACAAGAAATCATTCAAGAAAAATATGATGAAGCTCAAAAGCAGTTAAAAAAGCAAGAAGAAATAGAGCAAGAAAAAGCTAATCAAAATGAAATAGATATGCAAAATCTAGCTCAAATAAACTCTTTACTTGGAAAAATTGAGCTAATTGAAAAGACTTTAAAAGATAATATTCTTTTAAAAAGATACTCAAATTATCTTTCTTACAGTAAAATTTCAACAGAATTAAACCAATTAAGAGAGACATTTGTTGCAAAAAATAGAATGAATGTATCTGAAGAAGAAAAATATCAATTAACAAATAAAATTAGAGTAAAAGAAAATGAACTTGAGCTTATATCTGAATATAAAGGTTCACCTATAGGTTCACTAATGAATCCTCCCGAGATACTAAAAGTTGAACCTATTACAAATCCTTTTGGAATAATAAACTCTTTTTCAAAAATTAAAAAACTTGAATCAAACATGGGTTCATTTTTAGAACTTGAAAAAGAAATAGATAACTTAACTGCAAAGTTAGATGAAGAATTGATTTTATTTTTAGAACTTTATAATTTAGATGGTAAAACAGAATATAAAGACAAAATCAAATTTTTAGATAAACAGAAAAAAGACTTTACAATGGTTTTAGAAATTGTTTCTACAACTAATGAAGTTTACACTAGAAGAATTGAACAACAAATTTTAGAAATTGAAAACCAAATTGCAGAACAAATAGAAAAAGTAGCTTTAATTATAGGAATAATAGTAGGATTATTTGCTTTAAGTTTTTTATTAAAATTAACATTAAAGAAATATTTCTCTCAAAATGAAAACTACTATCTTACAAACAAGATATTAAACTTTACAGTTGTATTTGTAGTTGTAATGATACTTTTATTTTCATATTTAGATAATGTTTCATATCTAGTTACAATCCTTGGATTTGCATCTGCGGGTATTGCTATTGCTTTAAAAGATTGGTTTATGTCTATATTTGGATGGATGGTTATTGTTACATCTGGTTCTATTCAAGTTGGGGATAGAATAAAAGTTACTAGAAATGGCCTTGAAACAGTTGGTGATGTTTTAGATATTTCTTTATTTAAAATTACTATTAGAGAAGATATTACATTAACATCATACATGGTAAACAGAAGAACAGGTAGAATTTTCTTTATACCAAATAACTATATTTTCTCTGAAATGATTGCAAACTATACTCACTCAGGTTTAAGAACAGTTTGGGATGGAATTGATATTACTATTACTTTTGATTCAAATCATAAAAAAGCACAAAAAATTGCTAGAGATATTTTAAAGCACTATTCAAAAGGTTATACAGATATAACTAGAAAACAATTATCTAAAATGAGAAGTAAATATCAGTTAAGAGCAACGGGAGTTGAGCCTAGAGTATTTACCTTTGTTGAACCACATGGAATAGTTATTTCATCATGGTATTTAACAAACTCTTATGCCGCACTTGTATTAAGAAGTACTATTTCTCCAGAGATTTTAGAAGCATTTATGAAAGAGGATGATATTCATATTGCATATCCTACTCAACAAATTAATATTAATAAAACAGAGAATTCTTACGGTCCATCAAGGGAAAAAAGAAAAGTGCCAAAAGAGTTAGAAGATGCAATTATTCAAAGATAATAAAAGAAAAATAAGGAATAAATTTAAATGAGTTTTTCAATAAATAAACCAAAAGTATATTTCAAAACCTTTGGGTGTAGAACAAATGTTTTTGATACTCAAGTTATGATGAGTAATTTAAAAGATTTTGAAGTTACACAAAATGAAAAAGAAGCAAATGTAGTTGTAATAAATTCTTGCACAGTTACAAATAGTGCTGATAGTACGGCTAGGGGATATATTAGTTCATTAAATAAACTTCCTAATAAACCAAGAGTAGTATTTACAGGTTGTGGAGTTTGGACTAAGGGTGAAAGTTTATTTAAAGAAGATAAAATTGATTCACTTTTTGGGCATTCTGAAAAAGAAAATATCAATGAACTTTTAAAGTCTGAAGAAAGATTTTTTAATGCTGGAGATTTAGAACATATTGATGAAACTATTGTTGAAGAATTTGTTGGTAAAAGTAGGGCCTTTATTAAAGTTCAAGAGGGATGTGACTTTAGATGTTCTTATTGTATTATTCCTTATGTAAGAGGGGATGCTAGAAGTTACAAAGAAGATAAAATTTTAGAACAAATTGAAACTTTAGCAGCAAATGGTTTTGGTGAGTTTATTTTAACAGGAACTAATGTTGGTTCTTATGGTAAAAAACAACATACATCTTTAGCTAAACTTTTAAAGAAAATGTCTAAAATAAAAGGTGTGAGAAGAATTAGAATGGGAAGTATTGAGCCTATTCAAATTGATGATGAATTTAAAGAAATTATAAATGAGCCTTTTATGGCAAAACATCTTCATATTGCTTTACAACATACATCTAAAGAAATGCTAAAAATCATGAATAGAAGAAATAAAGTATTATCAGATTTAGAACTTTTTGAATTTCTAAAAGATAATGGTTATGCTTTAGGTACTGATTTTATTGTTGGTCATCCTGGTGAAACTGATGAACTATGGAAAGAAGCTATGGAAAATCTTCATAGATTTCCACTAACTCATGTTCATGCCTTTACTTATTCAAAAAGAGATGGAACACCAAGTGCAACTATGAAACCTGAAATCAGAGGTGATGTTGCTAAAATTAGATACAATGAATTAACATCAATCATAGAACAAAAAAATATTGATTTTAGAAAAAATAATACTAATACACTTGAAGTTTTAATTGAACAAGAAAAAAATGGAAAGTATATAGGTTTAGATCAATACTTTAATCAAATTGAAGTTGAATCACCCGTTGATATTGTTGGTGATTGGATATATATTGATGATTATGAAGTAAAGAGTGATAAAAATGTCGCAAGATTCAAATAACCCAAATAAAAATGCAATAGATAAAAACTTTAAACTGATGGCACTATCTGCCACAGTTTTATTGGTCTTATTTGTTTATACACTATTTAAAACAGATAATTATATTCAAAGTGGTTCATATTATGTTGGTATGGCATTTTTATTTGTATTACTTTTTTTAGCAATTTTCTTAAAACTTAAACAAGATAAAGTTCGAGCATTTCTTCAAAAATATTCAAAAAACAAAAACTTTCAAAATAATAACACTTTTCAAACACAATTAGATAATACTCAAAAATCTACTCATACAAACAATGATATGCAAGTTGAAACATCTAATATCCAAGCTGTAAGTTCAAATGTGACTTTCAAAGATATCGCTGGTATTAATGAAATTAAAGAAGAACTTGAAGAAGTAGTTGATTTTTTAAATTCTCCTGATAAGTACCTAAAATATGGTGTTAAACTTCCAAAAGGTGTACTTTTAGTTGGACCTCCAGGTGTTGGTAAAACGCTTATCGCAAGGGCAGTTGCAGGTGAAGCTGATGTTCCATTTTTCTATCAAAGTGGAGCAAGTTTTGTTCAAATATATGTAGGGATGGGTGCAAAAAAAGTTAGAGAACTTTTTAACAAAGCAAAAGCAAGTGCCCCTGCAATTGTTTTTATTGATGAAATAGATGCTGTTGGTAAAAGAAGAGATAACAAAGCAAATGAAGAAAGAGAAGCTACTTTAAATGAACTTCTAACACAAATGGATGGTTTTGAAGGTGATAGCGGAGTTATTGTAATTGCAGCAACTAATAAGATTGAGGTTTTAGATGATGCTTTATTAAGAGCAGGTAGATTTGATAGAAGAGTTCACGTATCTTTACCAAATGTTGAAGATAGAGAAAAGATTTTAAATTTATATTTAAAAGACACAAACAATGAAATAAATACAACAAAACTAGCTCAAGAAACAGCTGGTTTTTCAAGTGCTGCAATTGCAACTTTAATAAATGAAGCTTTATTAAATATGATTAAAAGAAAATCTAAAATATTAGATAGCCAAGATATAGAAATAGCAAAAAACAAACTTCAATTTGGTAAAAAACAATTAAAAATACTTGATGAAAATCAAAAAGAGATTCTAGCTATTTATCAAGCTTGTAAAGCCTATGTAGCTAAATCAAAAATAGCATTATTTGATGAAAAAACTGAGATGATAAATGAAGTTTATCCTTCTTTTACTCAGTTAAAAGAGAACATAAAAAGAGATTTAGCAGGAATTGTAGGTTTAGAAATATTAAAAGATGAAAAATATGCAATTAGTGAAAATGATATCAAAGATGCTTATTTTTTAGCAGCTAAAATAGTAGAAGATTATAAAATGACAAGTTCAGTTGAAGAGTTAATTACTACTATTAAAAATGAATTAAGAAAAACTATATCTTCTAATATTGATGAGATAAATAGACTAAAAGAAATAATGATAAAAAACGAGGTAATAACTCCAGATGATATCAAATAACTTTTTTAGTGGCTTTAGTTTCAAAAATGAAAAAGAGTTGTTTTCAGAGTATTTAACTGAAAATGACTTTACTCTTAGTGGTTTTTCCTATGGAGCAATTAAAGCTTTTGAAGAAGCTTTAAATAGTGATAAAAGAGTTGATAAACTTCAACTTATATCTCCTTCTTTTTTTCAAACACAAGATAAAAAGTATGTAAGACTTCAATTAATGTTTTTTAGTAAAGATCCCAAATCATATTGTGATAACTTTATAAAAAATGTAGCTTATCCTAGTGATATTGATTTAAGTAAATATTTTAGTTTAGGAACATTTGAAGAACTTGAAGAGTTATTGACATATAAATGGAGTGAAGTAAAACTTCAAAAACTACTAGATAAAGGAACTAAAATAGAAGTTTATTTAGGTAGTAAAGATAAGATAATAGATTCACACAAAGCAAAAGATTTTTTTAGAAACTTTGCAACTGTATATTTTATAAATGAAAAAGGACATATTTTATGAGTGAAAAACAAATTGCTAAAATTGGTATTGTAACAGCAAGTGATAGAGCAAGTAAAGGTATTTATGAAGATATTAGTGGACAAGCTATAATTGATACTATGAATGATTATTTAACATCACCTTGGGAAAGTGTTTATAGATGTATTGAAGATGATCAAAAAACTATTGAAGAAACTTTAAAAGACTTAGTGGACAATGAAGGTTGTTGTTTAGTTGTTACAACAGGTGGAACAGGACCTGCAGCTAGAGATGTTACTCCTGAAGCTACTGAAGCTGTATGTGATAGAATGATGCCTGGATTTGGTGAACTTATGAGAGCTGAGTCTTTAAAGTTTGTTCCAACAGCTATTTTATCAAGACAAACAGCAGGATTAAGAGATAGTTCTTTAATCATAAATCTACCAGGAAAACCTAAATCAATTAGAGAGTGCCTAGATGCAGTTTTCCCTGCAGTTCCATATTGTATAGATTTAATGGAAGGACCTTTTTTAGAGTGTAATGAAGAGGTTATGAAACCTTTTAGACCAAAGAAAAAATAGCTTTTTATTATGAAAAAAATAGCTTTAGCTTTGATTTTATCAGTAGCTACATTTTTTCTTGCAAACTTAGGTTTTAATACACAACATTCAATTCTTATTTCACTAATAGTTTTATTAGTGACTATGTGGACAAATGAAGCCTTACCTTTAGGTGTGGTTTCATTGCTTCCTATTATTTTGTTTCCTAGTTTTGATATATTAAGTACAAATGAAACAGCTAGTAATTATTCAAAATCCATAATATTCTTATTTATAGGTGGATTTTTAATAGCGATAGCTACTCAAAAAATAAATTTACATAAATTTATTTCAAATAAACTTTTATCATTATTTTCAAATACTCCAAGGGGAGTTATTTATTCTTTAGCTATAACATCAGCACTTTTAAGCTCTTTAATATCAAATACAACAACAGCACTTTTACTTATACCTATTGCTATGTTTTTAACTAGTGATTCAAAATTAAAAGTTAGATTAGTATTAGCTATTGCTTATGGTGCAAGTATTGGTGGGATTATAACTCCAATAGGTACACCACCAAATTTGATATTATTAGGTTTTATGGAACAAAACTCTATTGAAGCTATATCATTTGTAAATTGGATAGTTTTAACAGCTCCTTTAGCTATTATTATGCTTTTTATAATTCCTTTTGTACTGTCTTTAGGTACTTCAAACATGACATTTGATAATAGTTTAGAACATAAAGAAAAATTAAATAGTGAACAAAAAAGATTACTATATATTTTAGGTTCATTAGTTTTATTGTTAGTTGTAAATTCAAAAATAGAGCCATATTACAGTGGATTAGGTTTAAATGAAAAAGCGATACTTCTTGGATATGGACTATTGATGTTTGTTCCAAAGATTGGTTTTATAACTTGGGAAGATAGTAAAAAAATTCCCTATGAAATAATCTTTTTATTTGGAGCAGGATTTAGTATAGCTACTGCTTTTTCAAGCACAGGTTTAGCAAATGTAATAGCTAATAATCTTCTATCTTTATCAAATCTTCCAATTATACTTTTGATTTTATTAGTAGCTAGTTTAGTTACTTTTACAACTGAAATTACATCAAATACAGCTTTAATATCCATAGCATTACCCATAATTTATTCTTTAGGTCAAGTTGCAAATATAGATAGTAATATCATTCTTTTTGTTGCTACAATTTGTGCTTCATATGCCTTTATGCTTCCAATAGCAACTCCTCCAAATGCAATTGCTATGAGTAGTGGTGCTGTAAAAGTAAAAGACATGGCTAAATATGGATTATTATTTAACATTTTAGGGATATTAAGCATCACTTTTATTGCATTAATTTATTGGCAGAATTATTTATAGAAGTATTAAAACCTTTTGGTTATAATTCGGCCATGGAAGATATTTTAAAAAAACTAGATTTACAAGATTATATAGAAAATTTTCAAAAGCATTTAGCTAGAAATAAACCAATACATATGGAAGGTGATATAAACCTTCACCATAGATTAATAAATGAATTATCAAGATTTGATATTAAAGCACCAAATGAGGTAGAAAATATTGATTGGGCATTAATGCACATTCAAAAACAAGGTACTTTAAAAGTAGATACTATTTTAGAATTTGTAAAAATTATAAAGTATTTTGATTATCTAAAAAGATTTAATTTTGAGGGTAAACTTGGAGAATGGATTGATAAGATTATTATCCCAAAAGAAATACTTGATATTTGTGATTACTTTGATGATAAAGGTAACTTAAAAGATGGTGTTGAAGAGAACTATGATAATGTTAAATATGCTATTTACAAAAATAAAGAAGAGATAAAAGAAAGTTTATACAAAACAATCAATAACAATAAAATAAGAAGTTATTTAGTTGATATGCAAGTTCATTACATAAATGGAGAAGAAACACTTTTAGTAAGGGGTGGATTTAACCATGTTTTAAAAGCAACAGTTGTAAATAGATCTAACTCTGGATTTTTTTATGTTTTACCCCACAGTATTAGTAATCTAAAACAAAAACAAAGTGATTTAAAAAATAAGCAAGAAGAGATACTATTTAAAGTATGTCTAAAAGTTTCATCAATTTTTGAGAAGAACTTACTATTTTTAAAGTTTATAAATAAAGAGTTTGATAGGTTTGATCATTATCAAGCTAGGGTATTTTTTGCAAAAGCAGGGGATAAAAATTTTATTTTACCATCTAAGAAAAATCAAAATAAGCTAGTTGATTTTTGTCATCCTGCTTTACATGAACCAAAACCTATTACTATTGATTTTTCTAAATCAGTTGTTATGATTACAGGTGTAAACGCCGGTGGAAAAACAATGATGTTAAAATCAATTTTAAGTGCTGTATTACTTTCAAAATACTTAATTCCATACAAAGCATCATCTAAAACTGAAATAGGCACATTCAAAGAAATAAATGCTGTTTTAGATGACCCACAAAATGTTAAAAATGATATTTCTACATTTGCTGGAAGAATGGTAGAGTTTTCAAAACTATTTACATCAAAATCTGCAATAGTAGGAGTTGATGAAATTGAATTAGGAACAGATTCTGATGAGGCAGCAAGTTTATTTAAAGTAATTATTGAAGAATTAATTCAAAAGGATATAAAAGTAATTATTACTACTCACCATAAAAGGTTAGCTTCACTTATGGCTGCAAATGAAGAAGTTGAATTAATAGCTGCTTTATATGATGAAGAAAATCAAAAGCCTACTTATGAGTTTTTACACGGAACAATTGGAAGGTCATATGCCTTTGAAACTGCTTCAAGATATGGAATTCCAATGAATGTTGTTAATAAAGCTAAAGAAGTATATGGTGATGATAAAGATAGATTAAATGAACTAATTGAAAGAAGTAGTTCCCTTGAAAGAGAATACCAACTTAAATTAACTAAACTTGAAGATGAAATTAAAAAGATGGAAAGATTAAATAGAAATCTTCAAGAAGAAAAAGAAAAACTTGATGAGCATATCTATTCTGAAAAATCTAAATTACATAAAGAGTATAGTGATGCTAGAAATGAAGCTAAAAAAGCTATTAAGGCTAAACTAGTAAAAGAGTCTCATCAACATTTAAACGTTGCACATAAAAAAGCTACAGAAATAAAAACAAATAAAGTTCAAGAAGCTCCTGAAGATTTAAAAGTAGGGGATAGAGTTAAATATAGAAATACAAAAGGTGTATTATTATCTATTAAAGGAAAAAAAGCATTCATTGAAAATGATCAAGGTATGAAAGTACAAGTGATGCTTGCTGATCTTCAAAGAAGTGGAAATCCACCAAAAATAAAAACTCCTCCTAAAAAAGCTACAGTAAAAATACAAAAACCAGATTCAGGTCATATAAAACTAGATTTACATGGTCAAAGGGGTGAAGAAGCAATTGATAATTTAGATAAATTTTTAAGTGATGCTTTAATAGCTGGCTTTGATGAAGTGTTAGTTTATCATGGAATAGGAACTGGAAAATTAGCTTATGCTGTAAAAGAGTATTTAAGAGTTCATCCAAAAATTAGAGGTTTTGAGGATGCACCTGCACATATGGGTGGCTTTGGAGCAAAAATTATCAAGTTATAATATAAGTTACACTTATATAAACAAGTTAACTTATACTTATAGTTTAAACATAATTTAATATAATAAAAGTTAATATTTAAATTATTATTATAAAAAGGTAAATAATGAAAAATAGAATATTAACAACTTTGGCAATTTTAACTGCTACTACATATTTAAATGCAATGGATATTGTAAAATCTCCAGAACCAAAAAAAGAGAAAGCTAAAACTACTTTAGGTCTTTATGTTACAGCATCTGAAGCTGCAAAATATCTTGATACTAATAAAAACTCTGTTTTAATTGATGTTAGAAGTCCTGGTGAATTAAAATTCATAGGAGCTGCAAATAGAATGGATATCCATGTTCCACTTATGACAGTTGATCCATCTAAATATAATCAAAAGCAGGGTGGTTATGCTATGAAGAAAAACAAATATGCAATTGATGAAATTGTATATGAGTTAAATAAAAAAAGTGTAAATAAAGATGAAGCAATATTTGTTACATGTAGATCAGGTTCAACAAGAGCAGCTCCTGTTGTAAATGCTCTAGCTAAAAAAGGTTATACTAATGTTTGGACTTTAGTAGATGGCTATGAAGGTGGTAAAGCTAAAGATGGTAACTTTAAAGGTGAAAGAGTAGTTGACGGTTGGCTACATAGTGGATTAGATTGGTCTTGGAAAGTACCTGCTGAAAAATTATGGTTTGAATGTAAGTATAAAGATTTAATGTCTAAAGAAGATTCTTTAAAATGTAGTAAATAAGCCTTTAAAGGCTTATTTATTTTTTAAGATATTATCTAATTGAATAATATTACTTAAAATTGACGCATTAATATAGAATACATCTTGCGCTGATTGTTGAACAAATACAAACTCTTTCCAGTTTTGTAAATCTTCTAAAATACTTCTTATTATTTCGATTACATAGAACATTTTCTTTTCATCAAACTCATTAAAATCTGTTCTTTCTATTTGTAAATTTAGCATACTAATTGAAGTAGCTAATTCTTCAAATGATGTCAGTGAATTTAAAAATGTAGAGTATTTTCTTAAACACTCTTCGATATGATGAAATGAATCATTTAAAGTATCAGGATCTAAAGTATGAATTAAATTATCTAAAATTACATCAATATCTTCAATATCCTCTAATATATACTCTAAGTTATCGTAATCCTTTAAAAACTCTTCTGCAGAAATTTTTAAGTGAGTTTTATTCGCTTCATTAACATTTGCAGTATCATCATCTGTAACAAAATCATCATCAAAATCAAAGTCAAACTCAAATAAATCATCATCTTCTTCATTTGTGTCAGTATTATTATCAATTGTTTGTACTTCTTGTGTGATTTCTAGGTTTTCAAGTTTTTCTTCTACTATTTCTTTTTTTATTTCATTTGAAATAGTAGAAGGTTTTATTTTAAATGCGTGTTCTAGAATTTTGATAATTTTATCTTTATCAAAAGGTTTAATTAAATATGAATTAGCACCTTTTTGTTTAAAGAAATTAATATAATCTTTATCCCCAATAGCTGTAACCATAGATACATAGGGTTGATATAAACTATCTCTGTTTTGTCTTAATAAACTAAGAAATTTTAGTCCATCACATTTTGGCATTTTTACATCTAATAGTATTAAATCATAATGAGTATTAAAATGCATTCCTAACGCTTCAAATCCATTTATAGCAATATCTATTTTATAGTTTGTAATGTCTACTTCTTTAAAAAATGATTTTAAATGGAATGTTAAAATCTTTGCGTTTGTTTCTTCATCTTCAACAATTAATACTTTTTTCATAACTATGCCTTGTGTTCTAACTTATAATTATTAATATAACTAAATTGTTATTAAAGTTGATTTAAATCAATCTTTTAATGATTTCACAAACTCTTCCATAGTTTTATTTGCCATATCATTAGGAGCTTCTAAAAAGTTCACTACGAACTTATCATTCATTTCACAAACACCAATACTTCTAGGTCTTACAGCTAAAACTTCAGGAGTAGGTAACTCTTTTCCAAAACAAAATACTACATTTTTAGCAGCTTTAATAGCAGGATTAACTTCTCCACCTTCTAAAGATGAAGTATGTTTATATTGATCAAATACTGCAATAAAAGATATTACAGGATGATTTTCAATTTTTTTTGTTAAAACACTTATAATTTCATCTACAGTATTGTATTTAATTTCATCTTTTTTATATTCAATTTCAAATATATGGTATTTTTCTTTAAAAATTTTTTGATTCATTATTTTCCTTTATTAATTGATGTGAATGATTTGATTACACAATCCATTCTTTGCTGAATATCACTACCATCCATATTCATATAATCAGTTTGAATTTTATAAACAAGTTTGTTGTTGTATTTAAAATCAAACATTAAATATCCAGCATATTTTTTTGCGTTTTCATTCTTTTTATTAGAATCTGCCTTGTCATTTTCATATAAATAGTAATCTATTGTAGTTTTTTTATCACTAATATTAGATGAAGTTTGAGTAAATGTATACTCACTAATTGTATCTACTAACATTTCATCTAGTTCTTCAACAGTTATTTTACCTTCTAAATTGCTTTTCATGATTTTTGAAAATTCAATTCTAGATTTAATATTATAGTTATTTGCTTCTAAATCTTTTATTGCACTATTAATAGTTGGTTCTTCAAAAAATATTCTTTCAAAAGTTGTAGTTTGTTTATGACACTCTAGTCTTTTAAAATCTTTTCCTTTTTTTGAGATTTGTTCATATACTCCGATACCAACACCTACAAATATTACTATAAATACAAAGTAAAAAAAGTTTTTCATATAATCTATCCTTATAATTAATATATAACTACAAGTGATATTTTATATAGTATTTACTTTAAATTCTATTATAATAGAGTCATTTTGTAAAGTTTCTTCAACAAATTCATTAATAATATGAATTTGATTCTGTTTTACACCATTTTTTAGAAGGTATTGTTTTATATTTAAACTTCTACTAAGGGCAATTTCTTCAAAATCACTTTTTGTAACTTTAATATTTTCTTTTAGATAATTTTTTAAAAACTCTAACAATTCTTTTTCTTTCTTATCAAAATCTTTAATTAATTGAGCTATTTTTTTATCATCATTTTTTGTTTTGTAATAATTTAAAAGATACTCTTTTTCTTTTATATTTTTTGGTTTATTTAAAATAAATTCTTCATATTTTTCATTTATGATTTTGTTTTTTTCTAAATTTGAATTATATAAGTGTTTATACTCTATGGCCATATTCGGTCTATTAGTTAGAACTTTTACAAGTTTATCTAAGGTTTCTTTTTGAATTGGTGTTATGGTAGTTTCGTTAAATTGAAATGAAAGTTTGTTTATTTCATCATCTCCAAAATCAAATATCGCACCTAAAAGTGAAAAAGGAGCTGTTATAGCTTTTAGAATTAAGTTTGTGAATGCTTTCCAAACAATTGGTGCAATACTAAATTCAGGATCATCAAGATTTCCTGTAACTGGTAGATTTATTTCAATTTTGTCATTTGTATCTTCTAATAAAGCAATTGCAATACCAAGTGGAAGTGATGTTGCATTTTCATCTTCATATTTTTTACCTAATTCAATCTTAGTTATTACAACATTGTTTTTAGCATCTAGATTTGAATTTTCAATATTATATTTTAGGTTAACATCTAGTTTTCCACCATCTAAATCCTGAGCAATATATTTTTTAGAATAGGGTGTAAAACTTTTTATGGGTAAATTTTTGATTTTAAAATCAATATCACTTAAAATTTTTACATTATTTAAATTTACTTTTGCATCTATATTTGCTGTAGCATATTTATCAATCACTCCATTAACACTTAAATCTGAAATGGTATTGTTTTGAGTATTTATCTTAGACACAAAACCTTTTAAATCTGTAATTTCAGTTATAAACGGAATTTCAAGGGTTCTATCTTCAAAATAAAGTTTACTTTGAATCATATTTAGATTATCAGTTTTAATAAAAAATTTATTTTCTACACTTTCGCTTTTAGATACTTTATTATTAGAATCTTTATTTTTAAGATTTTCATCTTTTTTATTAAGATGAATATATTTTATATTGGCATTTGTTAATTTTGTTTTTCCTAATTGTAAAAAATTATTATTAATATCGAAATCTAAAGTGTCTAAATTTAAATTATTAAGTACCACATCAATATTTTTATCTTGTTTAAAATCTAGTGAAGAGATTAAAATATCTTTAATAGAGAGTTTTTTATTTGTTTCATTAAATGCTAATGAAATATCATTTAGCGATAAATCTTTATTTTTTAGAAGAATTGATGGCTTATCATTTACATTTGTATTGTTTATATTTAAGTTTTTTATTTCTAAATTTATATTGCTTTTATTATCTAAAGTTAGTCTAGTATTATCAAGACTTATCTTTTTTGTTTTAATATCTGTTTTGTTGTTTAAATAAACATCTAAATTTGTTAATAAAAGCTTTTTAGAATCTACTTGCAAATTGTTTTTATCAACTTCATATTTTATGTTTAAATCACTATTTAATAGTAATTCTTTTAAATCTATATCTTTTAATAGCTCTTTTTTATAATCACTAAGTTTTTTTATATCTAGATTTGATATGTTTACATTTGAGTTTACAACTATACTTGAAAAATTATTGTGTAAAATTGAAGTTTCAGTTTTGATAGATGTTTTTTCAT
>CAKZOX010000144.1 GCA_937138295.1 uncultured Campylobacteraceae bacterium
GATGTATTAGTCAAAGAAGATTCAAAATTAAGAATAGATTGACAAGTTATTCCTGGTAATGAAGCAAGTGTAAAATTCTTAGAATCTCAATTAAATTTCTTAGGGCAATTAGAAAAAACTTATGGTAAAAATCTTCCTGCTGATAAACAACTTGAACTTAGACAAAAATATGATGTAGTTTTTGATAAAACAGTTACTAGAGATAAAATAACTAAATTTCAAGATGACTTACAAGTAAAATTAGCTGACAGCTTAAGAGCTGAACTTGCTAAAAATAACCCTGATTTAGATGTTTTAAATAAAGAGTTTGCATTTAATAAAGGACTACAAAAGGTACTAGATGATACTATTGAAAGAACAACTGGTCACGATGATAAATGATTAATTGGAACATTATCTGCTTGACAACAAGGTTGAATAGGTGCAACAATATGAGGTACAGCTTGATTTGCAGTATGAGGTACTCCATGAGCTATTGTTTTAGCAGCAATATGAGGTGCTACATGAGCTAAACTAGCTTCAGTAGTTGCCAGCCCTAAATATAAACTTGTATCTGCTAAGAAAAAAGCTGAACTTGCTGATGCAATAGCAGAGAATAATCCATGAAAAATTGAAAAAATACTAGATTCCATTATAATATCACAAGGGATAGGTTGATTGCCTGAGGAACAATAAAATTTAAATAAAAAATATGATAGATAACCTTATAGCAAGTTTTATAGAACATAAAGATATATTTTTTTATATGTTTATAGGTTTAATTATTTCGTTAATTTTATAAAAAATGATTACTTTCTTATTACTGTGTATATTATTAATACAATGAGCTGATTTTTATATTAGGAATGAAAAGCTGATTAAAAAACTTTCAAGAAAAAAAGTTTGAGAGTTTAGTATAAATAAAAAGTGAGTTGGGGATAAAATAAAAGAGGAACTTTCAAAGAATAATTTTTAATTAAAATATTATGGAAAATGCAATAAGAGATGAAAATCATGTTACTGTATTAATGGGGGTTAGTTCGGTTGACGGAACTCCATTACCAATAACAGTCAATCCTGCTAATTGAGCAATTTTATGCGAAGCATAGTTTAATATTAATAATACATTATGACAAACGCAAAGAGAGATGAAAATCATGTTACAAGTATGCTATGAGTTAGTTCTTCTGATTCATCTGTTACTGTGCCAGTACAAATAAACCCTGTAACAGGTAGAATGAAAGTTGATATTACTTGATGAGGATGAAGTTGAGATGTTGTATGACCAGCTTCAGCAGTTAATAACAACATTGCAACCTTCGACACTACAACAGGTAAACTAATTCAAGATTGAGGGAGTACAATTGCACAAGTAAAAGATAGAGCAAATCATACAGGAACACAAACAATGAGTACAATATCAGATGCTTGAGCTTTAGCTACATTAGACACAGTAGATACTGCACAAATAGATAATGATGCTGTTACACTTGATAAAATACAAAATATAGCAACAAATAGAGTTCTTGCAAGAAGTACAGCTTGAGTATGAAGTGTTGAAGATTTAACTTTACCTGCTTTTAGAAGTCTTATTAATGTAGAAGATTGAGCAGATGTAACTGACACAGCTAATGTAACAGCTGCAGGAGCATTAATGGATTCAGAGGTTACAAACCTTGCACAAGTTAAGGCTTTTGATTCTTCTGATTATGCGACAGCAGCTCAATGAACCAAAGCAGATAGTGCATTGCAAATAAATCCTGCATTATGAACTCCTACAAGTTGAGTAATGACTAATGTTACTGGTACTGCTTCTTGATTAACCGCAGGAACTGCAACAGTTGCAAACTGATTAAAAAGTGCTACAACAACAGTGAGTGTATCTTCTTCAACAGCACCAACTACTTGACAAGTATTAACTGCTATAGATTCTACTACTGCAGACTGGCAAACTCCTTGAGGAGGGTGAGGTGGAGGATTTACTTTATTAGATAGTTCTAATCTATGAGTTGCAGCTACAAGTTTAACAAGTTGAACATTTACAGCAGTAAATAATTTAATAATTAGAATATTTATTCCTAGTACAGATTCTGCTGCTTCAGGAGCAAATGGTGTTATTAGATTTAACTGAGATACTTGAAATAACTATGGTTATTATAATTCAGTAAATGGATGAACTCCTGCATGAGCTTCGTCTGCAACGTTCATAAGAATGAAAAATATAGCTGCTACACCAATTGCTAATGTATCCTCTCAATATCATTGTGTGGATGTAAGTAATTTATCAGGACAAAATAAATTCCTTAATATACAATCAGCTTGAAGAAATACATCAAGTACTGGTATATTTGAAACAAATGAAAGTGTAGGTATATGGTGAGATACAAGCCAAGTTACAAGTATTACATTGACTACATTTGATTGAACTGCATTAATGGCAGCATGAACTAGAATAGATGTTTACGGACAAGATTAATTTTTAAATTAAAACTATGGAAGCAATAGTAAGAAAATGAAACACATGGTCTCTTATATGAATTTCAGATAATGAATGAGAATTAGAATTAGCTCAAAAAAAATATGATGAAGTTATTACTGATTTTACAGTTACAGATGAACAAAAGTTTCTAATAAATAACTGAGCATCTTTTACTTATAATAATTGAATTATACTATGAGACACCACAGAAGTAGAAAATAATTGTAAAAAGCAAGAAATTTCTGCAAAAGTATCTAGAATGGAAGAGATAAACAAAGAATTGTTACAGTTATGAGATTCTAACGCTTTAGTATCATATCCAGCCCTAGATACTATTAGAAATAATAAAATAACATCATTAACTGCTGAATTTGAATCTATAAAAGCAGACTTAGATAGTAACTATGAATCTACACTAATAGATGATGTTCTTAACTCATTATTTAGTTAATATGGATAAGACTATAATTAAACTATTAGTTGCTACATTAATAATCCTCTCATTATGAGGCGTTGCTATGTACAGTAGAGTTGCTAATATAGATAACAATGTAAATAACAATGTAAATAAATATTGTTTAAATAAATAGATTATGAACTTAAAAAAATTATATAAATCAATAGTAATCTCCCCTTTATATGGGGGAAGAAAATGGATTGTGTTAAAAGATATAGAATACACGTTTAAATCTTTTTGAAAACCTTTTACAGTTTATATAAAAAAGGGCTTTGAATTTGATTGAGCTTCAATTCCTCGCCTATTTCACATTATATGAACTCCAATGTGAACAGACACTCTCCCTGGCGCTTTATTTCACGACTTTTTATATAGAACTCAACAACTAACTAGAGAACAAGCAGACCAATGCTTTAATGAACTAATGATTGATACTAATGTAAGATTTATTAAAAGAAATTTATTCTATTTATGAGTAAGGATTTGAGGTTGGTTGGCATGGAAACAAAATAAGACTAGAAAATAGTCTTTTTTTTGACATTCAATTTTAAATCCTTATATTACAATTAATAACTTTAAAATATAAAAATGTCAGAACATATAACAAGAGCTGACTTACTAAAACATGAATCTGATTGAAAAGATAGATTAAATAAAGCAAAAGAAGATATATATAACAAAATACAAAAAGATAGACACGACTCTAAAAATAGAGACCAGATACTTTGATATGATATATCTGAGAATAAAGAGAATATAGCTTTACATAATCAATGAATAGAATTTATGAAAAATGAAGTAAGTGAAATTAAATTACATGTAAAAGAAGGTATTGCAGATATTAAACAAATAATCGAAAAGCAAGCTGAAACTTTTGCAACTAAAGCTGAACATAGGGAAAATAGTACAAAAATAAATTGGGTAATTAAAGTAATGTGGACTTTTTGAGTCGTAGGCATTATAGCACTTGCAACTTTTGCATGGGAATCTATTATTAAATAATAAACATGAATTCATTAAGAATACTATATCACATGATGATTATAATTATATTACTATTTATAGCTGTAATGTTATATTCTAATATATATTCTAGCAATCAAGAAATAATTGCTAATCACAAGAAAGTAATTAAAAAGCAAGATGAATTATCTGCTGAAGTAAAAAAGATTAACTATCATTTAAAACGTTTAGAACTTTACTAATAAAATATGCCTACAATTAAAAAACCAGACGGAACTAAAAAAAGAATCAGAAGAAGACTTAAACCAAAAAACCCAATGAAAAAAAGAAGACAAGGGGTTACTTAATTGACATTTACATAATCCATATATAATTGAGTTATTATTATTAACTCTTTTTTTATGATTAAAGAATATAAATGAGTAGAAGTTGTCTGTAGTACAAAAGAAACTACAAGAAACGGTAAATACAATAGATTTTCTCAAATAATCGTACTATATCCTCATTTCTTCACACTAGATAAAATCAAACAAACATCAATACTAGAACACGAATACTGACATCATATATGGCATAAAATGCCTATGCTATATAAAAAGATTTGGGAATGGTTAAGTAATTGAAAGCTAATAAAAACACTAAATATAATGTGACTAACAAAAGCTACTACTAATTCTTATGTATCTTCTTATGCTAAAAAGAACATCAAAGAGGATTGGTCAGAATGTATAGAAGTTGATTACTTAGTAAAACATCACCCAGACTATAAAGGTACTAAATTAAAAGCATTTGCCACATATAAAATGTGAATAGCAGTATCAATGTATAATTATTTTGCTAAAAAAGAACAATGAAATTAAAAGATTTTATAGATAAATGGGAATGAAAAGTAATTGATTATGATGGGTATTATGGGTATCAATGCACTGACCTTGTAAGACAATACTGTTTAGAAATGTTTTGAGAGACATATAAACCACATGGAAATGCTTGAACTCTATTTAATCAAGACTGGGGAAAAGATTATATTAAATATGAATACAATTCAGAATTTATTCCTAATGAATGAGATATAGTTATATTTGATTGACCTACTAAATACGGTCATATTGCAGTTGTAACAGAAGCAGACCTTATGAGTTTATTTATTATAGACCAAAATACATGAAGTTGAAATTGAGATTGAAAATGAGACAATAAAATAAGAGTTCATTCTCATTCTTATGCTGGAGTTATATGATATATTAGAAATATTAATTATAACACATTTAATATGAATAAATATACAAACATACTAGAAGACCTAGCAAAAGACGGCTATGAGCCAGTTTTTAATGATTATGAGTGAGATGATTGAGAAACTAAAACATTAATTGAGATTTGATTAGCAAGACAGGAGGAAAAGATAAAAAATAAGTTGAAAGATTTTATAAATTCAATATAATATATTTGTTAAGAAATACGAAAAAAGCACTACTAAAAAAAGAAGAGATTCATTACCTCTTCTTTTTTTGTTTGCATAAATTTTAAACTCATATATAATATATAAGCAACTAAGGAGAGCTTATGAACAGAAGAAAGCGTAATAGAACACATAAACGTACTGCTTTTAACTCTAAATACTGGTTTCGTAAACAAGCGAAGCTTAAGGAGGCTATCTCTTTTACTCATAGAAAGTAATCGTAATAAAGTTGTAACAATTCGCTAGATTTATTCTAGCTTTTTTTATTTTTATATATATAATGTAGGTATAAATATTTGTACCTCCTACAACAAGTATTTAATATACTTTATATAAAAGTCGTTAATTGTAGGAGATTAGCGTCTTTTTGTTTATTTAAATATGGAAAAAGAAGTTTGGAAAGATATTCCTGGTTATGAATGAAAATATTCTGTTAGTAATTTATGAAATGTAAGAAGTAATAATTATAGAAGAACATGAAAAGTGAAAAAACTAAAGCTGTGCGATAGTAGATGATATAAAAGAGTAAATTTATCAATATACTGAAGGTATGATAGATGTTTAATACATAGATTAGTGGCAATATGTTTTTTATGATATAGTGAGTTATATGTTAATCATAAGAATTGAATTAGAAATGATAATAGAGTAGAAAATTTAGAATGGTGTACTCAATCTGAGAATATAAGACATGCTATAAAATATTTATGAATGTGAAAGAATAGAAAAATAAAGTATTGAAAAAATAACCCATTGTATTGAACTTGAAAATCTGTTATCCAATTTACAAATACGTGAATTTTTATTAAAAAATGGGATTGTGTAAGAGAAGCAATAGAGGCTTTAAATATTAAATCAATATATAAAGTAATAGATAAGTATGAAAAAACAGCAGGAGGCTTTATTTGGAAATATGAATAATTGTATATTGACAATGTGAAGATTTTGTGTGTTTTTATTGCTTTAATTAGTTTTATAAATATAATAAAGATGTTTACTTACTAACTATCGACCTATGACAATAGAAGATAACAAGAAAATTGTGGCATTAGAATCGAGGAGAGCAAGAGTACAAAGATACTTTCTTCTATATATTCACAACTAAAAGAGATTAATTTCTCTTTTTTTCTTGCAAATAGCCTGAAATTGACTAATATTTATCTGCCGGGACAAGTATTTGTCAAAAACATTTTAGTTATTGCTGAAAGGTTTTATTTTAAAAAAAGTTTTGACTTTATTTTTGATATAGATATAATACCTGTACAAATTAAATTACATTCTCTCACAATAAAGCATTGCCTAAGTAAAAGGGTGTAATTTGCGAACAAACATTGTTGTGAGAGACAGTGTTTTTTTGTATTGAAATTATCACTACAAGATTAAAAAGATTAAATCTTCCTCTTAAAAGCTAATTAGACTGAAATGCTTGGGATAGATAAAATTTAGTAAGTAGTTCACGGTCGAACCACAATGAGAGCCGAACTCTATAGCTATAGGGCATACTTACAAAAGGGAACTTGTGCTAGGTTTAGTTGCCTAGTCGTCTCTATCTGAGAAGCTATATCAAAGATAGATGCTAGCCGAATTAAATAAGCTAGATATAAAATCCTCATTCCAGAGCTTTTAATTTTATTGAAAGTTGTGATGTGCTGTTTTTATTTACGAATCTATTGTTTTGTAACTGATGTAATAAACTCTTTAGTTAGATACCCGTAATTTATTTTCCTTTTCCTACATTATGATAACTGCAACCCAAAGAAAGAGATTAAAAGAAGAATGATTAAACTGACATGATCTACGATATATTAAATCTATAGAACTAAAAGAAAAAACTAAGAAAGTATTATCTGTAAATTTATGAAAATGACTTTATGTAGATAAATATTGAAAACTACAAAATATTTAATTATTAACTATAAAATTATGAGAAAAACTAAAATATGAGATAAAGAATATGAATTATCTTTAGAAGATACAGAATATACAGAAAGTAGATGGTTTATAAATGATAATTGAGAAAAAACATCTTTTAGTTGACATTTTACTCCATTTGAAATAAGTATAAAAGAAAGTAATTATATGAAATCTAGTTATTTATCTTGAGATGATGTTAGAAAACAATGTGAGGGTACTTTAAAAATGAATTGAGTACAAGTATTTGAATGTTGGAATAGAACTTATGATAGAGTTTATAAAGAAATCCAACAATTTATAGATAAGTTAGAATTAATAGATATGGACGAATTTATTAATGATAAATGGAAAGGTAAAATTATAGGATATAAAGAGCAATTATTTGTCATTGATTATAATATAGTAGACCAAGGTTGTATTATTATAAAACCTAAAGATTGAATTAGAAAACCATTTTTATGGGAACTATGAGATATGGAAGAATATCCTGAAAAATTTGAATTAAAAGAATCTATAAAATTGTGTATAACATCAGATATTGACTGGTTTATTAATGAAGAATTATATAAATGTACTTGTTGACTAAATCAAGCTTGTAGTAATTGTAACATTAAATAAAAAATATGAACGAAGTACAAATGCTCGTTACTTATAATGAAGTAACACAAGAAGAATTTGAAGAATACGAGAATATAGCTGAAAAGATGCTAACTTGAAAATATGTATGACAAACAGAAATGAAAGAAGCTCTTTGATTTTATGTATTAAAGAGTTACTTATTAGAAAATAAACTACTATAATTAATTACTAAATAAAGAAACCTATGAAAGAAATAAATATTTACAATAACGTATTTGGATTTAAAGTCATATGGGTTATATGAGAACCTGAGGAGTTTATAGATTATATGAATAAAAAATGAGTAGATATTTGATTAGAATGCATAGATTGAATTACTCATGTATGAAATGACCATACTGCTTATTTATATTTAAGTGATATTAGTGACTATGTCCTTTTGCATGAATGTATACATATTATTCAACATATATTAGAAAATAAATGAATTACAACAGGATTGGAAAACACAGAAGTTCTAGCATATAATGTAGATTGGTTATATAGAATGTTGCTAATGAATTATTACAAATGGAAAGGTAACGATAAATGGAAAACGTATAAATAAACCTTATAATATAACTAGACAAAGAACTAGAAGCCTGACATATAGAAATAGACCAGTATAACAGACTGGTAGAATGAATTGATATTTTAGAATTAATGGAATAAATATGGATAAACTACTAATAATAGATAAAAATAATAAGCTACTTGTATCTATGGATAAAGAAGATTGAGATGAAATAATTGTTGATAATTCAATTACATTATCTTCAAATTGAGAAGGTATAGTTATACAATTAAATGAGGACTACAATACTCAATGAGATGCGGAAGTTATTATTAAAGATTGAGAAATAAGATTTAAAGCCTAGATTAATCTAGCTTTTTTTGTAAAAGATTTGCTTTTATTAGAAAAAACAATATAATACTTATGTGTTAATGATTATTTAGCACATTTTACAAAATAAATTGTACATTATGAATTTCTTTAATCAAAATATTTAACAATGTTTGAAATACTAGAATTAAAATACAATAAAGAGGAACTACAAACTTACATTAACAAGAAACATCATACATTCCTTTGATTTAACGAATGACTAATGATATTCAAATTTAAGCAAGTAACAAGTAGGCAATTAGTAGCTAAAAAAGAAGCTGATAAGTTTTTTGAACAATTCCAAGATATTAAAAACCCTGTTATAGATAATACTCTAATGAGTAAACTAGCAGATGAGTTATGAATACAATGGAATAATGAAAAAGAAACATTAGCAAAATTTATAAACTTTTGGACAGAGTGAAAGACTGAATGAAAAGCTAAATGGGAAAAAGAGAGAACTAAGAGAGGTACTTTCGAGATAGTTAATAGAATGAGAGTATTTCTAGGAAATAAACCTACTTTAAATAATTATAAAAAACCATGAATAAGAAAGATATAGTAATTCTTAAATTGTGGGATAATGAAGAAGTTATAGTAGAAATGAATATAGAACACTTTTTAGAAATGCAAAGAGAAGATTTGAATCAATGAGTAAAAGAGTTTTATATATCATCTATGCAAAGAACTATTTGTTATTCTGATATAAAATGAAAACAAGGCAAAACTCAATATTTAAGCATCGAAGCACCTAAAAACGAACCAACACTCGCAGAGAAAGAAAAGAGTGCTGAAATCCTTAGAAAACTAGCAAGAAAAGCAGAAGAATGAAAAGAGAAAAGATTTATTGAGAGAAGAAATGAAATATTAGAGGATTTAAGAAAAAAAGAAGTAGCTTTAGGGTTGGAAACAACTGTTGATAAAATAGAGTGATATAACAGATTAAAACTAATTAAATAAAAGATTATGAAGGAAGAAACTAGGTGTCCTGATTGTTGATGATTTTGACTACATTGATGTACAGGTAAAAAATATCCTTGAAGTGATGATATTGTAGGGATTAATAATTTCACATTATATTCATACCAAGAAGAATTTATTAAAAAGATAAATAGTTGAAAAGACATTACTTTACTTAAACTAAAATAATTATGATAGATATAAGCACAGGAAGAAAAACTACTTGGTTTAAATTAATATTTACACCTATTTGATATTTAATAGCTTTTGTTTTCCAAGTATTTTTAGTGTCACTCATTATACAGTTTTTACTTAATAATATATAAATTATGGAAGAAATAATAGATAAAGCTAGAAAAACAAGAAAGTCAGAATTAGAAATAGCAGAAAAAATATTTAAAGAATGGCAAGAAACTAAATTTTGAAAATCAGTAACGGAATTACAGTATCAAACATATTTACAAACTGAACGGACTAAACAACTTAATTAATAAATAAAGCCACATGAGCTACAATATAGAAAATCACTGAGACTACTTACATATATGAGTAAGTCTAAAAGAAAATATGACAAAAGGACAATGGGTAAATATAAAAGTACCTAAAAGACATATTAAGGACAAGAGCCTTGATGACGATATTTTATTAAATGATGTTTAGATTATGAAAAACTTAAGTATAAGAGTAAATCGTTTACTAGACCTTTACAAAATTAACTACATAGACTTCTGAAATGATGAGTCTGCAATGAGTTTTATTAATAAGCTAGTAGAAGAAAGAGTGAATAATAAAATATCAGAATACAAGAAATTAATATGTAAAGTATAAAAGATTTGCAATTAATATAAAAAACAATATAATACTTATATATCAGCTAACGAGAGCATATCTAATATTGATTATAAGACTTAGAAACAAGATATAAAACTTAAAAACTATGCAAAAACATATAAAAAACTATCTATCATATTATTGAATAGATAATCCTGAAGAATTAAGATGTGAAGTATGTGGTATGAGAGCAACAGATATTCATCATATAATATTTAGAAGCCACTTCTGAAAAAACAAGAAGGACGAGCAAGATAATATTAAAAATTTGATAGCACTTTGTAGACTTGACCATGATAAAGCTCATTTTAAAACTGAACCTTATTTATCTAAGGAAGAATTACAAAATATACATAACGAGAATCTATAATTTTACAATTAAAATATATATTATGAAAAAATCAAAAACGATTACTATATTAGAAAACATGGATAACTGACAATGGTTAAGTAATAAAGACTTAAATAATATTGCTGGCTGGAGGTTTGGTTGAAGAATACATGATTTAAAAAAATACTGAGTTAGATTTACAAAAAAGAAATGAGAATGATATGTTGAATGGTTTAAAATTATTCATATACCAAAAAACATACAATATAAATGAAGAAGAACATTAAAAGTAATTAGAGAAAAAACATTGATACAAAAATTTAAAGCATTATTTAATTAATATGCAAAAATTAAACGAACTAGCTTGTGAAATGTCTGCAATATCTTTTACAATTGTAAATCTAAAAAAGAAACTAAACTGGATTTTAAACGATAAAGAAAGATGTGATACAAGACAAAAGCTACAGGTAAAACAAAACGAACTAAAACAATTACATCAACAATTCAATTTACAGATTAATGAATTATTATGTTGACCAAAATGACAAAAAAAGAGAAATTAGAGGCCATTTATAAAACTAAAAGCAAAAAATATCCTAATACTAATCTTACTGAAAAAGAGATTAAAAGAATAATAGAATTTAATTGTTAGATATGACAGTACCTTTAGAAAATGAAGAATCAGAAAAACTAGCTAATTGGTTAAGATTAAATAAGTATATGTTTACGCACATAGCTAATGAATCATGACTTCCTCCTAAGGTTGCAATGTTAGCAGCAAAAAGAAAAAAGAGAATGGGGCTTTCTCCATGATTTCCAGACTTTTGTATAGTATTAAATATTAATGCTTTATTATTTATAGAGCTTAAAAGGCAAATAGACTACTCTAAAAGCAAGAAAGGAAAGAAATGGAGTACTATATCACCAGAACAAATAGAATGGTGTCAGAGGTTAAATGAATGTAGTAATACACAAGCTGAAATCTGTTATGGAGCAGATGAAGCAATAAAATTAATAAAAAGAATTGAAAAATTATAAAAAAAAGATATACTTATTACACGACAACAATAATTATATATAATCAGGAAAGAGCTTTTAAAGGTTAGTTGTCGTAAACTATATATCCCTTGAGAGTTCTTTTTTGTTATAACAATTTAACTATGGAAATTTGGAAAGACATACCTTGATATAAAGGTTCATATAAATGTAGTAATAAATGAAGAATTAAAAGTTTAAAATTTTTAAAAGAAAGGATATTAAAACCCGCTTCTTGAAAAACATGATATTTAACTATTCAATTATGAGGGAAAACAAAAACTGTACATAGGATTATATTATCTACATTTAAATGAGATAGTTTATATGAATGTAATCATATAGATTGAAATAAATCTAATAATAATATCGATAATTTAGAATGGTGTACTCATAGTGAAAATATCATTCATAGGAAAGAAAAATTATGATATAAAAGTTTATTTGAGACTAATCATCCTTTTGTATGATTAAAATGAGGTGATTGTCCAAATAGTAAAAAGATTAATCAATATACTATTGATTGAAAGTATATAAAAACATATTCATGTGCATCAGAAGCTTCCAATATTACATGAATATGAAGAGCTAATATCTCTGCGGTATGTAGTTGATTAAGAAAAACTACAGGTGGATTTAAATGGAAACATGCTTAATTTTAGAGTTGAAAGTGTTGAATTAACAACAAAACAAAAAAAAGAAATGACAGGACATTATGTCAGAATATACATTTATAAAAACAAATAATGATACAAGAAGTAGTAGTAGAGAATATAGGAGAACCTGGTAAAATAGTTTATAGAACAGAAGACCCTAACTTTAAACATTTTTTTAAAAAGACTGATTGAAAACCTAGAGGAATATTAATAAAATAAGATTATGGAAGAAATTTGGAAAGATATTGAATGATTTGAATTAAAATATCAAATTAGTAGTAAATGAAGAGTAAGAAGTTTATTTTTCTGAAAAAAAAGAATATTAAAAACTAATGTTTCACGAGATATAACTACAATTACTATATGAAAGAAATGATTCAATGTTATTAGATTAGTTGCTCAACATTTTTTGCTAGAAGATTATAATCACCCTAATATACATTTAATGAGTATAAAATTAAATGAAAAATGAGAACATAATATAAATACTTGAAACATATCATTAGAAAAGAAAAAAAGTAAAGCAAAACGAAAAATATATAAAAAACAAAAAGATGATTTCCTAGTGTTAAGATATGAAGATGAACTAAAAAGTATTTGTAGTAGATATAGTTTATTATTAAAAGAAGAAGTATTATCTGATAAAAGAAATAAATATATCCAACAATGAAGATATGAATGCTATAAATTTTTAAGAAATAAATGATTTAGTTATTTACAAATAGGTAAAGCATTCAATAAAAATCATGCTGCAATTTTATATATTATGAAAAAATACAAAAAAGATTTGCAATTAGAAGAAAAAACAATATAATACTTGTAACTAAGGACAACTAAAACGATTTAATTCAAACTAGCTGACTCCAAAGTTATAAGTATTTTTACAAATTAAATAGATATTATGAAAACATTTAAATTAACACTTCCTGTACCAGTTAAACTGAATGCAGAACAAATAGCAGATATTAGCTCAAGAGCTACTATAACAACTGATTCAGAATGATTAGTTACAGAATTAGAAAACGATAACTTATATATGTTATCAGCAGCAATAGACACTTTATATGTTTATATGGAATCAGAAGATTATTTTAATAGTAAATGAGAATTTGTATGAGTGAACTAGAAAAATATCAAGAAACAGGAAGAAGAACTCCAACTGACTTTAACGCAAAAGACCAACAAGTAAGTATGAGTGAAGAAATAAGAGAAAAAGAAATTAGAATGGAAAGAAGAAAACAATACGCAGAAAGTTTAGAATCAGAATGAGTGAAACAAATCTGGTCTAATATTCAAAAAAGATATATTCCTGAATGAGAATGGAATGATGAGATGATAGAAAAAGAACAAGAACTTAGAGAATTTTTATTTGGTAACTAGGAAATATGGAAGAAAAGAAAAACTATTTTACAGAGTTAAATAAAATTAACTGTGAAACTTCTGAAAAAAACAAACTAACTTATATTAGTTGGTCTGACGCATGGACAGAAGTAAAAAAAATGTATCCAGAGTCAACATATACTATTTATGAAAACGAAGAATGATTCCCATTTTGGGAAAGTAAGTTTGGTATTGACTGTAAAGTATGAGTTACTATTCAATGAATTGAGCATATTGTTAGACTTCCGGTTATGAACGGAGCAAATAAAGCAATGAAAGCAGAATCATATACTTATCAAACTAATTATTGAGAAAAAACAGTTGAAGCAGCTACTCAATTTGATATAAACAAAACAACACAAAGAGCATTTGCAAAAGCAATAGCAATGCACGGTATTTGATTATATGTATTCAGATGAGAAGATTTACCTGAAGATATGGAATGAGAAGTTAAAAAGACAACAACTCAAACAGCAGAAACAAAACCTAAATACTTTAACTATGAAGATTTAGTAGCAGTAGTAGAAGCATGAAATAATACACTAGAAGAAATCTTAAAAGTAATAAGAGAAGATTGATTTACTGTATCAGCTAATGCAAAAAAAGCTATTGCTGAATATGTGAACACTTGAGAAATAAACAAAGATACTTTCTTTGGAAAATAATTAATAACTAAATAAACAAACTATGGAATTAAATAAAGCATATAATATTACGTATAAATGATACGAAGATAAACCAACTGATGAAATTTGATTGATTATAAATATAAAAGAAGATGAAATTACATATAAAACAACAGCGTCTGATTCCTATAATTGGATAAAAACTATAAACATAGAAAAAATTATAGAAGTTTCAGAAATAAATATTATTGATTTTTCTGAAACCTTAGTTTCTAATACCGAAGAAGATATAAAAAGATTAGAAAGAGACTTAGAAGAAAAAAAAGAAAGACTTAAAAAAGTAGAAAAATTTATAGAAAATAGAAGTTATTTATGAAAATTTAAAACACTTTTATGATGTAATCCTTCTTTTACAAGTAATCATTGGTAATTATGAAATGAAATAAAGAAAAGATAATAGAGTACATGAAAGATGACCAAGAATATATATGTTGTAAGGTAGAGAGTAAGGAAGGAAGAACTATTGCACAAAATAGAACTTACTGGAAAATATTTACAGGAATAGGACAAAAGCTCTGATATTCAAAAGAAGAAACAAAACTGAATATACTCACTGCTTTGTTCTGAACCTATGAAATTAAAATGTTTTGAGAGGTACATAAAATCCCTCATAAAACAAGCACTACACAATTAAGTAAAGACGAAGCTATTCATTTAATAGACTCATCACTAGCTTATGCAAAGAAAATAGGTGCTTGAATTAAAATAGAACCTCGTGAAATAACGAGCTTATATAATACTTATAATTAAAAAACTATGGAACTATTAACAATTGAAGCATTTTTTCAACTTATAATAAATATTATAGCATTTTGAATTATGCTTAAAATATGAACTAAAATATCAAAAAAAGAACACGAAGACCAGCTAGCTAAAGAAAGAATTGAATGGGAAGGTGAGAGAGAATTATTAGAAGAACAAATAGATGATTTTGTAAGAAATAACACTTACTGGCAAGATGAGTATACAAAAGAAAAGAAATCTAACAAAGCTCTTAAAGGTTGGAATACTAAGTATGTTAAGACAATTGAGGGATTAAGAGAAGAAATAGATAAATTAGAATACTGAAGTGATATAATGGAATCATCTATTGAAAACAAAAATAAAAAAATAGACGAAAGTAAAATCCTATCTGAAAAACTACTAACTATGGTTAAGAAAAAAGACATGGAAGAAGCAAAAGCAATAGTAAAAAAATATTATAAAATGTAATTAAAAGAAATGAAGAATAAATGAGGTGCTCCAAAGAAAGGGAAAGGACAAATCGTACAAAAAACTTATACACTTTATCCACAAGACTTACAAAATCTTGAAGATTTAAGATATATTTGGAAATGTAAAAAAACAGAAGTACTTAGAAGATTGCTTAGTGAAGGGATTGAAAGAGAAAATAATAAAAAAGTGTAAAATAATTTGCAATCTATTTAAAAAACAATATAATACTAGTGTAGGTTAATAAAGACCTACACTTTTTACAAAATAATAATAACATTATGAAAAATAATTTAAACCAATTTAATGCATTAGCATTAGCAGTAATGGTTATTACAATGGTTGTAGCATTAGCATTTGTTTCAATAGCTTATGTTGAACAAGAAAAAGCGTATAACTGTAATGAAATTCACAACAATAGTGAATACAAAGTAGAAGAACTAAGTGAAGCAGGGTGTTTTGATGATTTAGATTATATCAATAACCTTTAGAAAGATGAAATATATTATAACTATAACATTTCTACTTACATTTGTTGTGATTTTACATTTAAGTTGAGTAGAATGAACAGCGCAAAAATTTGATAGATTAATGAATGTAAAATGTAAACAATTATGATGAACAAAAAGATGAAATACAAGCAATACCTGATGGGGAGAGGTGTATGCGGAGTGTATCATATTTAAAAATGGAAAAATGGAAAAGATTAGCTTTAAATATTTACCTTATTACAAATAAAAAATGAGCTACAAAAACAAATACAGAAATATACCTTGAACAATAGACATATCAGGGAAAAGAACAATAAGAACTATAGACCAAAGAGAAGTACCTTTTAATACTAAGAAGTTTATGCAAATAATTTGATTATGTATTCTAACAGTTATTCTATTATTAATGATTAATAAGACAGAAGCTAACGACCCGAAATACAAAACAGATATTTGTGACACTAATAAATGTAAAGCAAGAGTTGAAAGACTTAATGAATGCGATTGAGATATTAAATGTGCTGTTAAATTAACACAGGAAGCATCTTATGAACATTTAGTTAAAGATATAACTAATTTAGAAAAAGAATCGTCTAAGGAAGTAAAACAAGGCTTAAAACAAGCAGTTGAATTTACTGCAAACTTTGAATGATTAAGATTAAAAGCATATTTCGACTGATATGCAAATAATTCAAATAGATGGTCTATATGTTACGGGACTAAAAGTTATAAATGAGAAACAGCAACAAAAGAAGAATGTAAGAAAAGAAAAATGGCTGTAATTACTCCTATATATAATAGTATCCCTAATTGTTTTAATGATAGCCAAAAAACAGCACTAACTTCATATATGTACAATACTTGAGGATTTCAAATGAATCTTAAATATCATATATCAGAGTGTAGAAAGAAAGATGTTGAATATATTATGAATGTTTACGGTTGGAATAAAGAATTAATACCAAGAAGAAAAGCAGAATTAGTTAAATATCATAGAAATTAAAATTATGAAAGAATTAAGTAAATTACAGAAACTACAAATAAAAAGAGATTTTCACTTACAATATTCACAACATTGAGGATTAATGAGTGATGCTATAATACAAGGTTTAAATAAATTAATCGAACAAGAAAAATGAAACCACTATGGATTAGACCAAGAGAGAATTGAGAAATAGAAATAACTGTATCTACTAGAGAAGGTTCAAGACCAGTACACATGGCAGATAGTGAAGCAGATAGGTTATTGACTGAACCTGATTATCAAAAACTACAAGCAGAACTACAAGAAAGATATTGATTCTTATTTAGAGATAAGGTTAATAAAATATTAGACTAATTTATATATTAATAACATAGGTATGAAAACTATATCAAAAATACTACAAATAAATTGATTTTACAAAAAGTGAAATGTTTATGATAGAGATGATTGAATACAAGTAAATATATTAAAAAATGCAATAAGAATGGATGACTGAGATAATGAGCCAAACTTATATGATTTTAAAAACAAATATGAACTTATTTGATTTTTAGTTCTAAGGTGAATAATTAATAGATTATTTTAACTTATATTATTAAACTATATTAACATGAATGAATATATGTATGAATCTTATTTTGAAAGGTGATTAAAATATTTTAAAATAGATTGCTATGAAGAAGCTATGAGACAATTTATATTAGCAAAAGAATATTGATGAGAAGAAAACTATGATAAATGTGAAAAAGAAATAAATAAATGTGTAGATTTTATTATTAAAAATTAACTATGAAAACATTAATAATATTTATTATATGAACTATTCTTACATTTTCTCCTACTATATTCTTTTATTATGTTACTTGAATAACTTCAGAATATGTTCCTGTAGTGTTTATTATACAAATATTAGTAATATGGGGAGTTTTAGAAGATTTAAAAAAATAATTATGAAAGAAATACCAAACAACTGGTCAATAGAAAAATGGGAAGAAAACAAAGAACTTGCCCAAGAAATACTAGATAGCTGAGAAGAACTATGTTTAGCTACTAAGGTTAAAATAGAACAAGTGTTAGGAATTAGAGAGAAACCAAATGAAGAACAAGTAAAAAAGTTTAGAAGTAGATTATTAATTAACTTACTAGGAGAATGAAACCAATAGAACAATTACAAGAAATACTATGTGAAGTAGAGAGTGTAGAGAAAGATGTGAAGGAGTTAAGGTTTGGGTGTGAATTTAGTGCCTTATGAGCTAAACAAAGATTTACCGAATTAGACCAATGATGTATCTATATTAATAAATGATGAGAATTAGTATATGATACAGATGAATATTGAGAAGTTCATTGTAAAATACTCTGAAACCCTCTATCACTAAAACATCTAATGATGTATTGTAATGAGAAAGGAATAAATTTAATTACACAATGAGAATGGATTTTTAGTTTAGAAAAATGACAAAAATTAACACCAAAATCAAAACTAGAAATTGTGACTAAATACGACATCACAAAACCACTATACCAACAATCAGACGAAGTGCTAGAAAAGATATTTAATTTTTTAAAAGGATAGAATGAAAACATACAGATTAAAAAAAGATATTATAGGTGCTAAGAAGTGAATGGAGTTCGGGTATTCTTATGGCGAAATAACTTGACAAATTGCAGTTGAATGAAAAAGCTTATGACAAGTAATGGGTTTAATAAGAGCAGTTTGAATAGAGAATACAGAATACTTTGAGAAAGTGAAAGAAGTTGAATTTAAGGTGGGGGATTATGCAGTTTATGGAAATAATTCTTATACTGATTATATTAAATATATAAAAATAGATGGTATCACTATATATAATGATTGAGATATTTTTTATAACTGATATAAACCAGAAGATTTAAGAAAACCAACACAAGAAGAATTAAATTTATATTTTAGATAAGAGGTAATGAAACACAAACCAATAATTAAATACTGCTACTGTGATGAATGTATGAAAGAATATAAACTTAATAATAAACCAATATGAACAACTTCCACGACAAAGAAGTAAGCGATTGTGTTGATGAGTCAATGAAATTAATTAGTGAACTAGAACAAGAAATACAAAGCCCACAAGTAATAATGGCAATTGAAGAAGAAAAAGAAGCAATTGAATTAATGCTAAGTTGGGTTGATAAACATTAAAAAATAAGTATACTTATAACATAAGATAGCTAATTCGAATACAGCTATCTTTAACAACAGAGGGGATTTTTACTCCTGGTAAATTCATTTTAATCCCTCTAATTCATACCACCTAGCATGCTTATTTTCATAAAAACCTTAATGAGATGTAAAAGGCTCAATACTTACTCTGTAAGCTCGTTAGGGATTAACTACTCATAAGCAGTAGTAAAAGACGGTAGTTAATAGATTTTAACTTACAAAGTAGGTGAGCTTGGTGGTGTGAGTTTTTACAAATTAAATAGAATATTATGGAGAATACTATAGTGTACGAAACTCATTGTATAACTAACCTTAGTAATGAACTAAGTGAAGTAAAACAAGAATTAGTAGAACAACACTTAAACGAAATTAATAGAAAATTTAAATTATTAATAGATTAATATGATTGAAACAAATAACTCAAATGAAACTATAAAACCAAAAGTATCAAAGACTGGGAAAATTATTAGTCCAAATAATCCAAACCAAAACCCCGATAAACAATGAGGGAGAACAAGTAAGTTATCTTGATTCGTTGAAGCATTTGAAGAATTAATGAAAACCAATGAAAATGATGTTATCTATTTAACAGATGATGAATTAAGAGAATCTTGTAATGAACTACTTGAAGAAAAGGCCCAAATAAGCGAAGCAACTTTTAAATCATGGAAAGCAGGGACGCAAGAAAACAATATTGACTATTTCAGGTTTCTAGCTCTTTATAAAAAAGCACTTCAAAATCAAAAGAGAAATCTGTTTACAAAATTACAAGACGACCCTCAAGCATGGCAAAGATTCGCTTGGATTATTGAGAGGAAGTTTAGTGAATGGAATCTAAAACAAATTAGTGAGAATATAAATAAGAACACTAATGTGAACCACGAAGTAGAAGACACTGGAGAATTTAAAGACCTTTTAAAAGATAACTGATTAATATAATGAATTTACCTGACAATATAAAAGCTACTATCACTATTATTTGGAAGTCACAAGATAAAGCAGTTCAACTATGAGAAGAACTAATCGCTGAATGATTTATATTTAAAAAGAAGTGAAAGTATGTAAAAGATAAGCTAACATTTAAAGTGGCTTACAATGAAGATATAAAAGAGGAGTTCCAAAGAGAAGTAAAGTTTGATGAGATTAAAAAGAAATAATATTTAATAATAAAAAACATGGAAACTATATTAGGACTAATTGGATTATATATGTTATATTCAGTAGTACACTTCGGAATAGTACAACATAAGAAAGCATACATTGAAAGAACAGGATACGAAAGATTTATTACTTGGTTCGGAATTGTAGTAATTGCAATTATATTCTTAGATGTAATGTTTGGATAGACTCGAAAGGGTCTTTTTTTTGTACTTGAATTAACGCTAACCCGAGCCAAAAGTAAACAAAATGTACAAAAAAGTATAAAAAAGTCTAAAAAAGATTTGCATTATTAAATAAAAACAATATAATACTTGTGTACTTAAGAAGTACAAACACTTTTACAAAATAAATTATAGATTATGAAAACTACAATATTAAAATTTATCGAAGCTAGAAATACTACTGAAAACGAAACTCCTGTAACTGACAAAGAAATTATTTCTACATTAAATTATATCAAAGATACTAACAAAGAACAAATTACTAAAAACTTAGCTAAAAACTACATTGAACATATTGAAGCATTTGGATTATAATATTTAAGTATATAGTAAAGTCAATTTAGTTACTTGAATTAAGGAGTAAGAGAATAGAATAAAAACAGACTTTAAATATGTTGATTATAGTGCTGAAAAGTCCTAAATTAGCATACTACTTTAAAGTATAAAAAACGGTTATAGATTTGACTCAGAGTAGAAAAAAGATACAATAAAAAAGAGATAGCTCGCAAAAACTTCTCTTTTAAATTTGTTTAATGTATAACTTAAATGTATGAAAAACACTCAATAAGTCAAGAGAAATTATGAAAAATATCAAGAGATGACTTAAATAAGTATGTTAACTTAGAAACTTGAGAGGTTTTAGATATTACTATCAGTAAAAAACAAAGCTCAAGTGTTTATATAAAACTAAACTATAAATTTGCAATGATTAATAAAGATATAGACCATAAACTATTAATAAAAGACTTATGACCTACTTATTATGGGTATTTGTTATTGTTAGTAACTCACATGAAGACTGACAATAGAATAGATTATTCTTTGTTATGATTAGAAAAACCTTGATTAAATAAACTAAAAGGGATATTTAAAAAGAAAGGGATAATTTTATGGTTAAGATTGCATAATAGAAAAAATAATGAATACTTTGTAAATCCTTATATTAGTTCTTATGATAGAAAAGTGTCGCTTGAATTAGTAAAAGAGTTTGCAGAAGTTAATGAGAGAATATTTAATATTAAACTATAATTAACACATAACATAATATAAATTATGGATAAAAACATTTATGAGTTATTCCAAGATAAAGAAAGTAGATATAAGTTATGTAGAGATAGTTTGTATCTTTTTGGTATTTACTATTATAGAAAATATTTTACTCATAAGAGTCCACAATTTCATAAAGACAGATGTAAGGTTGCACAAAAGTTAGGTAAGAATTGAGAGCCTAGATTTTTTGTAGATTGTGAGTTTAGATGAGGCGCTAAAACTTCATGGGAAAAGATAGACTTTGCAAGAAGAATATGTTATTGAGAAAGGAAAATGATGTTGTACGGTTCAGTAGATAAAAGAAACGCAGAAAATGCACTACTTGATATAGCACTTGAATTACAAACAAATGAATTATTAATTAAAGACTTTGGACAGTTGTTCTTCGATAATGATAAGACTGAAAAGAAAAGTAAGAAGTCTTGAATATCTGATTTCCTTACTTCAAACGGTGTAAGAGTACAGGCCATAACAACGGGGCAACCTATTAGATGATTAATATTCTGACCTAACAGACCAGATTATTTAGTTTATGATGACTTTGAAACAAATATCACTAAGAAGTCTACTGCATTAACTAGAAAAGTTATAGAACACTTTGATGAAATGTTACCTGCTATTGCACCACATTGAGTAGTGGTGTTTCTATGTAATAAGATTAGTGATACTTGAAGTGTTGCGTGGTTATATGATAAATTTGAGAATAACCCTGAATGAGTTATATTTGAAAAGGCAGTAATTGAAGAATGAGAAATCACTTGGAAAGATAAGTTTGTTCACACTGATAAAGAAGCTGAAGAAATAAATAAAGACAGACCAAAAGAAAAGAGAATATCAAGTTTAGAATCTATTAAAAGAACTTTAAATAAAGACTGACGTAAGATATTTGAACAAGAATATTTAAACTTACCTTTAGTAGATTGAGAAAGATTCTTTGATATTGAAATGATAGACGATGCACTCGATAGAGCAAAAGAACTAGATTATGTTAGAGACGGTAATTGGAAAATATGGGAAGAATACAATTGAATAGATGAGTATAAGATTGGTGCTGATGTATCTGAATGATATTGATTAGATAGTTCGGTTATCCAGGTTATCAATATAAATACATGAGAACAGGCTGCAGAATTTGAAAGTAATCAAATACCACCTTGAATGCTAGCAGATGAATTAATTGCAGCTAGTCAAAACTACTGAGATTGTACAGTAACACCTGAAAGGAATAGTATCGGTAATGCTGTTATCACATCTATACAAGAAAAATGACACGGAAACTTATTAACAACTCAAAAAGTAATCAATAAAAAAGGTTGATGAACTGAAAATAGATTTGGTTGGTATACAAACGCAACAAGTAAAAGTAAAATGTTATTTGATTTACAAAGAGATTTTAACGAATGAGCTTTAATTATTAAATCACTCCCATTACTAAGAGAAATGAGGTCTTTTGCTAACTGAGATTTAAACGTTGCACACTTTGATGAAGAAGTATCTAATCACTACGATAGAGTTATGGCTATAGCTATTGCTAACCAAACAAAGAACATAGGAGGTCAATTTGCAATAAAACAAAAAAAGATTAATATAGGAGTTGAATCAGCACCGTCTTGAATGGACTTGCAATTCAAGTGAGGTAAATTTAGAGCTAAGTTTAAACATTAAAAATAAATCATGACTGTAGAAACAAAAGCAACTCAAAGAAGTGACTTTAATACTTGAGAACTAATTAAAGAACTTAAACTAGATATGTCTGATGACGAGTTAAAATCGCTTATCAAAAAATGGACAACTATTGCAGCAAATAACGATACTATATTAAATTCAGACTGAAAAGAAAACAAGGCTTACTATAATGGTCTTGATAAAAGAACTGAAGATATAATGGACGATAAAAGTAAAGTTACTGACAATAGAATCTTTACAGATATGGAAACTATCTTGCCTATTGTTACGTCAACACCTGCAAAACCTATTGTATTTATACCTAGTGGACAATGATGAGATACAAAGGAAAAAATTAGAGACCAATCTATTAAAACTCAAAAAATTCTATTAGCTATATATGAAGACCAAAAACTACAACAAAAGTTTGAGAAAATGTATAGACAGCATCAAATATATAGAATTGGTATGATTAAATATGGTATATCAGACGACCAAATATTTGCTGATGTAATACTTCCTCCTAGATTAATGCTAGATAGTGAAGCTACTACAATTGAAGATTCAGAGTTTATTTGAGAAAAAATTGTTGATACTGCAAAGAATATTATTAATAAATACCCTGATAAAGAAAAAGAGATTAGCCAAAAAGTTCAAGGTAAATTATGAACTAAACTAACTTATATCGAATGGTGGACTGATGAATTCGTAGTAGTATCTATTGATTCTGAAATTATATTAGAAAAAAAGAAAAACCCTTTATTTGATTATGAAGGTATAACAAAAACAGAAGTTGACGAGTTTGGTAAAGAAATTGAGGGAAATCCTACAAAAAATAACTTCTTTGTAAGACCTAAAAAACCTTTTATTGCTTTTAATGTATATAATATAGGAGAAAGTATAATTGATGAGACAACTACTTTAATATTATGTAAATCGCTACAAGATAATATAAACGATAGGAAAAGACAAATAGCTGACAATTCTAATCTTGTTTGAAATCCTATAAGAGTGTATACTTGATTTAACTGAGACCAAGCAGCAGAAGCTAATGATAATTTAGCAGCTTGAGATGGTGTAAACTTATCAGACTGACAATCTATTAGTTATGTTCAAGCCGCTCCATTACCTGCTTATGTATCAAACGATTTACAAGACACTAGAAATTCAATAGATAATATCTTTGGGATTCATGATACAAGTAAAGGGATTAGAGCTTGAGGAGCAGGAGAATCTGGTCTTGCAAGAGAACAACTAAGAGAATGAGACCAAGATAGGCAAGCTACTATTGGTAGAGCTATTGAGCAAGTATCTGAAGAACTATATAATGCCTTCGCTCATCTTATTAAAGTGTTCTATGATACTGACCAACTAATTCCTATAATGTGAAAAGGGAATGCAGAAGATTATGTGCAATTTAAAAGAGATGATATTGCTGAAGGTATGAAAATTAGAGTCAAACCTTGAAGCACTATCCCTGAGGATAAGAATGCACAAAAAGCACAAGCATTAGAATTATTACCTGCGTGATTAATTACAAAGAAAAGAGGTTATGAAATGATGGGTATAGAAGATGCAGAAGAAGCAGCAAAAGAACTTGAATTAGAATGAGCTTTAGCACAAAAAGCACAGGAAGAAGTATTAACAAAAGAGAAACAAGAAGACACTATGAGTCAACTACAAGAACAAATAGGTCAACTTAATTAATTTGACAAAGTTTTTAAAAGAATTATATTATCTATAAGACCGTATCGTAATGAAGTCTCAAAACTAATTTTATCGTAATAACTATTTAAAGAATGGGAGATACAAACGCACAAGTTGAAGATTATTTTTCTAAATTTGATAATGAAGAAGAAAATCTAGTAAACTTTTCAGACTCGTTACCTGAAACAAAAGAAACAGATACTAAAGAGACTAAGGAAGTAATTGACCCAAAAGGAACTGAGGAAGAAGTTTCAAAAGAAGCTGAACCAGAAATCCCTGAAGATACTCCTTTTCATAAACACCCTAGATGGCAAGAAAAGCTAAGTGAAAACAAAAAATTGAAAGAACAACAAAGTGAATGGAAAAAAGAAAGAGAAGAACTACAAGCTAGACTTGAAGCTCTTGAAAGTGTTCCAAAAACTGATGAAGAACTTGAATGAATGACTCCCGCTGAAATTCAAGCATATACTAGGGAACAGTTAGAAAAGGAAAATGCTAAAAAAGCTGAACTATCTAAAAGGGAAGAAGAAGAAGCGGATAGATACATAGATGAATCTCTTGAAGCTATTAAGGATACAGGATTTAATTTAACTAAATCAGTTGAAAATGAAATCTTAAAGTATTCTAATGACTACACAGAGGGAGACATCGCAAAAGCATTTGAATTGTACCAAAAGATACATCAAACAAAAGAATCATGAAAAGAAGAAGCGGCAAAAGAAGCAGCAAAGAAAAAAGCTGCTCAAACTAATAGAAGTAATAAAGGCTCTACTTCAAATACATGATGATTTGTAAGATGAACAAGTTGGGATAGTTTAAATCTTAAATAGATTTAACTTTATAATTAAAATAATATGACTTTCGGAACAGATTTACAAAACAATATGAGAGACCAAATTGCACCTAAAATAGTTGATACTGTATTAGGAGGTAACTTGATTCTACAAGTAATGTTAGGAATGAGAAAAAGTTCTTTTACATCAGATGTAAAAAGATATGTAGTTAAAACTTCTACAGCGTGAAATGGTGGTTCTTTTTCTGGATTAGACAGATTCAACACTAATGTTGTTAACACAACTCAAAAACTAGAATTTTCTCCTAGAATGTATGAACAACCTATTGTTCTTCCAGGTGATGAATTATCTTTATCTAAAACTAAAGATTCAGTTAGAAACTTACAAACTCAAAAAGGGGAAGAAGCTAGTCAAGAAATGGCTGACGGAATCGGGACTCTTTTATACGGTGATGGTACAGGGAACTCTAATAAAGATTTCTTAGGACTAATCGCTGGTTGTGATGACGGTACTAATGTTGCTACTTACGGTGGTTTATCAAGAGCTACTTATACAACAATTAAAGGTACTTTAGATTCTACTACAACTACTATTACTTTTGCAGCTATTGACGCAATGTTAAGGTCTACAAATTCAGGTAATGAAAAAGTTGATATGATTCTTACTACTGAAGCAATCTTTGATTATATTGCAGCATTATTCACATCTACTAATAATCAAACAAACGCAAATACTTCTACAGGTGGTTTAATTAAAACTGCTATTTCAGGACTTGCGGGTGAAGCTGGTTTCACTTCTTTATTCTATAAAGGTGTTCCAATCATTGCAGATGAAAAATGTCCTGCAGACCATGTATTCTTCTTAAATACTAAAACTTGGGAATTCGCTACTGTTGATGATATGTTTGGAACTACTCCAGTAATGTTAAAATCAGCTGAAATTGAAGGACAATATAATGTTAATACTGAAAAATCTTATGGATTTAATGTATCATCTACTATGTCTCCAACTGACCAATATGGTTTTATATCTCACTTATTCTTAATGGGTAACTTGATTTGTAAAAATCCTAGAAGAAACTGATATATGAATGCAATCACTGCGTAATAGAAAGAAAACTTTAATAAATAATTTAAAAGAACTATGTTATATAAATGAGCTGCTGATAAAGTAGGAGATGTTGAATTAGTTGCTGTAACAGTTTCGGCTGCTGCTGCTTCTGGTGTATCTGCTGCAAATCCTGCTTTAGTAGGTGGGAAAATCTTAGGTGCATATGCTACAAGTAACCAAGACCAATTCGTTGATAGTATTGCTATTGGTGCTACTGGTATTGTTACTGTAACTCTTGCTGCTAATGCTACTGCGGACAATGTGTTTGCTGTATCTGTACTTAGATCAACTGGTAATGATGCTTAATTATTAGAGAGCTTCGGCTCTCTACTATGACTGAAAAGTCTCCATATTATAACTTAAGACAAGCAATTATGTCTATGACTGAACAAGAATTAAGAGCACAAAGAACGAAATCAACAAGTATAACAAATATTTTAGATAAAGATTTTGACTTTAAATGGGATTCAGTAGATTACTGTATTGAAAAATCAGAAACACAATCACACCCTTTTTACTTAGCTGAACATGCAGCATTTCATATGGCTAGAACATATTGTACAGAAAAAGGTATAGAATTTCATAAAAAAGGTTGAGAAATCGTTGATAAAATAATGGGTAAAGAATTTATTGAATATAATAAACTTACTAAAAAACAAGCAATTGAATTAGCTAAAAAAAGAAAAATATCTTTAGAAGATAATAAAGGTAAAGAAAAATCTAAAGAAGTATTGATTGCTGACTTAAAGGCAACTCACTAATATTTGATTTTATAGACAAAATATATAAAATAAGAGTAATTAACCATTACTCTTTTTTTATGAAAAAATTTAAAAGCCTTAATTTCACTTATGAACGACTAAAAACAGAAGTTGAAACGATGACTAAAAAATGAATAGCGTTAAATGCTCAATATAATTTATTAAATGATAAAGTTAAAATAAAAGAATGACAACTAAAAGAATTAGAAAAAATATTAAAAGAAAATACTCACAATAATAAAGTAGATATTACAAACTTTAATAAAGATTTTGTTGAACAAATAGAAAAGAAGAATAAAGAATTAAAAGATTTACAATATTTATTGACTCTTAAAGAAAATGAGTTAAAAGAATTCCATATAGCACAACAGAAAACAGAAATACGACTACAAGGTCTTGAAAAAGAATTAATATCCTTAGAAAGGCAATTAAGCATCAAAGACAAGGTCTTGAATGAAATTCAGTCAGATTTATTACAAAAAACAGAGGAATTAAAAGAAAAAGAGAAAAACTGGAATAAAAAACTGAAATCAAAAGAAGAAGAGCATAAGGCACTAGAAAAAAATATTAAAGAGTTAAGAAATGAATCTATTGTAACGAATCAAATTCATAAACAAGAAATAGAAATAATAGAAAAGCAAAAAATGGTACTAGAAAAAGAAAATAAAAGGTTATCTGATTTAGAAATTAAAATCAAATCAGATATGAGAGAACTCTTATCAGCTAAACAACATACAAATGGCTAAACAATTATTAAACATAGATAAATTCCCTACAGGGATAATAAATAATGAAACATCTCAAACTGTTGACGGTTTTGTTGATATGGTTTGAATTGATATGATTTCACAACCTTGAGTGGCACAAATTAATAATAGATTAGAAAATGATACTACTACTTGAATGACTACAAGGCCATTATCAGCTGCTGTTTTTGATGGCAAGGTTTTAGTTTGAAATGAAGACGAGGAAATATGGTATGAAAATACTGCAAATACATGGACGTTATTGCATACAAATACAAATAATTGAGATATTGAAGATTTGATAGTATATCAAAAACATTTAATATATGCTTCGATTGATGAATTATGAAGAAGTACAAATACAACTATTGCAGGTTGATTTACTGACAATCCTACATGGGGAAGTGGAACGAATGCATTTGATGTATGAGAATCTGATAAACCTCATTTCTTCAAAATATTTAATAACAGATTATATATATCTGATGGTAACTTATTAGCTGAATTAGATTGAGCTTCATCTCCTTCAGACCCTACATTGTGGGTATTTACTTCAGATAAATTTATGTTACCTGAAGGTGAAATTATTATCAGTATGGAAGTTATAGGTAGTTTATTAGCATTATGAACTGAATCAGGAAATTATTATGAATGGGATTGAGTAAGTGCTAATGCATCTACTATAGTAAAATCAAATATATGAGGTATTAATGCTCTTATTCAAATAGAAAACACACTATTTGCTCTCGCTTGAATTGATTGAGTAGTGTATAGATTTAATGGTGCTGATTTTAAGCCTGATATAAAGATACCAAATAATAGATTTAATTTATCAAGTACATCAAAAACAAGGAAGCCAGCAGTAAGAAGATATAAGAACTGATTTATGTTTGCTATTCCTAAAAACGGAATTTATATATATGATAGAGTTGACACAAATAGTAAATTCATCTTAACTAAATATGGTAACTTAAGTGATTGACAATTAATAGACCAATTTGATTGAGATATTCGAATGTTATTTATTACAGACCCCACAAGTTCTATAGATTCATTTATTGTATGATATGAATATAATGGAACTACTACAATTGATAGGACATCTTCAAGTACTAAATATAGAATGTATGAATCATGAGCTTGAGATGATACATCAGCACCATTTTTTGAAACCCAAGTATATGAATTAAGAGATAATAATTGAAAGCCAAATAAGGTTCAATGAGTTCAATGATTATTTAACGATACTAATGAAATATCAGAATTTTGAAATATAAGGATATATTATAGAATAAATAGAAATGAGACTTATGTTCTGCTCTGAGATATTTGAAATGACTGAGTAGATTTTGATAAAATATTAAGAGGTATCTGAAAGAGAGTAGATAAGGTCCAGTTTAAAATACTATTTTGAGCTGAAACAATATCTGATACAAATCCAAGAAACACAAAACTTACTTGACTAAGAATATTTTAAAAATGAGTATTAACCAAAGACATTCACATTCGTGAAGATGATGAGATTGAGAGAAAATAGATTATAAAAATCTTAAAAACTTACCAGACTTATCTGCTGTAAAATATTTTCAAGATAATGATACCAGATGGACCTGAGCGTATACTGCATGAGATTTTACTGTAACATCATGATTTCCTCCTAAGAGGATCGATATAAAGTCTTCTTTTGAATGAAATAATGAATGAGCTTCAATATGAACTGCAATTATTAATGATGATTGAACAATAGAAAATGGTTGTATATTTGTAGATTGAAGCTTTACTACACAGTGGAGAACACAAAATTGAATTATATGAGCTATTAAAGCATGAGCTTCATCAACTGTATTTGAGGTAACTGCTGTATCAAGTACAGGATTTACCTTAAATGTAAATAATAATAACTGGCCATTTAATACAATTATAACAGTTCAATGATAATTCTTGCTATTAATAAGAAAATTCATATATTCATATATAACATATAACAAAATAATTATGGCTAAAAAAACATATTGAGAAATGTTTAACAAGATTGTTAGGAAAGTCGGGTTAACAAATACATTTAATGATTGAACTGATGAGACAGAATCTATTAAAGAAGATATAAACGATATACAAAAACAAGTATTATCTATGTCTAAAACATATTTAAAAAAATCAGGTGTTCTTGTATCGTGAGGAACTGTTGCGGGGCAGGCAGAATATGATATACCTACAACGGTTGATAAAGTATCTTTTGTAAAAGTTACAGTTGATAGTAATGATTATTTCCCTGAACAAATAACAATTCCAGATTTTAATGAATTAGTTAATATTAACCAATCTTCTGATATTCCTGAATATTGGGTAATAGATAAAACTAAATTAGTTTTATATCCTACTCCTGTAACTAATTCATTACCAATTGAATTAAATGCAAATATATTTGCGACAGATTTAGAAACAGACCCATCTGTATCAACTGATGAGTCAACTCAATTAGAAATAAAAGAGGGTTATGAAAATGTGATATATTATTATTGTTTAAATGAGGCATACGAAAGACAAGAAGATACAACACTATGAGATAGGCAATTAAACAAATATGAGAAATTAATGAAAGAGTATAAAGATGAGGTTAAAAATTCAACGAATAGTGTAGTCGTGAAACACAGATGAAATAAATCATTTAAAAGAGATTTTACTATTACAAACTAATAAATAAATATGGCTAAAAATAAACTCGATGCTATTAAAAAAAGATTAAACACTCAAGTAGACACATTAACTACTTGAGGTCTTTCTAGGGAAGATGCTTTAAAGCAAGTTGCTTGAAAACTCAAAGGAACAGAAACTCTTGATAATATCAATAAGTTAAGAGAAACTCCTACGACTCCTACAACTCCTACTGAAGAAGTAAATCAAACTCCTATTACTAATGGAATACAAAAACCTGAAACTACAGTGACTGCTCCAACTGAAACTGAAGAACAAAGAACTCTTAGAGAACAAGTTGCTCAAAAGGTAGCAAGCGAAAAATCAAGAGAGCAATTATTAATAGAACAAAGAAATGCAGAAGGGAGATGAGATTTAGTTGAACAATGAAATCTATTTAGACAAGAAGCTGCTAATGTACAAGAAGATTTAGCTAATATATCTGCGTGATTAAAAGCAGAAGGTTGAGCAATTACTAATATTGCAGCATCGAGAATTAGAGAGGCTAGGTCAGCCCCATTAAGAGACCAGCTCACAAGTCTTGTAAAAGGTCAAGAGTTAACTTCTGCTAGTCTTAAAGAACTAGATAGCTCCATTGATGCAATACTTGAAGCGAGAGCTTTAGATAGGCAAGATGAAGTAACTAAACTATCAACTCAAATAGAAAGTTCGAATCTTACCACTGAACAAAAAAATACTTTATTGAGTCAGTTATGAGTACAAACTGCTAGAATGAAAAGAGAAGAAGAAAATGAAGCATTTAGACAAAAAGAACAAATCAAAGCAGATATAGCAAGAGCAGATGAAGAAAGCATTGCAAAAACCGGATTAACTGCTGAACAGAATCTACAAGCTGCTAACATTATTCAGGATTTTGATGTAAAAGAAGATAGTATTGCTTGACAATCTATTAGAAAACTTTTAAAAGAAGGGAAAACTCCTGAACAAATAAATCAAATACTTTGATTATCTACAGATTCTACTTGAAAAATAGATGATGAACAATTCACGAGACAAGAAAAACTAAGAAAAGAATTTGAATCAAGTGCTTCTGTTAAAAACTATCTTGAAGCTACTCAACAATTTGCGAGTGTTGTTTCAAGTTTATGACAAGAATCTTGACCATGAGATATGGCTGCCGTGTTCTCTTTTATGAAAACACTTGACCCAAGTTCAGTAGTAAGAGAAACTGAATTTGCTGCAGCTGCTAATTCTTCAGGTATACTAGACAAAGCACAATCTTTACAATTATTAAAGAAAGCAGAAACTTGAGAAATACTTACACCAAAACAAAGACAACAATTTGTACAAATTGCGAAAGCATTATTTGAAAATAGAAAATCCGCATTTGATGAAAGAGCAAGTAGATTTATTACTCTATCAAAAGAAGCATGAGCTAATCCTAGAAGTGTTGTACTAGACTTTGATAATATACCTTGATTTGCATCTAATCTTACTGAAGATGATTTAGCTCCAATTTGAGCCAATAGTTCTGATGAAGAAGTTCTAAATTATTTAAACAATAGCAGTAACTTTAGTCAATATAATGCTGAAAATATCGACAATGCTAGTGATGATGAAATAAATTCTCTATTATGAGGTTTTAATTCAGCAGACCAAACTGCTTGACCAAAGGATTTAACTAGCTTTATAAAAAGTAAAGAAGGATTTAGAGCTGAAGCATATCTTGATTCTGCTTGAGTTCCTACTATATGATATTGAGCTACTAAAATAAACGGTCAACCAGTAAAATTATGAGATACTATTACAGAACAAGAAGCTGATAAAGTATTTCAAGAAGATTTAAAAAGACATAGCAATTTTACAAAATTAGTTACTGTACCATTATCTGAAGCACAGAAAACAGCTCTAGCAAGTTTTGAATTTAATTTATGACCGAATATATGGAAATCTACTTGAAAAAGTATTATAGATGATATAAACAACGGTAATATAGATAGAGCAGTAAAAACTCTAATGGCTCATAATAAGGCAAGAAATCCTAAAACTTGAGAACTCCAGGTTATAAGAGGTTTGCAAAATAGAAGAGCTGAAGAAGGTAATTTATTAAAAATTAATACTTAAATTATAAAAATATGGCAGCAACAAAAGAAGCTCAACAATTTAGAGAACTCATTAAAAGATGAATACCTCAAGATAGAGCAGTTAGATTAATACAACAGTCAAGAAGTTGAGAGGTAAAAAAACAACAATCACTTGCAGAGAGAACATTAAGACAAGCTGATGAATTTTGAGCTAATCAAATTGAAGAAGAAGTTGTAACTCCTGAATCTACTAAATCTCCTGAAACACTTGATGTACTTGAAAACTCTATATCTGATAAAGTTACTAACTTTTGAAAGAAGATACAAGAAGAAGCAAGAGGAGAAGTAACACAAGCTACTTGAAGTGAATTACCATTTACAGAAGAAAGTAAACTTGCTGAAAATTTTATACCTTCATCAAAAAAAGCATTCTGAGAAGTTGTAGAGGTTGTATGAAGTCCTATTGAAGCTATAGGTAATTTATGAGCTACTATAAAAGCTATTACAATGAAAGGATTAGAAAATGACCCTTTATTATGAAGGTTTTTTGAATCTAGTGAATGAGATAAGGCAATACAAGAAGCTATATCAGAATGAGCTACAAAAGTAAAAGCTAAAATAGAAGAAAAATGAGTTATTAAAGCAACAAATGAGGCTATACAAGAAGACCCAGCACTTGCTGCAACTATTGTAACAAGTCTATTTAAAAAACTAGGTAGAGTATGAGGGATTAGTAAATCTGAACAAGCTAAAATAGATAAACTAAAAAAAGAATCAGAAGCTAAAATAAATCAATTTCTTAAACCTACTAAAAACGAAAATAAACAAATAGCAAAAAAAATTACTCCTGAAATTCAACAAAGATTAAAAGACGGTAGAATTACTGCTTCTGATAGAGAAGTTCTAAAAGAAATTACAGATACTAATGTTGAAAATGTAGGTCAAAAAATATGAGATTTTATTGAAGCTGGGAAAGTACAATGAGAAATAGACTTTGATAAAATGATTGATGTATTAGTCAAAGAAGATTCAAAATTAAGAATAGATTGACAAGTTATTCCTGGTAATGAAGCAAGTGTAAAATT
>CAKZOX010000145.1 GCA_937138295.1 uncultured Campylobacteraceae bacterium
ATTAAAGATGTTTCTTTTTTAGGACTTAGTACCCAGTGTGTCATATAATCTACAAACTCTTTTTTATCTGCAAATGCATTTTTATACTCTTTTTGAATTTCTTGTACTGTTGGAGCTGATTTATTTAAATTATCTGTTTTATGACAAGTTATACAGTTTCCATTAAAAAGCAACTCTCCATAAGAGCTTGCAAAAGATAAAGTAGATAAACAAAAGAGTATTGATAAATATTTTTTAATCATTCTTATCACCACATAATTTATTTAAAGGGAAAAACAAATCTTTTAAAATAAGTATAATTGAAATAAAACCTAATAAATACATAACTATTGAATTATTTATATCTAAATAAAATGAAATAGCTAAATATATAATAATAGGATATTTTACAAAATAAAAAAAGAATATCAAAGTACCATAAATCTTATTCATTATATACTCCATTTTAAAATCTAATTATAAGATTATAAAATAATTCTACAGCTATTATTATGATTCAAATCAATTAATATTAATCTTTTTTAACCCAAACCTTAAACTTCCAAGCTGGGCTTTTAACCTCATCATATAAAGTTACAGCTTCATAATCTTTTTGCTCAGCTAAATCCCAAGATGAAAAATCAATCTCTTTTAAATAAGCATCAGCCTCACCCTCATAATCAACTTCACTTAAATACATCTTATCAACATAAGGGAAAAGTGTTTCATAAATATTTGCCCCACCTATGATAAATAGTTCTTCTTCACCTGCTTGTCTTGCAAAATCAAAAGCTTTTTGAACATCATTAAAAGTATGAACACCCTCATGCTCAAAGCCACTATTTGATAATACTATTGAAGTTCTGTTTGGAAGAGGTTTACCAATACTTTCAAAAGTTTTTCTTCCCATTAAAATATGATGACCTGAAGTTATAGTTTTAAAGTTTTTAAAATCTTCACTTATATGCCAAAGCATTTGATTATTAAGTCCAATTTCCCAGTTTTTACCGTATGCTACTATCATTGATATTTTCATTTTTAATCCTTATACAGCCATTTGAGCTTTTATAGGCTCATCACAAACATAATCACATAACTCAAAATCATCCATTTTAAAATCAAAAATTGATTTGATATTAGGATTTATTTTCATTGTTGGTTTTTTATGTGGTGTTCTTGTTAATTGTAAATTTACTTGTTCAATATGATTTGAGTAAATATGTACATCTCCAAAAGTATGAACAAAATCCCCTACTTCTAAATCACAAACTTGTGCTACCATCATAGTTAAAAGTGCATAAGAAGCAATATTAAAAGGAACTCCTAAAAATATATCTGCACTTCTTTGATATAGTTGACAAGATAGTTTTCCATTTGCCACATAAAATTGGAAAAAAGTATGACAAGGAGGAAGAGCCATCTTATCAATCTCACCCACATTCCAAGCTGATAATATAAGTCTTCTACTATCTGGATTTGTTTTGATTTGATTTATTAATTCACTAACTTGGTCAATCTCTTTCCCATCACTTGCCATCCAAGAACGCCATTGGCTTCCATAAACAGGACCTAACTCTTTTATAGTATCTGTATTTGTGTAACCTAATTGTACACCTTGAGCATCAGCATTTGCTGTCCATACAGTTTTTTTACCAATTAAATTTTCTCTATTCTCACCAAAATGAAGTTCAGCCAATCTTCTCTCATCCGTACTTCCTTCTAAAAACCATAAAAGCTCACTTATAATCGCTTTTAAGTGTGTTTTTTTAGTAGTAACCAAAGGAAAACCTTCACTTAAATCAAATCTCATTTGATATCCAAAAACTGATTTTGTACCAGTTCCTGTTCTATCCTCTTTTGTCACACCATTGTCTAAAATGTGTTGTAATAAATCCAAATACTGTTTCAACTGTTTTCCTTATTTAAGTACTCATATAAATACAAATATTGTCTTAACTCTTTTAAACTCTCATACTCCAAACCTTGTTTTATCCACTGATTTATTTCATCTGGAATTTCTAAAGGTTTTAAAAGTTCTTGTTTTTTTGATTGTGATATTTTACCATGTTCAGCTAAAAGTGAAATATGACTAAGAATAGATGTTAATCCCAAATCTCTAATTTGTGCTATTTCTTCAAGAGTTTTACCCTCTTCAATTAATTCAAAACTATCCAAATAAGTCTTTGTAAGTTTTTTAAGTGGAGCTCTATTTTCTAATTTTTCTTTGAATTCTTCTTTGATATCTTTAGATAAATTCAAAAAAGCCTCTCCATATTTTTCAAACTTTACAAGCCCTACTCCATTTATCTCCAACATCTCTTCTTTTGTAGTTGGTAATTTTGAAGCAAACTCTTTTAGACTTTTATCTCCAAATATCACATAAGCTGGAACTTCATGCTCTTGGGAAATTTCTCTTCGTAAGGTTCTAAATCTTTCATACAACTCTTCATCAAAAGATAATACCTCTTGTGACTCTTCTTGTTTTATAGCAGTTCCTAACTTATCTGAATCAATTAAAAGCTTTTCATTTCCTTTTAGGATTTCCATTCCTAGAGCATTTAATTTTATTACTCTAAACTCTCCTAAAGTTACAGCTTGAATATCTATTAATTTATCAGCGATTGCTACCCACTCATTTTTACTTTTTTCACTACCTAAGCCATAAACCTTTAGCTTATCATGACCAAACTCTAAAAGCTTTTGATTTTTTGAACCTCTTAAAATATCTATAATATGATTTTGTCCAAATCGCTGTTCACTTCTGTAAACAGCACTCAAAAACTTTTGTGCATCAACACTCACATCAACTAATTCAACCTCACCTTTTGTACAGTTATCACATAAGGTTTTACACTCATCAATCTCATCTTCAAAATAAGAAGCAATCATTTTATGTCTACAATTATTACTAACACAATATCTATACATAGACTCTAATTTATCAAGTCCTGTTTGTTTGTATGAGTTATCTATGGCTTCTTCTATTTGAATCTTTCTTTTCACCTCATCACTTTTTGAGTAAAGTAAATATACATAAGACATCTCACCATCACGCCCAGCCCGACCAATCTCTTGGTAGTAATTTTCAAGTGTTTTTGGCAAAGATGTATGTATTACAAAGCGTATATTTGACTTATCAATTCCCATACCAAAAGCAATAGTAGCCACGACTATATCAATCTTTTCATACACAAAAGCATCATAAACTTCATCTTTGATTTTAGGACTAAGTCCCGCATGATAAGCCTTTGCACTATATCCATGCTCACTCAAAAATAAAGCCGTACTTTCAGCCTCTTTTCTAGTAAAAGTATAAATAATCCCACATAAACCTTTGTGAGTTTTTAGAAAATTTAGAATCTGATTTTTACCATTTGATATACGAGGTTCAACTTTGATACCAAGATTTTCTCTTATTGTTTTAGCCCTAAAATGTTTTGGATTTTCTAAATTCAAAGAGGAAGCAATATCAGCTTCAACCTTTTTTGTAGCAGTTGCTGTAAATGCAGCTATGCAAGTATTTGGGAAAAATCTTTTTAATCTATCAAGATTTCTATACTCAGCCCTAAACTCATGACCCCAAGCAGATACACAGTGAGCTTCATCTATTACAAAATAGTTTATATCTATTCTTTGTAAAACACCAACAAACTCATTTGAAGTAAAGCGTTCAGGTGCTACATAAATAAACTTCAATTCCCCACTCAAAAGCTTTTGCATAGTAAAAGAGTTTTCATCATTTGTTTGTGAAGAACTAATCATCTCTGCTTTTATATCTAAGTCATTTAAAGCTTTCACTTGGTCTTGCATAAGTGCAATAAGAGGAGAAATTACAACAGTAACTCCCGACATAAGCAGCGTTGGAAGTTGATAACAAAGTGATTTACCACCACCTGTTGGTAAGATGGTCAATACATCTTGTTTGTTGATTATATTATCAACAACCTCTTCTTGGAAGCTTCTAAAGTTATCATGTCCGAAAATATCTTTTAGGATTTTGTGTTTATTGTTCATTTGAGATGGTAGCATAGGTTTGATATGATTTATATTATGATAAAGAGAAAGTAATCACTATAATGTTTAATGTATATTTAGGTCGACAGGAGTAGTTTGTTGGGGTTCGATTCCCTATATGATTGTTGGCTTCATAGTTGGACAACTTTCGACCTAAGTATATTGACAAACTATTTACAGTCTAAAAATAGAACATCTCTTTTAGACATAAATTATCTCATCTTTTATCTGCTCTTTTACTAATAATCTCAAGTTTTTTTCTTTGCCTAAGTCTACTTTTGTTTTAAAGGCATCTTCTAAGAAATACTTTAAATCAAAAAAATTATCAAATGATGGTTTCATATCAACTATAATATCAATATCACTCTCATTTGTAGCCTCACCACGGGCAAAACTTCCAAAAAGTGCAATTTTATTTACAGCATATTTTTCTTGAATTATTTGTTTATTTTCTTTTAAAAAACTAATAATGTTCTCTTTTGTTTGCATTTTATCTCTTTTATCAAAATATTTTGAATATGGGATAAATTATATTCTAAATGAGATATGAAGTCAAATATATACACCTAAACTTAAAAACACAAACACTAATCTATCCCTAAACAAAATATAATCTTTAATTAAATAACATAAAAACTAATTTACATTATTCAAGGGGAAAGAAAATGAAAAAAATACTATTTATGCTTTTAGGGGCACTTATTGTCTTATATTTTGCAACTCGTATGTTTGAACACGGGGGTTCAACTGGAATTGAGAAACAAAGAGCGATGTTAGAGAAAAATACGGCTGGTAAAGGTTTTGGTCCACAATCACCTAGAGATATTGATTTAATTGAGGG
>CAKZOX010000146.1 GCA_937138295.1 uncultured Campylobacteraceae bacterium
TTTATGAATTTACAAGAACTACCTTGGTTTTGGTATGGATTTGATAATCCTTTATTTGCCTTTTTAATGGTGGGATTAATTCCTGGAATTTTAGCTTTTGTGTTTGGATGGTTTGCATTTAAATCAAGGGTTACAGGGGTTTATTTGTCAATCATCACTCAAGCTATGACATATGCACTTATGTTGGCATTTTTTAGAAATGACATGGGGTTTGGTGGAAATAATGGTCTTACAGATTTTAAAGATATTTTAGGATTTGATTTATCAAGTGATAGCACAAGAGTTGGACTTTTAATCATCACTTTTATTGCTTTAGTTTTAGGGTATTTAGTTTGTAGATTTATTATAAACTCAAGACTTGGAAGAGTTGTAATTTCTATTAGAGATGCTGAAAGTAGAGTTAGGTTTTTAGGATATAAAGTTGAACAATATAAATTATTTATATTTGTTGTTTCAGCAATATTAGCAGCAATTGCAGGTGCTTTATATGTACCACAAGTTGGGATTATTAATCCAGGTGTATTTTCTCCATTATTTTCAATTGAGCTTGTTATTTGGGTTGCAATTGGTGGAAGAGGTACTTTATATGGAGCAATTATTGGAGCAATAATTGTAAGTTTTGCGAGTACATATTTTACTTCAGCACTTCCTGAAGTTTGGTTATATGCATTAGGTGCTTTATTTGTTTTAGTAACTTTATATTTACCAAAGGGTGTTGTAGGACTAATTTCACAAATAAATTCAAGAGTTAAAAAGGCGTAGGTAATGAAGTTATTAAAACACGAAAATGAACAAAATATAGGAGACCTAAAAAAAGGAGATAGAATCCTTTTAGTTGATGGTGTTAGTGTTAGTTTTGATGGTTTTAAAGCATTAAATAACTTAAGTTTTTCTATTGATTATGGTGAATTAAGATGTATTATTGGTGCAAATGGTGCTGGTAAATCTACTATGATGGATGTTGTAACTGGAAAAACTAAACCAGATGAGGGTCATGTTACTTTTGGAGAAGCTGTAGATTTACTTGCTATGGATGAACCTAGTATTGCACATATTGGAGTTGGAAGAAAGTTTCAAAAGCCAACTGTATTTGCTAATAATTCAGTTTTTGAGAACCTTGAACTTGCTATGAAAGATGATAAGAGATTTTTCAAAACTCTTTTTTCAAAATTAAGTAGTGAACAAAAAGGAAAAATTGAAGAGACTATGAAACTTATTGGTCTTACAGATTTAGCATATCAAGACGCAGGAATTCTTTCTCATGGTCAAAAACAGTGGTTAGAAATTGGAATGTTAATTATGCAAGAACCAAAACTACTACTTGTAGATGAACCAGTTGCTGGTATGACACCACAAGAAGTTGAAAATACTGCAGAAATTTTAACAAATCTAGCAAAAGATAATGCAGTTGTTGTAGTTGAGCATGATATGGAATTTATTAGAAGTATCGCTAAAAAAGTTACAGTATTACATGAGGGTTCTGTTTTAGCTGAGGGTTCAATGGACGCAATACAAAACAATGAAAAAGTAAGAAAAGTATACTTAGGAGAGTAATGATGTTAAAAGTAGATAAAGTAAATCAATATTACGGACAAAGTCATACTTTATGGGATTTAAGTTTAGAATTTAAAACTGGAAGATGTACATGTGTTATGGGAAGAAATGGGGTTGGTAAAACAACTTTAAGTAAAGCTATTATGGGTTTACTTCCTATTAAAGATGGAGCAATTATGTTTGATGGTCAAGATATATCAAAATTACCTGATCATAAAAGAGCAAATATTGCTGTTGGTTATGTTCCTCAAGGAAGAGAGATATTTTCTCAACTTACAGTTTTAGAAAATCTTCAAATAGGTGTATTGTCAAATAGAAATAAAATCAAAAAAGTACCTGAAAAAATTTATGATTTATTTCCAGTTCTAAAAGATATGGGGCATAGAAAAGGTGGAGATTTATCAGGTGGTCAGCAACAGCAACTTGCTATTGGTAGAGCTTTATGTATAGACCCAAACTTCTTAATTCTAGATGAACCAAGTGAAGGTATTCAGCCAAATATTGTAGCTCAAATTGGGCAAGTTATTGATTATCTTACTAAAGAAGAGAAAATGACAGTAATGTTAGTAGAACAAAAACTACCATTTGCAAGAAGACACGGAGATGATTTTTATGTGTTAGATAGAGGTAGTGTTGTTGCTAATGGTGAAATTAAAGACTTAAGTGATGATATTATTACAAAGTATATGAGTGTTTAAATCTTCATTTTATTTCCCAATTTTCATTGGGAAATTTTTTCAAAATCCATAAATCAAAAAATCAATTGAGTTTTTAATCTCTTCTTTTTCATTTTCTAAGCTTAGGACTTTTTGTTTTAACTCACTTAGTGTAACAGCACCCATTTGAGCTGTTGTTAGATAGACTTTTTCATCATTTATTATAAACTCTTTAGAAAGACCTTGAACACCTTTTAAATCTCTAACTAATGGAATTACAATTCTAGTTTTTAATGATTTTAATATATCGTTTTGAACATCAAGAAGATAAGGTACTCTTTGATTTGTTGAATTATTTTCATTTTTATATACATCAAATTGAGCCATTAAAACATCCTAGAACTTTTTAATATTAAACCATCTTTTTCTACCATATTATTGTATGTATCAATTGCTTTTTTATTTTCTTTTTCCCAAGCTTTTCTTTTTTCTTCTTTTGAGCTAATATTTAAATATGAGTTTAAAGCTTCTCTTATAATCTGTGTCTTTTTCTTACCACTTTTTAATGCTTCATTATCAAGTGATGCTAATAATTCTTCTTCAAGTGTAATTGTCATTTTTCTAGTCATAAAAACTCCTTTACCATATTTTACCATATTTTTAACAATTGTTGTTTTAGTGTTGCTTTTAAATAAAAAATGTAAAACTCAGCTTTAAAATCTGTATATATTTTATATAGGTGAAGAAAAAATAAACTGATGCAATTAGTTAGAATTGTATTAGTTAAATTTTTAGGAAAGTTATGAGTATTAATTTTAATTTTGAGGAAGATAAATTTAGTTTAAATAAACTAAAATTACCATCTAGGCATTATCATTTTAATGACAATGAAAACTATATCAAACTTCTAAATATAGGGGAAGGAATTTTTCCTAAAGATAGAATAAAAACTAACTTTAAACTACAAAATTCTAATTTAATACTCACAACAGAATCAGCTACAAAAATATATAAATCTAAAAAAGAGTATGGTGTAAACTACATAAATATAGAACTTCAAGACTCAAACTTAGAGTTTATAAATGATGAATTAATACTATACAAAGACTCAAAACTTATTCAAACTTTTAGGCTTAAATTTAATGAATCATCTACTTTTTTTTATGTAGACATTTTAACAGATGGAAGAAGTTATGAGAATTTTGAATTTTCATCTTTAAAGATAAAAAATAGTTTTTTTAAAGGTTCTAAACTAGAGTATATTGAAAAGTTTGACTTATCAGGTTATGAAATCAAAAATTACATAACTAGAAAAAAAAGTGAAAACTCAATTTTTGCAAAATTTTATATTAGAAACTCTAATAACGATAAGTTCTTAGATGAACTTCACTCAAAAGAGTTTGAAAGTTTTACATTTAGTAGAAACAAAGAGATTATTATTGGTTCACTAAGTGGAAAAAATATGTTTTTACTAAAAAATGAGGTTAAAAAAGTTTGGGATTTATATAGAAAATCTTTAAATAAAAATAGTTTTAATTTAGGTAAGCAATAAAAATAAAAATGAAGGAAAGAAAATGTTTCTAACAAATCGCGAGTCAGAAAAACTTATGATTTATACAGCTGCAAAACTTGCAATGGAAAGAAAAGATAGAGGTGTAAAACTAAACTATCCTGAGGCTGTGGCAATTTTAAGTTCATATATTATTGAGGGTGCTAGAGATGGTAAAAGTGTAGCCCAACTTATGGTAGATGCAACAAAGGTTTTAAAACAAGATGATGTGATGAGTGGAGTTGCTTCTATGATGCACATGGTTCAAGTTGAAGCTACTTTTAATGATGGAACAAAACTTGTAACAGTTCATAATCCAATTCCTTATGATAAAAATGAGTTAATTCCTGGTCAATATTTCATAGATGAGGGTGAAATATCATTAAATGATGATAAAGAAATTACTACTATTGAAGTTAAAAATGATGGGGATAGACCTGTTCAAATAGGTTCTCACTATCATTTTTTTGAAGTAAATAAAGAACTGAATTTTGATAGAGCAAGTGCCTATGGAAAAAGATTAGATATTCCAGCTGGAACTTCTGTTAGATTTGAACCAGGTTCAAGTAAAGAAATTAATTTAGTTGAGTTTACAGGTAAAAGATATATGAGTGGTTTTAATGGTTTAGTTGAAGGTTTTTTAGATGATGAAACTACAAAACAAAATGCTATGACAAATTTAGTGAAGTTTTTAGGAGAGTAAAATGAAGATTACAAAAGAAAAATATGCTTCAATGTATGGACCGACAACGGGAGATAGATTTAGACTTGCTGATACTTCATTAATAGCTAAAATAGAAAAAGATTACACTATTTATGGTGAAGAATCAAAATTTGGTGGTGGTAAAACTATTAGAGATGGTATGGCTCAAAGTCCAACGGCAACTGATACTTGTGATTTAATTATTACAAATGCTGTGATTATTGATTATACGGGGATTTATAAAGCTGATATTGGTATTAAAAATGGACTTATAAAAGCTATTGGAAAATCAGGTAATCCAAATTTATGTGATGGAATAACTCCTGAACTTGAAATTGGTGCAAATACTGAGATATTATCTGCTGAAGGTAAGATTATCACTGCAGGTGGAATTGATTCACATATTCACTATATTAGTCCAGGTCAAATAACTGAAGCTTTAAATAGTGGAGTTACAACAATGCTTGGTGGTGGAACTGGTCCAAATACAGGAACAAATGCCACAACTTGTACGCCAGGTGAATGGAATATATCAAAAATGATTCAAAGTGTTGATGATATTCCTATGAATTTTGGTTTTATGGGAAAAGGTAATAGTTCAAGCTATGAAGCCTTAGAAATGCAAATAAAAGCAGGAGCTATGGGGCTTAAACTTCATGAAGATTGGGGAAGTACTCCAAATGCTATTGATACTTGTTTAAAGGTTGCAGATAATTATGATGTACAAGTTGCAATTCATACAGATACTTTAAATGAATCAGGTTTTGTGGATAATACAGTTGATAGTTTTAAAAATAGAACTATACATACATTTCACTCTGAAGGTGCAGGTGGTGGTCATGCCCCTGATATTATGAAAGTTGCTGGTTTAGAAAATATTTTACCATCAAGTACAAATCCAACTTTACCATATACAAAAAATACAATTGAAGAACACCTTGATATGCTTATGGTTTGTCATCATTTAAGTCCAAAAATTGCAGAAGATGTAAGTTTTGCTGAAAGTAGAATTAGAGGAAAAACAATTGCGGCTGAAGATGTACTTCATGATATTGGAGCAATCTCAATAACAAGTTCAGATTCTCAAGCTATGGGAAGAGTAGGGGAAGTTATAATAAGAACTTGGCAAGTAGCTGATTCAATGAAACAACAAAGAGGTGCTTTAAGTTTTGGTGCAGTATGCGATGATGAAAAAAGTGATAATGAAAGAATCAAAAGATATGTTGCAAAATATACTATAAATCCTGCTATTGCTTGTGGTATTGATGAGGTAGTTGGAAGTGTTGAAATTGGAAAAATGGCAGATTTAGTTTTATGGACACCTGCTTTTTTTGGAGTGAAACCTGAAATAGTTTTAAAAGGTGGATTTATAGCAACTGCCATGATGGGTGATAGTAATGCTTCAATTCCAACACCAGAACCAAATATGTATAGACCGATGTTTGGAAGTTTAGGAAAAGCAAGTGCTAAAACAAGTGCAATATTCACTTCAAAAGTAGCCTGTGAAACTTTAGCTTCAAAACTAGAAATAAACAAACAAGTAATTGCTGTAAAAAATACAAGAAATATCGGTAAAAAAGATATGAAATTAAATGACTTTATAGGTGATGTTCAAGTTGATCCTGAAACTTATGATGTTACAGTAAATGGTGAAGTTATAGAGTCAAATTATGTTGAAACTGTGCCTATGGCTAAAAAATATTTTATGTTTTAAGATATTAAAAATACAAAGAAAAAAGAAAAAGAAAATGAAAAAATTAGTAAGTCTATTAAGTTTAGGAACAGTTGGAGCATTTGCTCACACTCATACACATAGTGAAGCAGGTATTTTAGAGATGTTAGCT
>CAKZOX010000147.1 GCA_937138295.1 uncultured Campylobacteraceae bacterium
TGTCTAGCCATTTCATCATACCAAACAGCTAAAGTTAAACCAAATGTAATAGGCTCACCATGAATACCATGAGATCTCCCAACCATTAAAGTAAATTTATGTTCTTGGGCTCTTTTTTCAATAGATTCCATAAGCATTTTTACATCAGCAATAATAATTTCTAATGAATCTCTCATTTGAATAGCAACGCCAGTATCAACAGCATCTGAAGATGTCATACCATAGTGGAACCATCTTGACTCATCACCTAAACTTTCAGATACACTTGTATTAAATGCAATTAAGTCATGTTTCGTAACAGCTTCTATTTCTTCAATTCTCTCAACTGAAAATTTTGCATTTTCAACGATTTTTCTACAATCTTCATCTGGAATTAATCCTAATTTATTCCAAGCTTTAACAGCAGCTTTCTCAACTTCAAGCCATGCTGCATATCTTGCTTCCTGTGTCCATTTTGAACTCATTTCTTCTCTAGCATATCTTTCAACCATATAATGTTCCCTTTTAATCGTAAGTCTTTAAATTAATTATAAATTATAAATTTTTTTTATATGATATCCTATCTAATTAGTCATAATTTACAGTTAAAATGTTGATTAAAATATATAGAAATTTCAAAAAAAAATGTAGGAAATTATATTGCCATTTGTGTTAAAAAAAGTAGAATCAATAAAAGGAAAAAAATTAAACATTTTTCTAATGAATAATCTTGAATATTCATTAAAAGATACTCAAAGATTAGTTTCAAAAGGAAGAATATTTGATTTAAATATGAACTCCTACAAAATTACAGACATAATCAAAGAGGATTATATTTTAATGGCATTATTTGAAGGTCACTCAAAAGGTTTAAAACCACTAATAGAATTTGATGATTTTGCTGTTTTTGATAAACCTACAAATTTAATGATTCATCCAATTAGTAAAAAAACTCCATATTCACTTTTAGATGAAATAAGATTTCATTTTGGAGAAAGTGCGAATTCTTGCCATAGAATTGATGCAGAAACTTCTGGATTAGTAATAGTCTCTAAGAAAAAAGAAGCAGAAATAGCCCTTAAAGACATGTTTCTTCAAAAAAAATATCATAAATCTTACTTAACAATAGTTAGAGGTAAAATTGAAAATAGTCTAAAAATTGATTCAAAACTAGACAAGGAAAATGGAAATATTGGGGTAAGAATGGCTGTAAGTGAATCAGGAAAAGAGTCTTTAACAACAGTTAATCCAATAAAATACAACATAGAAAAAGATTTAACATTAGTTGAAGCTATTCCACTAACAGGGAGACAACACCAAATTAGAATTCATTTACATAGTATTGGACACACAATTTTAGGTGATCCTGTTTATGGAATAGAAGATGAAATTACAGATAGTTATTTAAATAAAACTTTAAGTAAAGAAGATAGAATTAAATACACAAAATCACATAGATTATGGCTTCATGCTAATTATTTAGAGTTTAATTATAAAAACAAAACATATAAGATTTTCTCAAAAAATAATGACATAATTAAAGAATTTTATTCAAAGCCATAAATAAAAATAATAGCTACAAATAAATATCTTAAAAATTTAGCTAAAAAAACTAAAAGTAAAAATTTTTTGAAACTATATTTTAGAACTCCCGCAATAAAAGTCAAAGGATCGCCAATAATTGGCATCCAAGATAATAATAAACTGTATGAACCATACTTACTGTAAAAAGATTTATATTTTAGAATTTTATCTTTTTTTAGAAATGACTTTCTTTCTAAATACTCTTCACCTTTAAATCCAAGGTAATAATTTATACAAGATCCAAGAACATTTCCAAATGTTGCAAAAATAATTAGTAAATAAATATTATGATTTTCATTTAAATTGTAAATTAATAAAGCCTCACTTCCCATAGGAAAAAGAGTTGCTGATATCAAACTAACAAAAAATAGGCTAATATAATTCATTTTCTAATCTTTAATTAAATTTTTGTTTAAGAAATTTTACTGTATTATTTCATTTCTATTTAAAGCAGAGCATTGAGAATATAAATTTTATATTTTGAATGCTCTTCTTTAGACCCTTACAAGCATTCTTCAAGACAACGCCCCAGGATGGGAACATAGCAAGGCACCTTGTTTTGTGTTGTGTTTGGGTATCTGGAGAAGAGTACTTATGAGTTTTACTCATATACTCTACACTAAATCTTTAAAATCATCTTTTAAAATCAATATTGTTTTTTCATTTTTATTATATATAAATCTTCTATCTTTAGATTTTAACGCCTCTAATATAATCAGTTTTGCATCATTATTTGTTTTACCATATCTTTTCATAAGGATAAAAAACTCTTTTACAGTTATTAATTCTTGTTCTTTTATTTGCTTAGTTTTATTTACATCTGTTTTATAAATAGAACGCATTTCATTAAAAGCACTTTGAAGAAGTTTTATTTCTGAATTAAAAACTTCAATAATTTTATTTTGATTATCTTCTAACCTATTAATTTCTGATTTATATTGTCTATCCATCCATTTAATGGATTTTTTTAAAAGTTTTATTTGTTTATTTTTTTCATCTAAAAGTAAATTATAGTTTTCAATAAATTTATCATTTAAAAAACTATTATTAGATGATGGTTCAACTTTTGCTTCTAGATTTTCGTCTAAATATACAAAAGTCTTCCCATCTTTTTGAGTTGATTTTAATTTATTATTTTTTATTCTATAGTGAACACCTTGCAAAGATAGACCTAATATCTTTGCTGCTTGAGTGGTGCTTACTAATTTATCCAATTTTTATCCTTGCATTTTAGAGCTATCAATCTCTATAACAGTGTGTACATTTCCTCTTGGTTTAAAATCTGCAACAACTTTCATCCATTTTGGTTCAAGTTTAGAATATAAAGTATCAAAAATCTCATTTGCTGAATTCTCATGAGATACATGCCTAAACATAAAAGAATTAATATAAATTTTTAGTGCTTTTAATTCGATAACTCTTTTGTTTGGAGTATATTGTAAATAAATAGTTGCAAAATCAGGATATCCACTTCTAGGACATTTTGCCATAAATTCTGGTAATTCAATTTTAATTACATAATCTTTATCATGTTCGTTTGGCCAAAAATTTTCTTCGTTATTAATATCAAAATCTCTTATTTCTTGTTCGCCATACATAATTTCCATTTTTTAAAACCTTTAAAATAATTTTTTTCGATTTTAGCAAATTATTACTTATATTTGTTACTAATGGAAATAAAAAGGGTTTTTTATTATAATACGCGTAAATAAATTAAATATAAGAGAGAACTATATGACAGATAAATTATATGACATAGTTATTATAGGTGGAGGACCTGGTGGAATAGGTACTGCTATCGAAGCTTCAGCCCATAATATCGGTGAAATTTTACTTATAGAAAAAACAGATAATCACTCTAATACAATTAGAAAATTTTATAAAGATAATAAAAGAGTTGATAAAGATTACAAAGGTCAAGTTACAGAACTTCAAGGAAATGTTGACTTTTTCGATGGAACTAAAGAAACAACATTAGATTATTTCAATGATTTACTTGATAGTGATAAAATTGATTCTTTATTCAATACTGAAGTTGAAAAATTAATTAAAAATGACGATGGTATAATGGAAATTCATACTGTTCAAGGTGTATTTAGAACAAAAAATGTTGTTATTGCAATTGGTAAAATGGGTAAACCTAATAAACCAACAAACTATAAAATACCTGTTTCTATAAAATCACAAGTAAATTTTAATCTTGATAAATGTTCTTCAAATGAAAAAGTTCTAGTTGTTGGTGGTGGTAATAGTGCTGCTGAATATGCTTATGATTTAGCTGATCAAGATAACAATGTAACTTTAGTTTATAGAAAACCTGAGTTTTCTAGATTAAACGAAACTAACGAAGAAATTCTTTACAAATATAATGGTGAAGAAAGATTAAGACTTAGAATGAATTGTGATATTGAATCTTTAGAAAATGAAGATGGTAAAGTGAAAGTAAATTTCAA
>CAKZOX010000148.1 GCA_937138295.1 uncultured Campylobacteraceae bacterium
CTGCTTTGATGAATATTTATGCCAAAACTGACGTCCTTTAAAAGCCTTTTCAAGTTCAATAACTTGATCAGGATGCGCCTTTTTACCAACATAACTATTATGAGCATCATCAAGATAACCAATAGAACATATTTCTAATCCAATAGAGTGTCTATTCATATATCCCGATCCAACTTTACCCAAATGCCAACCATATCCATCTTCAGGAAATGCTTGCACCATAATACCATCATATTCATCATCACCTGTTCTATAGTTTTCACCACCTAAAACAAATTCCGTAGCAACACGCCCTCTTTTATCTCTCCCCCAATAATCTATGCATGCATAAGGATTTGATCCTCCAGCTGTATGATGTAAGAACATATATTCATTCTTAACATTCTTTTTTAGATATTCAGTTTGCGCTAAATAATATTTATGTATTTTTTGACCAAAGTTTGTTGTAAACCATTGACCTTCTCCATCAGTATCCTCATCAACAGCTTCTAAGGTAGGCTTGACAACTTGTAAAAGTTGCCAAGTATTTCTACCTACAATTCCATCTACTTTAATATCATTTTCTAATTGATATTTTATAACAGCTTTTTTAGTACCAGATCCAAATATACCATCTGCTTTAATACCCAATAGCTGCTGTAGTTTTTTTACAGAATCACCTCTTGAACCTTTTTTAAGCAATTGCATTAATCTCTTTTTAAAGTTCTTTTAATTTCTTCCTCTTCTTCTTCTCCTGGGCCATAAGCTTGAGCCATAAATGCCTGAGCTTGTAATCTTTTAGCTCTAGTCTCTTCAATCTTTGTCATTAACTCTTCATACTTAAGTTGAGTCTCAAGATGAGGTATTTGACTTTCATAATACTTTGTGATCTTTTCTCTTCTCTCAGCAATTTCTTTTTCTGTTAGCTGAGTCTTAACACCTTCTTGAGGTGCTTCTGTTTCTGTTGTTGCCATATAAATTAAAATTTGGTTTATATGACCAAGATACAAAAAAAAGTTTAAATGCCAGAAGTTTAATTCTTTATTTTCTTCAGTACTACGTTTCCGTTAACTTCTAAAACAAAACCTTTATATGATTCTTTTACCTCCTGACCTAACATATTATAGTTCTTGCTTTTATTATTTCCACGATAAACATAAACAGGAATAAACGATTCTTCTGCGCCATCTATATCCGTTTGCTTAAGTTTATAATATATGTAGTTAGCAAAGATGTTTCTATCCATGTATTCATAATTGATAACACTATTACTAAACCCTGCTGCTGGTATCTCACTAAGTAGATCCCAATCATTACCATCATCAGATCTGTACACACTAAAATAATCAGATTGAAATTCAGAAGCTGTTGACCATTCTAACAGCTGCCCATCATCTCTTACTTCTGCGGAGAAGTCTAACAACTCTACAGGCAAAGGTGCGGGATCATATACATCTAAAAACCTAACATGTGAAAACTTACCATTTATGTTACCAGAACCCCCGGTTGTATTTAAAACAAACGCAAGAGCAATCGTTGTATTGGGTAGAGTAATTGAATAAAACCCATCAAGATTAGATATATCATAGAAAAACCAACCATTGTCATAAAAATACAATCCAAAAACATCACCATTACGGACATCACTCTCTTGACTCCAGAGTAGTTCAACGCTTGACCATGTACTAAAATCATAGATTGGGCTTTGGAATACGTAGAACTCACCCGCCAAATAGTTTCCTGTAATATTAAAGCAAAGATCACCAGCATGGGAACCAGTATTGCCTCCGGGGCTAGTCCACTCACCAGTATTGTCAAAACTATCAAACGGTTCACTAATTTGTCCATATCCTATAAAGCAATATAACAATAAACTAACTACTAAACTCTTCATCCATTATTTTTTTTAATTCTGCACACCTTAAGTAATACTCCGGTTGATCAATATTCACATAGTAATCAATAATATCCTGAATATCTTTTTTGGTTGGACCGTCAGAAGGATCATAAGACATAAGAGTACTAATACCAAACTTATGCTTCTCAGTCAACAAATCCTCAAAAGTTAATTCATTTGTCAATACAGCATAAGAATTCTCATACGCAATATCTAACATTGCTTGCTCCATTAGTATTCTTTGCTCATCTGTAATACCACTGTGCTCTTCCTCTGGTTCTTCCATGTGTTACTTCTTTATACAGTAAGATACAAAATTTCTACCCCCCATCCAAGCTTCAACAAAACATACCCCCACCCATTACTCAAAAAATTTTATACCCCTATTCCAAAATTGTATGTGTTGCATATGCGTTGGGTCCTACATATTCACTCCCCGGCTAATGTCTGCCAGCGGTTCACCCCGCATAATTATTAACTAACAAAAACAAAAAAATGGCAAATGAATCTGTAGTGTACCTTCACAAGGTAAATGTAAACAAAGAAACTGGAGCAGTTTCTGTAATAGTAACCGATGAACCTCTAACATCACAAAGTGCTGGTAAAGGTTTCAAGATCGGCAACACAACCTATGTTTCTACAAGTAGAAGACAACAGGTTACGTTTGGCGTCTTGGTTCTAAAGAATCCAAAGACGGGCAAGTTGCTCAAGAGCAATGCCAACCACGTGAAACTGTTGCAGGCAAAGCCTCAAGGTTTCAAGATCCCAAACATGGAGTTCTCCGAAAACCCTGTGTTGGCTCGTGACACCAAGCAACCAACTGGGATGATGTGGGTAGTTGACGCAGAGTAAAACCTGCGTAGGGGAAGGGTGTAAAAGCCCTTCTGCCTGTTCACTATGTCTCTCTATTACTACCTATAGCTAGGTGATAGCAGCTATACGTGGTATGATATAATAAACTGAGTACTGTTGCTTACAACAGAAGTGCTGTTGCTTACAACAGATTAAAAACAAGTGTTAGCATTTTGACTTACAATGTAGCCATAATGGAGCGAGGATTACCTGGACTACAAAATAACCAGCAAACAGGGTAAAGTAAAGCCTGTATTAGAAATATCAGGGCAGAATTAATAGTTTTGCCCTTATTTCTATTAAAAACAAAAGAATTTATTTATTTATGTGTGTGATTGTATTAGTGAGATCACATCATACATAATCATTACCAATCAAAACACTCAAGACTTTAACAATTAATTTAATATATATAGCTATGACTAAAGAACCTATAGTACACATTGACACAAGAGGTATAGAAAATGACATTAAGACTCCTTATGGGGATATTACTAATTCTGTTATCTCTACTCTTGATGAATTTCGTATCCGGTATCAGTTAATTGACTACGGTATTCTTATATACGGTATGAAGGAATTTACTGATGATGAAGATGTAACTATCTGGAGAGGTGGTAACCTTATTAGATTTGATTTGTCAACTAGTAAATACATAAAGAACATATGAGAAAGATAATCGCATTAATCAAACAGTATCGTAGTCTAGATGACTATGCTAAGTTACGTATAGAGTTAACTATTATTACTATTGTTTCTCTTATATGGATTCTTTATATACAAATCCCGTAAATCAAAAATAAAATGAGAAAATTAACATCAGATCAATTTATATACTTGTTGGTAATTATTACATTCATTATTGGGGCAGCTGGTCTGTCCCTTAGTGGAGATAACAAATTACTACAATGTGTATTTGCTATTACCTTAGTTGTTTCTATGCTTATAGCAAGTTGGAAAGGAGAATAATAAATAAAAATAAAATGAAAATACATTTACACTCAAAGAGAGGACTATACACCGTAGAAGACTTCGGTAGAGATTCCATAACGTTAAGCACTAAACACTCATCGTTTAGTGTACCTTGTGATGACTTTAAATGCTTTGCAGGTGGAGTTAACAAACCATCAGATAAACAACGTAAAAGTTTTCTTGGTATTGTTAAACCATTACAGGCTGCTGATGATGCATTTGAAGATGCAAAGAATCAAGTAACTCAAGAGATTCTTGCATTAGGTACAGAAAGATACGAAGAAATATATCTACAGAGATTTGAAAAGTCTATGGAGTTATTTGAATCCAAAGGTAAGTTCGGTCTTACTAATTGGAAAGAAGTATATCATAATCTAAAGAAGAAGTATGATGACCAAGAAAATGTTACTCGTAAAAGGATGATGGATATTGCTAAAAGAGTATACAATACACAGATTGATCTAACTTCTTGGCAATGTGAGGACGGTATCAAGTTTATCATTCAGAATAATAAAAAAGATTATGATTTTACTGATGAATGGAGAATGTGCTTTGATCCGTATGAGATACTGATGAACTTTCATTCAAGACTTGATGACTTGTATAATACCTTTAGGCATTCTAATGATGGTACAGGTTGGTCTACTGCAAATGGTGGATGGATTAAAGTCATTGGAGATATAGTATATCTTTATGCTGAGTCAGGTGACTATGGTGTATACAAAGATAATATTGCTATTGACTGTGCTCATAGGATGTTTCCAGGTAAACAGGTTATATCTTGTGCAGGTAAGCAGTGGTCAGATATAGAACAATGAGCGTATGGTAGTTTAACGCGGGATTGATCACCCAAACCCTACCAACATAGACAAAGGAAGTTCCTATTAATTTAACAAGACAACTACTTCCCGTCTACAAAAAGATAAAAGGTGTTCCTATTAATTAAACAAAAAACAAATTACACCTCATCTTATTTTAACCAATAGTCAGTTCCTATTAACTAAACAAAGTAGAAGGAGCAGCAGATTTTTGATGACAAATTAGGCATTTATTACTGACCGCCTTGTCAAGGTTCATCTGTTGTAAACCTTCGTTAACCGGTGAGGGGAGGGCATATGCTCTCCCTAAACCACAACACTCAACAATCGTGAAAGAAATTAAATTATTTAATAAAGTATTACAAGGAGATTCACCATCTAATTGTGTAAGCAGAGTGCTATACAAAAAAGCATTCGTGGATTATCAATTAGTATTATCTCCTAAAGCAGACATAAGAAGGATAGAAAATTACTTAAAGACAATACCTTCTAAGTTTGTTACATTCCATAGAGACTTTGAAGCTGTTCGCCATACACCTAATGCTGTCCTATACATAGAAAAGTTAGCACATTATGCTAGCACATATGGTACAAACCATACAGGACAGGTTTACTTAGCATCACAAGGTTGGTGTAATGTTACATACAGTGGTGAGAAATTCATTGATGTTATTACTAAAGAAGAACTTAGAGTTAAGTTAGAGAAACTTATCTATGGTAACGTTGCATTATCTGCTGATGATATGAATGATGCTTTGGAATTAGTTGATGAGTTACGTTTCCCTTTACATACAAGTATGTGTGCAAACAGGGAGATGGCTATTAGAATTGCATTACGTAATAATGAAGCGCCTGTAACTAATGATGAGGCAATGCGTATGATTAATTATATAGTTACTGGTAACTCAACTGTCATAAAGAATGATGAGACTATTAATTTGTATAAACAAAATGTCAATCTCAACTTCTCAAAGGTTAATGCTGTGTTAAACAAACTTGACATAGAATATGTGGCTAAAATATTTAATAGATACAAGCCATTGTTTCTTGCTATGAAGAAGTCTGATGGTAGAATGATTGGTTATATAAACCGTTTGTCTAAACTTTCTAAGACACATCATGCACCATTTGTTGCTCCTATTGAAACTGTATTCCTTACACATAAGTTTATAGTTGATACTCATAGGAGGAATGGTGGTACTGCATATTTTGATATTGTTCATAGAATTAGTAGAGGTGCAACTGTATTTCAGTTAGAGAAGTATATACGTGCTACAAGAAAGCGTATAAATGCTACAATAGTCTTTACTATAGATGTATACAATATCAGAAATGGTAAGCAGTTTATTAAGTCAGACGATGTGCAGATAAGAAAGTGTGATGATATAGATATGAATCAATTGTATCATGCGGTAAGAAGAATTCTTATGAATGAACTTCATTATAGACTGGATAATAAGCTACCTAATGGTGTTAAAACTAATCTGAATCTTACTATACCAACTAGTTTAAAAGACTGTGTTGGTAGCGTACCTTACGGTACAAGTATTGACTTTGGAAAGTATGATAACATACAGATAGGTATACATTGGACAGATGAAGAATGTGGTCAAGATCTAGACTTATCAATAAACGGTGATGGATTCCAGGTATCTTGGAATACTAATCAAGTTGCAGAGGGTATAACTCATACTGGTGATATGACATCTGCTAATCCTGAAGCTACTGAAATGATATCACTTGATAAGCGTGTAGGTAAGGGTAGAATTATTGTTACACCTTATTCGTGTAAACCTAATGCTAAGTTTACATTCTTTATTGCAAAGAATGGTGACGTAGACACACAGGATCCTGTTTCTCATACTCATAAGATCATCAACACCAAAGAAAAAGGAGAGATTCTCTTTATGTCTGAGATGAGATTGAATGGTGAGATAACATTGGGATACATAGATGGGAATGAGTTTTACTTCTCAGGTAGAGAGACAAGTAAGAAACGTATACCATCTAAGTTTAACGCTGGATTGATGAGAGGTGAAATAGATCACATGAAAACATTCACAATGTTAGACCGTAATGATAAAGGAGCTACTGTCACTAGTGCTAAAGATATATTTGAGGCACTAGTGTAATACTACTGAGCAGGATGTAACAGTCCTGCTCTTTTAATAACATAGTTGTAATAACTGTGCACAATGGAGTGGTTAATCCCAATCCGTGCAGTAGGAGGTAATTGTCCTGCAAGGTTAACTCTAATTAAGTTAATGATAAGTTACTACAATTTTATTCACTTTAAAAACCAAACTAAAATGGCAAAAGAATTAGCTATTATTGTTGATGTAGATGGTACATTGGCAGACATGAAAGGTATTAGAGGACCTTTTGAGTGGGACAAAGTCCACCTTGATAAACCTCATCAAGATGTTATTGAACTTGTTCAAGACTTTGCAAGAATGGGTCAGCCTATTTATGCTGAATTTGATGGAAGTTTAGTTGATATGCCTCATAAATACAAAATCATTATTACTACAGGTAGAGATGGTGTTTGTGAAGAAGCAACTAGAAAATGGTTGGATCATTATAAAGTACCTTATGATGAATTCTTTATTAGGAAAGCGGGTGATA
>CAKZOX010000149.1 GCA_937138295.1 uncultured Campylobacteraceae bacterium
TGTTTTACAAAACTCATTTGCCCTACTCCCCAAAATGCATGCATCATTTGTTGAGCGTGACCTGGATATAAAGTTTTAATTTTTGCTAAAATTAGATTATGAAATACACCATTTTCAGGCATATAATAATCAATTAAATCAGGTGCTGTTGTTTTAAGCAATGGCAAGAAAATTCTTTCAGTTGCATGTCCCATATACTTATCTTCTAATGGTGGTTTACCAACAACTGTTGCTAAATAAGTTGGTTCTTTTTTATGAGTGATTGCAGTTACTTCCATAAAAGGATACTCTTCTTCAAGTGTATAATAACCTGTATGATCCCCAAATGGTCCTTCAATTCTAATACTTTTTTCATGAGAACTTGTATCAATAAAACCTTCTATAACAAAATCATTGTCCCTTGGAACATAAATATCATTTGTAATTGATTTTACTAATTGAGCATTTTTATTTTTTACAAAGCCGTATAGCATAAGTTCAAATATACCTATAGGTAATGGTGCTTGTCCACACCAAATATACATAGGGTCTCCACCAATACCAATAGATACAGGCATTTTTTTACCTGCTTTTTTGTATTCATGGAAGAAATGATTTGAGTCTTTATGAATTTGCCAATGAAGACCTAAAGTGTTGTCTTCATAAACTTGAAGTCTATACATACCTAAGTTTTTCATCTCCCCATTTAAAGATGTTGTATAAACTTGTCCCATAGTAATAAATGGACCACCATCTTGCTCCCATGTTGTTAAGATTGGTAAATCAGATAATTTAGCATCTGCTCCAAGTTTTATAACTTGCTGACACTCACCTTTACCTCTATTTTTCTTAGGAATTGTGTTTTTTAGTGCGAATAGCTTTCCAAAAGTAGATAGTTTTTCACTAAATGTTGTTGGTGGCTTCATTTTTAATAGGCTTTCAATTTCATTACCTATTTTATCGCCATCACCAATAAATAGTTTTACAGCTTTTTCATTACAAAATACGTTCATTAAAACTGGAATATCAAATTTCTTACCAGTTTTTTTGTCAATGGGATTTGTAAATAATATTGCTTTTGAGTCTTCTTGTTTTACTTCCACATATGCAATATGAGGAATTTCTAAATATATATCAAGTTCTTCATCTATTACTTTTAATAGATTGTTTCTTTTTAGTATTTCTATAGCTTCTTTCATGGTAACCTTTTTTAAACCTAATGAGTAAATTAGTATAAATCTTATATCATTTTAACAATAAAATATAGTTTATAATAGAGGTTTCGCATATGCTTAATAATTTTGAATACAATTTTGATGAAGATGTAAATAGAGTTGGTACAAATTGTGCTAAATATGATGGTTTAGATAGATATTTTGGATATGAAGATTTACAGCCTATGTGGGTTGCTGATATGGATTTTAAATCTCCTAAATGTATTAATGATGCAATTATAGATGCTGCTAAGAACTCTTTATATGGATATAGCATAGATGGAGATGATATTTATGAGTCAATTGTATACTGGCAAAAAACAAGACACAACTGGGAACTAGATATAAAAGACATATTCATGGCAAATGGAGTTGTTCCTTCTTATAGTGCTTGTATTGAAGCATTTAGTGAAAAAGGAGATGAAGTTATAGTTCAAACACCTGTTTATCCTCCTTTATTTAAAGCAGTTACAGCTAACAATAGAAAAGTAGTTGAAAATAGACTTATCAACGATAATGGATATTACACTATGGATTTTGAAGACTTAAAATCAAAAATCACTTCAAAAACAAAGATATTATGTTTATGTTCACCACATAATCCTGTAGGTAGAGTTTGGAATAAAGAAGAATTAGAAACACTTGCTGACATTTGTATTGCACACAATATAATGATTATATCTGATGAAATTCACAGTGATTTAACATTTAAAAAATTTATTCCCCTAGCAAGTATAAGTGAAAAAATTGCTCAAATAACTCTAACTCTTAATTCAGCTGGAAAAACATTTAATATAGCTGGTTTAAATACATCATATGCTATTTCAAAAAATCAAGAAATTTTAGATAAATTTAAAAAAGAAGCTAGAAAAAGAGAAATTCATTCTGTAAACTTTTTTGGATATGTAGCAACAAAAGCTGCTTACAATGAAGGTGCTTCTTATGTAGATGATTTAAAAAAATATTTACAAAAAAATATTAAGTTTACTAAAGAGTATCTTCAAAACAATTGTCCTAAAATAACTTTTTTGGAACCTGAAGCAACCTACCTTTTATGGCTAAACTTTGCTAATACAGGTCTAGAACATAATGAAATAAAAACAAAATTATTAACTGAAGCAAAATTAGCTTTAAATGATGGAGTTTCTTTTGGTAGCAATGCAGATAAGTATTTTAGACTAAATCTTGCCACAAATCAAAATGCCCTAAAAATGGGACTTAAAAAACTTGAGATAACTTTTTCTTATAAATAAAGTAACAAAGTATTACAAAATTTCACACTCTTTAAATTAAATTTTGTAAGCTACAGAATTTTCTTTATTCCCTTATAAAAAAATTGTACAATCAAAATAACTTAAAATCTTTATAAGGGAAATATATGTCTACTGAATTAGTCC
>CAKZOX010000150.1 GCA_937138295.1 uncultured Campylobacteraceae bacterium
AATGAATATACAACTGATCAAATTAATGAATATAAAATATTAACTAAATTTGCATGTATAGAACAACCTGGTGAGGACATATAATTATGGCAGAATATCAAGGGAGAAAAGTTACTTTGAACAAACCAATGCGTGGTGATGTAAAAAAATTTAAAGTTTTTGTTAAGAACGCAAAAGGTAATGTTGTAAAAGTTAATTTTGGTCATGGTGGAACATCAGCTAAAGCACTTGGTGAGAAGACTATGAGAATAAGAAAAAACAATCCTAAGGCAAGGGCAAGTTTTAGAGCAAGACATAATTGTGCTAGTCCTGGTACTAAAACAAAGGCAAGATATTGGTCTTGTAAGAAATGGTAAGGAAATAAAATGGCTTATAAAAAGAAAAAGGGTTCAGCGGGTAAAGCTTGCTGGGCAGGTTATAGAAGAGGTAAAGGTAATTCTTGTATAAAAATGAAAAAGAGAAAATAATGATTAAAAACTTTAAAGACATTGTAGTTTTATTAATTACAAGTGGTGTTTTAATTTTATTAGGAATTATTATTGTTGGAGATTATTATGTTGCTTTACAAGAAAATAGACCTGTTGATGAAAGTATAATAACACTTATGAAAATGTCAGTTACTGGATTAATTGGTGTTATAGGTGGATATATTGGAGGAAATAAAACGTGAATAAATCAAGATGTTGTTGCCAAGTAAGGGCACAAAGAAAAAGAAAAATAACAATAAGAAGAAAAAGAAGAAGATAAAAAATAGGATTATAAATATGATAATAAATAATAAACAAGAAGAAAATAAATCAATAGTAATTAATGATAAAAAATATTATGAAAAGGATTTAAACGAAAATATGAGAAATAGTTTAATTGCCTTATCAACACAAAGAACTAACAAAGCAAGATTACAAATTGATGTTAATAATGCTGATATTTTAATTGTGCATCATGCTAAAGTAGTGGATGATGAACTTGCTAAAATCAAATCTATTGATTAAGGAAAAATAAATGTCTATAAACGATGATGTATATTCAAGAATGCTGAAACACCGTGCATTACTTACTCTTTACGAAAAGAGATTGGATACTGAAATTGATAAAATTTTAGCGTCACACAAAATAAGATTACAACGAATTGTAGCATTATCTGGTACAACAAATATAAATGTTTTAACTAGAAAATTAAATACTGAAATTCGTTTAACTTATAAAAAAATATATAAAGAAGGTATTAGTGAATTAAATAAATTAGCTGGTGTAAGTGCTAGATTTTATAAAAGTGTTTTTGCTAAAGCCTTAACAAATATTTATAAAGCTAAAGGTGTAAAAGATACTTTAAAGGTTAATGATTTAATTATTAGATCAAATGGAACCTATAGTCAACAATTAGCATCTATAAGTATTTTAGAACAAAGAAGAATAAAAAGTATAGTTAAAACTGGAATGATTCAAAATAAAGCTATGATAAATATAGCTCAGGATTTAGGTAAAAGTGGATTATTAGCTTCTACCGTACAATTAAAAACATTAACAAGAACTGCAATAACTGAAACATCTAATTTTGTATCAAATACAACATATAAATTAAATGATGATGTTGTTCAAGGTTACCAATATGTGGCTACCTTAGATAGTAGAACTAGTTTAATTTGTGGAAGATTAGATGGTAAAGTTTATTCATTAAGTAATAAAAATGCGCCTCAACCACCACAACATTTTAATTGTAGATCAACAACTATACCTGTTATAAAAAGTACTAATCAATTATTAAATACAGACAATAATAGATTACAAAAACGAAAAATTGCTGGATTATCAGATAGTCGTCGTGCCTCTATCAATGGTCAAGTACCAGGTAAAACAACTTATCCGGAATGGCTATCAAGTCAACCGAATGAAGTTAAACTGGCTGTATTAGGAAACCAAAAAAGAGTTACTTTGTTTAACTCGGGAAAAGTTAAATTTTCTCAATTTTCTAATAAAGATGGTAAATTAATTTCGTTAAAACAATTAGAAGAATTATCAAATTAATCTTTTGTTTTTAAATTAAAATATAACTAAGGCCGTGTCCAAAGGAAAAATAAATGTCAGAAAACATTGAAAACAATACTCAAGTAAAAGAAGAAACAGCAGATGAAACTAAACAACCGGATGTAAAACAACTGGTTGATCAAGAGGTTTCAAAAGCTATATCTAATATCAAATCAAATTTAGATAATGCATATAAAGAAAGAGATGAAGCTTTAAGTCAAATTGAGAAAATTAAAGTAGAGAAAAGACAAGCTGAAATTTCTAGCCTTGAACAACAAGGTAAACACTCTGAAGCTATGCAAATGAAACTAAATGAAATGAACGCTAAACTTGAGGCTTATGAACAAAAGAACATAGAATTGAGCAGAGATAATGCCGTGCGTACTCAGCTTAACTCTTTAAACTTCAAATCGGAAAAAGCCGCTAATATGGCCTATTCAGATATTGTAAAAAGTTTAAAGAAAGATGCTTTAGGAAATTGGGTGAATGAAAACGGAGCTAGTATTGATGAGACAGTGTCAAATTATGCTAAGGACGATAATAATGAATTCTTATTTTCTGTTAAAGCAAACATGGGATCTGGAATAACTCCAGCCAAACCAAGTACAGGAACTACTCCTGTGTCATCTATAAAAGATATGTCAACCGATGAAATGCTTAATGCTGTTAGCAAAGGGCAAATTAAGGTTGCTGGAGATTGGTCTCAATAAGACCTATCTTTTATAATAATAACCGCACAGTTATGTGCTTTAAATAATAAAAGGAAAATAAATAAATGACTGTAATAAGTTCAAACTTTAATAACATTGCAAGAGCAATTTCTGCTTACGAACAAGCTGGAAGAGCTGATGCCGCGTTATTAACATCAACTGCTATGGTTGGTTCTGACGCAAGAATCAATGATTCAGGTGAAAATTACACTGGTACATTAAGATGGTTAGATTTTACTGATCCAACTACTTTTAATAAACAGAACGAAACTGCTACTGATGTTGCTATTAATGAAATGGCAGTATCAAATAAATCAGCAGTATATATCAAAAATATTGATCATATCGCTGCACAAGAAATGTCAGTTCAAAAACTAATCTCAAAAGTTGATGGTTTATCATACTTAGGATCTCAATTTGCTTCAGTTAGAGCAAGAAGAGAAGATCTACAATTAAGATCTATCCTAAATGGTGTATCTGACAAAATTTGGGGTGCAACTGTAATTGGTACTTCTGATCCTGCTGCTAAAGTTGGTACTTTTGGTTTCTATACTGGTTCTAATGCTAGTGATGCTCCAAATCCGTTATTTGCAATTGAAAACACAACTAACAATAGATCTGCTTTCTTTGATACTCTATTAGATGCTATCACTGAAGTTAAAGGTGAATTTGAAGAGCCTTTCTACTACTTAGTAGTTGATACTGCAACTTACAACATTATGAGAAAACAAAACGTTCTTGATGTTGCTCCAGTTGTAGACGGTAACTTCAATTTCTCTACTATTTTAGGTGGAAAAATTAGACTTATTATTAACAACCAATCGTTAACTGCTAACCTACCTGCAGGCTTAAAAGTATCTTACTTAGCTAAAGCTGGATCTGTACATTATTCTGATATTGCACAGACTAATCCAACTGCTATTGAAAGAAACGAACTAGCTGGTAATGGTGGTGGTCTTGTTACTGTTTTATCTAGATGGGGTAATATAATGCACCCTAAAGGATTCTCATGGGCTGGAAGTGCAACTGCATACCCTGCTAATGCTGATCTTGCTCTAGGTACAAACTGGGCAGTACATGCTACTAACGTTAACCAAATTGGTTTATTCCCAATTTATCACGGTTAATATTATAACTATTAGATACGGAGAAAAATAATGGCTTTACAAAAAGGATACAATTCATTTGTTACTATAACAGAAGCAGAAAGTTATTTCTATGATAGACTTAACCAAGCTTCATGGGATAGTGCTACAGATGAAACTGTTGAACGAGCTTTAGTAACAGCCACAGGAATTCTCGATAACTTGGATTGGGGTGGAACGGCTGTGCCTACCGCCCTTTATCCTTTATCGTGGCCTAGAGATATTACTTATTGGGATACAAAATCTGGTGGGTATGAAACTTTAGAAGACGATAGATCAACAACAAGTTATGGAACTTTTCCTGAAGATATCAAAAAAGCTACCTATGAGTTAGCATTACACTTGATTAAAAATATGAGCACAATAGAAGATCAATCATCAGGTTCGCCTAGATTGAAAGATTTAAAAGTTGGCTCTATTTCTTTAACATTTGATTTAGGATCTGGAATTAGTAATTTTAACGAATTACCTGACCATATTCAAAATATAATTGTTAAATTTGATAATCCTGCTAGTTCTGCAACTAATAGAGGAGTTAAAGTTAGTGGAGGTGCTTAATGAGCTACTCAAAACTAATTAAAAATAATGTAAAAATGGCATTTAATGTTATAGGTGATCTTGGTGAAGATATAGTATTTACAAATAAAACTGTAAGTAATTATAATTTTACTACACAATCTGTTGATACTGCTACTGATACTTCTTTTACTGCGAAAGCGGTAGTTGAAAATCAATTCAGAACTAACGATGATACACCTAGACTAGAATGTAATTTAATGTTTGATTCAGATTATTTAGATTCTAAGAAAATTGATAATTACGACACTGTTGTATTTAGAGGTAAAACTTGGAAAATAAATAAATTTGAAGATAATAATTATGTTATTACTTTAACTGTTGGAAGGGAATCTTAATGGCTACAATATCACAAATGTTGACAGCTGTTGAAGGTTTGTTTGCTTCCACCGCTTGGACATCTAATAACATCAAAGCATTTCCTGCGAATTATCAAGGGGAAATTAATGCTGAGGAATGGATACGAGTTTCTGTATTACCATTTTCTTCAGAATTAGCTTATCAAGATGTAATAGCAAATGGTCAAATTGTATGTAATATATTTGTTCCAGCTGGAGCAGGTATGAAAAGAGCATATCAAATTGCTGATTTACTAAAAACATTATTAGATCAAGAAGTAATCTCTGGATATCTACAAACAACTAATAGCTTTATAACAAACATTGGAATTGACCCAAAAGACGCTGGTTTATATAATGTAGACTATACGGTCAATTTCAAATCAATTTAACCAAAAATAATATAAAGGAAGAAAACAAAAATGGCTCTAATTTCAAATATAGGTGCTGGTATTTTCACTAAACTAAAATACAAAGCTGATAGTAACTATACTTTACCAACTTCAGATGCTGAACACCAAACCTTCATCGGTGCTGGTGGTGATTTTGAAAATTCGGTAGATGTTACTAACATCAGAGAATTTCCTTCATTTGGTAAACCTGCTAACATTGTTAACGTACCTAGTTACGGACAATCTGTAAGTAGCCAAATACAAGGTCAATCTGATGCTCCAACACTAGAATTTAGTTTGAATTATGTACCAAGTGTACATGATACAATTCAAGCTTTAGTTCAAGATGGATTAACATATGTATTCCAGTTGGATGTAAAAAATTCAGCTACTGGTGCAAATGCTGCATTTTACGTAAAAGGACAAATAGCTTCTTTTGAAGTATCTCCAAATTTGACTGATTCAAATCAGGCAACTTTGACATTAAGTACTTCAACTGACTATACTGGTCCGTTTACTGACGCATAATAAAATATATATTAGGCTGGGTTTAATTACCCAGCTTAATCAAATTGTATAGGATAAAATCATGGATAATAAACCATTTAATAAATATTATGTATTAAGAATAACTTCTTTACACATAAAAAAATCTGTAGATACATCAATAAGAAAAACTTATGATAGGCTACAAGACGTAGATAATAAAGTTGAGGTCTTTGAAACATTAGATATTTTACATAAAATTAGAAAAATGATGGAAGACTTTGAATCGAATAATAAACATTTATATATAAAACCCTTAGAGGAAATTAAAAATGAAACACATAAAGATAATAGAAATAACGAAGAAAGTACCGTTCCTGGATCAGGAAGTGGAGATAAAACAACTAACAGTTAGAGGTATAAAAGATTTACAAAAAACATTAGATGTAAATAAAACCGATGATGTTGCTGGTATAAAAACTTTAAGTGCTATATTTAAACAAACTGTTGTAGGTGCTAATGAAATGGAAGATTCAGATTTTGAAAACTTTCCAATTAAAGCATTAACTGAACTATCACAAGAAATTCTTGTATATAATGGTTTAGCTGCATCAGATGATAAAGGTGGTGAATTGGGGAAGAAGAGCTAGCAGAATATGAATTGGCTCATCAATTAGGTGTTACATTAGATCATATTTATAATATGTCCAGCAAAGAATATATGGGTTGGATTAAATATTTTGAAACAAGACCGTACGGTTGGCGAGAAGATCATAGATCTGCTATATTGGCTCAAACAACTTACCAAGGTACTAAACCACTTAAGGTAAAAGATTTATTTCCATCATTAAATATGTTTTCAAAAAGTGAAGAACAAAGAGATATAAAATTAGAAGTTGGCTTTAATGAATTAAAAAATATAGCTAAAAGAAATAATATATCTTTTATGGAAAATAAAAAATCTGAAAAATGATAGTAAGGGCGGTGTAAACTGCCCACTTGAAAGGTAATTATGAGAGACACAAAGAAAATAACTGCATATGCCCTTATCAATAAAAAGAGAATTAAAGAACAAGAATTATTTAAAAACCTTAAAAAAGAAGTAAACACTGGTGCCAATGGTACACAAGGTTACATTATTAAAAAAGGTATCAACAAAGGCAAAAAAATATAATGGCAATAACTACTATAGGTTTAAAATCAGCCTCTATAAATTTAGCTAAAGATATTGATAAGGCAATTGAACAAGAATTTAGAGCAAGGGCATTAAAAGCTTTTGCTGACGTAAAATTAACAACTCCAGTTGATACAGGACAAGCTAGAAATAGCTGGTACATTGGATACACTGAAACATACTATAATCAAAAAACACCTATATCATCAAACATTAATATATTGGTTCCTAAAGATAAACCTGAAAAAATTATTGTTACAAATGGTACAACATATATAGAGTTCCTTAATAATGGACATTCTCAGCAAGCACCTACTAAATTTATAGAGGCTGCTTTTAGAAGACATTTTGATACAGTTAGTATTGAAGTAACTAACGGATAAAGGAAACATGGCTGTAAAATTAGACATAATTGCTAATGTAAAGGGACAGAGCGAAATAGGTAAATTACAATCTGGTTTAAATAAACTAGGTACAAATGCTACTATAGCTTCAAAAAGATTAAAAGGTTTAGAAGTAGCAGCTGCAAGATCAAGGTCTACTTTTGCTGCACTTGGAACAACTTTAAAAGTTGGTGTTGCTGCATCATTAGCTGCTGTAACTTTTGGTATTGGTAAATTTGTTAAAGACACATTTGCTGCAGGTAAACTTACTGAATCACTTCAAGTAAGATTTAAACTACTATTTAATTCAACAACAGAAGGTGCAAAAGCATTTGAGGAAATGAATAAGTTTGCTAGTAAAGTACCTTTCTCACTAGAAGCTATTGCTGCAGGATCTGGTAACCTAGCCGTTATATCTAAAGATGCTGGAGAATTATCTAAAATATTAGAAGTAACTGGTAACGTTGCTGCAGCTACAGGATTAGATTTTAGACAAACTGCTGAACAAATTCAAAGAGCATTTGCTGGTGGTATTGCTGCCGCTGATGTATTCAGAGAAAGAGGTGTTAGAGCAATGTTAGGTTTCGAAGCTGGTGCTAAAGTATCAATTGAAGAAACTAGAAAGAAATTCTTTGAAGTATTTGCTAATGGTGGTCAATTTTCTAAAGCAACAAAAGACTTTGAATCTACATTAGAAGCACAGGTTTCATTTGTTGAAGATGCTTACTTCAGATTTAGACAAGCGGCTGCACAACCCTTATTTGCAGGTGTAAAAGAACAAGTAATTGCTTTGGTTGGTAATTTTAAAGCCAATGATAAACAATTAAAGGAATTAGCTAAAACTGTAGGGGAAAGATTAGCAGGTGCTTTTAAAAGTGTTGAAAATGGAATTAGGTTTGTATCTAAAAATATTGATAATATAACTACAGCATTTAAAATATTTATTGGATTAAAATTAGGAGCATTTATTGCAGGTATTGCTGCACAATTTGTTCAATTAGCTATAGTAGTTAAGGCAGCAACAGCTGGTATGTATGCTTTTAATGTGGCTGTAAGAGCAAATTTAATAGGAATTCTTGTAACAGGTATTCAAATTGCAGTGGTAGCTGTGATAGCTTTTAGTGATGAACTTAAAGCACTTGGTAAATACTTAATGGGTAATTTTAATGATAATTTAAATAAAATTAAAATAAACTTTTTAAAATTTAAAAATATTCTTAATATAGGTGATGAAGATGTTAATCTTGAGGCTATAAAAAACTTACAACGTGAATTAGATGGTACTGCTGAAAAATGGAGAGCATTAGCAGATGCCCAAGAAGCATATAGAACAGGTAAAGGTCCATTATCAAGAGCAGATAGATTTAGAGATTTTAAAGGTGCTGATCCAAGAGGGGATATGGCTCGTGAAGATAATATAGCAGCAATTAAAGCAAAAGAAAAATTAATGGCTTTGGATAATAGAATTTTTCAAATGAATAAAGATTTTATTCGTGATCAAGGTAAACTTAATGCTGCTCAAACAACATATGGTAGTCTTTTAAAAGATGCTGGTATTGAAGCTAAATTAATTTCAAATACAATTAGTACAACATTACTAGATGGAATGAGACAAAACCTTTCAGTATTAGAAAATATAAAAAATATTTTTAGAAATGTATATCAAACTGTATTAGATACTATTATTTCAAAAACTATTGAATTACAAATAGAAAAATTATTTGAAAAACTTGGTGAGAAAAAAGTTCAAAACCAAAAAGAAATTACTAATGAATATGCAAAACAATTAGGATTAGCTACTGCAACTGCGGCTGTTAATAGTGCAAGTTCAGGTAATAGTTTATTTGGGTTTTTAGGTTTTAATAAAGGTGGAGTTGTACCAGGTGGTGCACCTTACACTGACAGGATTCCTGCAATGTTAACACCAGGAGAAGTTGTTATACCTAGAGGTCAAGTTGGACAACAAGGTTCAGTAACTAATAATACAATTAATATAAGTGGTAATGTTGATCAAAGAGCAATAGATCAAATTAGAGCAGTTATATCATCAAGCCCATCACATGTTGGTGGTGCTAATAAAACTTTCAGTAGAAATACTTCTGGATTAAGTATGAGGAGAAAATAATGTCAAAAATATTTGAATATACAAATGATATATCATTAAATAGAACAGCAAGAGTTAGAAGATCAATATCTAATTCAGGTTATGCTAGACAAGAAAGAGGCAGTCCGACATTTTATTCTATGGAAGTAAATTTACCATTATTAACTAAAACAAAATATGATGAAGTTGAATCTGAATTATTAGGTTTAATAGATGGTATTGATTTTAAAACAACTAGTTTACCATCAAATATTAATTTAACTTTTGCTAATGGATCTATAATTGCACAATCTGGTTTAACAATTACAGTTGTTGATGCTAATACAAGTGGAGTTGATGTTCAATTAGCTAATGTAGATAATTCAAGTAATGTTAAGGCTGGTGATTTTATACAATTTAGTTCAAGTACAAAAGTTTATCAAATTAAAGAAGATGCTACTGCAAGTTCTAATATAATAAGTTTTAAATTAATGACTGGTGCAATTAATCCTATTGTAAGTCCTAATACTTTTACTTATGGTAACGGAGTACAATTTAAATTATTATTAAACGGTAGACCAAATGTAACGGTTGTGCCTGGTCCAGGATATAATTATTATGCATATGGATCTTTTGAATTTCAGGAGGTTTTATAATGGTTAGAGTAATAGATTCAGTAACTTTAGCTGAAACAAATAGTACTAAAACTTATCCTATTGAATTAATTAAATTTCAAGTTACTTCAGATAATGCTGATAGTTTATTTTTAAATACAGGTTACACAAATATTACATATAATAATGATACATATTTACCTGGTTCAAATATAGTAAGTTTATCTGCTGTTGAAGAAACTAAAGATGTAAAAACTAATGCAATAACTATAAAATTAAATGGTATACCAAATACAATTATAGCTGCTTTAGAAAATGTAAATGCTATAGGTGGTATAGTTACAATATATCAAGCCTTTTGGAATGAAGAAACTGGAGCAATCCAAGGTCAAGTTTATCAAAAATGGCAAGGTGTAATTAACTCACATGCAGTTGATGAAGAAAACACTGAAAGTGGTGATGTTAATATAAGTGTAGAATGTAAAAATATAGTAGGTGCTATATTAAATACTAAATCAGGTAGATTTACATCTGATAGTTCATTTAAAAAATATACAAATAATGATGCATCTATGGAATTTGTTGCCTCAATGGTTGACTTTAATCCTAGATTTGGTGCAGAAGATTAATAAGAAAAGAGAATAAAATATAATGATAAGAATTGGAGAATATAAAGACGTTGATCAAGGTGTAAAATTACTTGAACAACACAGAATGGAATTTGATTTTGGTCAATTTAAAGAAGACAATACGGAATATTATAAAGGCTTAATGGAAGCAATAGCTAAGGATAAAACTGCAATAATATCAGAAAATGATGGAGTTATTGATGGTGTATTATTAGGAATGAAAATACCTAATCTATTAAATCCACAAATAACACAATTACATGTTTTATTAACTTGGGTTAATCCCAATAAAAGAGGATCCTCAATATTTTATAGAATGAATAAAATGTTAGAGAAAGAAATAAAAAATCATAAAGAAGTTAAAGATATAATTTTTTATTCTATTCCAAAAACTAATATTAATTTTAATAAATTGAACTATAAAGAATTTCAATTAATGTATAAAAAGGAAGTTTAACTATGGCAGCAGCCGCACCTATTATCACGGCAATTACAGCAACAGGTGTTAAGGGAATGATAGCCAGATTTGTACTATCAGTAGCAGTATCATTTATTGCAAACAAATTATTTGCTCCAGATGTACCTGCTGGTCCAGGAATAGCCGATCAAGCCCCAGATCCTGGTGTTAGACAAAGAATAGCTTCTGATCCTGGTAACAAATTACCTGTTATTTATGGACAAGGTAGGGTGTTTGGTTCAATTACATTTGCTGATATAACATCTGATAACCAAACAATGGCATTTATTATTACATTGTGTGAAGGACCTATTGAAAATATTGGTCAAATATGGTGGGATGATTATAAATTAACTTTAGATAGTGATGGTAATGTAACAACTGCAACAGATTCACAAGGTGGAACTGATGATTTTTTAAATGGAAATTTGACAGTTAAAAAATTTAAAGCAGGTGGAAGATGTTCTCCTATGGAAACATTTTCAAGTAAATGGGCAAGTAATGCTGTAAACAGAACAATGCCTAATGTTGCATATTTATATGTAGAATTAAAATATAATAGAGATGAATCTGTAACTGGTTTAACAAGTAAACTAGGAGCAGAAGTTCAAGGTAAATTAGTTAGAACATTTAATGGATCTACTTTATCAAGTGGTACATCTTATTCAAATAATCCTTCTGAATGTTTATTAGATTATTTAACTAGTACTGTTTATGGTTGTGGCGATGTAATGAGTGATAGCGATATTGATTTAACTACATTTGCATCTCATAAAACATTTTGTGATACTTTAATTACACACACAGATAAAGATGGTAACAGTACAACAGCAAAAAGATATACAACAGATGGTGCTATAAATACATTTGATGAAAGAGATTTAAATGTTTCTGATTTAGTTGTTTGTTCTCAAGCTATATTTTCTTATCATTTAGGTAAGTTTCAAGTTATTTCTGATACTACAGGATCATCTGTAATGTCATTTAATCCAGATAATATGTATGGTGATGTTACAATAGTTAATGATGGTTTTAATAGTGCATTAAATAAAATGAATATTTCATTCTCTTCTTATGATCAAAAATATCAAGATGATCAAGTATTTTTAAATTTACCTGATAACTTAAAATCATATAATGAGCCTGAATTAGTTCAAGATACAAGATTTAAATTTGTAAATAATAATATAATGGCTGAAAGAATTGGTCATATTATTGTTAAAAAATCAAGAGATAATTTAATTATTTCATTTAAAACAGATACAAGGGCTTTAGCATTACAAGTTGTAGATATAATATCAGTTACAAATAGTACTTACGGTTTTACTAATAAATTATTTAAAATTAATTCTATTACTGAAAGTGATATGAATGAAGATGGTGTATCAGGTTATTTAATTACTGCTCAAGAATATAATGCAGATGCATATGCAGAAGAAGCATTAACAGAATTTCAAACAGCACCTAATACAAATTTAGCTAATCCTAGAAATTTTGGAGCAATTACAAATTTAACATCAATTAGTAGCGATACAAATTCTACTACTCCATTTGTACAATTACAATGGACTGTACCTACGGGATTAACAGAAACATTTGAAATATATGTTGGAGATAATATTAATGCTGCTATTGCTGATAGAGAATTTAATATTTCATTTAGAACATCAACAGGTCCATTTACTGAAGGTGCAACAATAACACATAAAGTATTTGATTTAGATTTTACAGATACATTAGTATTTTGGGTAAGACCTATTAACCAATTTGCTAGAGGATCATTTTCTAATTCTTATAACTTTGGTGTATTTAGACCTAGTACTGGTGGTATTACTTCAGGGGCTTCTGGAATTATTGTTGACCCTAATGATACAAAAAATCCTTATGGTGTTGTAAACAGATTTACTCAAATTAGATATGGTGATAGCAATACTGGTTTAAATATAAGAGATAGTTTTGATCCAGTAGATGCTGTTCAACAAATAGGTTATACAGGTACAACAATTAATAATATTACTAGAACAGGTAATGCTGATGGTTCGGGATCTGTAACATTTCCTACAGCTTTTAATTCAGGTACATCTGTACAAGAAGTTCAAGAATTAAGTTTTACAGGAACAAGAGGTAATGTAACACAAAAAGAATTATTACATATTGGTTTAGCTGATGAAATATTAAATAGTACATCTAGAAAAACAATTTCAAATATTGCAGATTGGAATGCTACAGGATTTTTAACTGCAGATAGTTCAAATGATAGTGTTAAAGTTAATGATACTTTAGAATTAGCTTCATTAGTATCTGAGGGAGTATCAAGTGGATTTGGAAGATCAGTAACTATAGGTACTAATACTATATATGTAATGTCTGATACTGAATTATTTTCATTTAGAAGAACTAATTTTACATGGGAATCTTATGCAAGAACAAATGCAGGTGGTGTTCAAAACTTTAATGTTTCTAGTATGGGAGATGATGTTTTATTATATAATAGCTCAACTACTGAAGGTCAAATATGGAATTATTATTTAATCCCAGCTACAACAGGGGCAACAGGGGGAGCACAGTTTAACTAATGACAATATTAACAACATTAACAAATTTTGATATTAGTAACAATATAGTAGATTCAAATGATAATATTATTGTTTGGTATAATGGAACTAAAATAAAATATTATCACAGATATGAACAAGTATCTACAGATGTAGAAACTATTAGTGGTGTTATTTCAATTAAGCTTCTAAGTGATACTAATGTAAAAATAACTACAGCTTCAAAAGTTAGAGAATTAATTTTAACAAGACCAGGTACAACAAATACATATACAATTACTTTAGATAGTAATTATGATAATACAAGTAATCCGATAAGAGCATGGGAATTATCTTTAACAGATTATGGTAATTTAACAGCTGTTATGTCTTCAACTGTTGCAGGTACGGCTACGGCTATAGCTTCAGCAATTAATAACTTAACTAATTTTAGTGCTAGTGCCAATAATAATATAATCACTTATACTAATTCAGTTTCACAAATTGTACAAACAAGTTCAATAGATTTTAATGACTTTATTGCAACTGGTGGTGCACAATTTAACTAATAATAAAGGAAATTAAAAATGGCAGCAATTAGTTCTGTTTATGTAAACGCAGGAACATGGGCAGGGTCAGATATTATTACTGGTGTTACTATGAGGAATAGTTTAAATAATATTCATCCTATAGATTCTAATTCTGTTGTTGCAGTAAATACTACAAATACTCAAGTATATACTGACGATGGAACTGGAACATATGTATCACAAGAAACTTATTCAGATTCAAATGATGTTATTGGTTATGGTAAAGAATTTATTTTAAATAATAATTTATATATTTATAATACTACTGAGCCTAGTTCAGAAACAAGATGGACTGCAGGTTCAAATACTAAATATTCAGTAAATTTAGGATCTTTAGGATCTTTTACTAATAATATTTTTTCAAATCAAATTAATTCTATTGATGCATTAAATGAAATTAGAACAGCAATATTAGGATTAAATATAAATAATTTATCAGTTTCATTACCAACTTATACATCAGATATAAATCCTGATAGTGGTACTATTAATTTTGAAGGATATGAAATAATAGTTAATACAGGTACAGCTACAAATGAAACAACATCTTTTTCAATTAATGATGCTGGTGCTGATGGTACAAATATTACTGCAAATTATGAATATGAAACAGATGGTACTGGAACTTCAGCTGCTACAACTATAACTTTAACTGAGCCACATGGAACAGAAACATTAACATTAAGTGTTGCTGCTGATACTGTTAATGATGATCAAGCTAATCAAATTGGAACAGATTTAATTGCATTAGTAAATAATAATATTGAATCACCTAATGATTATTCTGCTACATATGATAATATTAATAAGAAAATTACATTTACATCAGTACAAGCTATAGATTCAGATGTAACTAAATTATGGACTGCTACAGTAAATAATGGATCTGCTACTGCTCCTGATGTAGGTGATATTGTTTTTGGAACATCATCAATTACAACAACAGGTGTATTAGGAGAAACATATCTTATTTCAGCACCTAATTTAAATACTAAAACTATAGGAAGTGATCCATTATTTAGTCAAGTTACATTTACTGGTGGAACAACACAAATATTTAGTAATAATTTAGATGCTACTGCTGCTGCTCTTGAATTTAAAAATGCATTAAATGCTTCTTTAAATGGATATATGACAGCAACTATAGATTCAGGAGATTCAAAAATAGTAAATTATACTACATCTATTCAAGATGATATTGGATTAGATTTTACTTTTTCTGATTCAAATATTACAAAAAGTATTACTCAAGGTATTTTAGGAACTACTCAAACTAATATAAATGATGCTGGTAAAACTAATGTTTTATTATATAAACCAGGAAGTTCTGTTGCTGATTTAAATAAAAATTATATAAGTTTTAATCCAACATTGCCTGGTGCTATAAATAATATATCAGATATAGTAAGTAATATAAATACATTAACTACTGATTGGGTTATTGAAAAAGATCAACCAACATCTGGTCAAATTAGATTTACTTCAGTTGATAGTGCATATTATAATGATATATTTAGATTAATTGTAACAAATAATGCGGCAACAGGTACAACAGTTGGTGATTTTTCAACAGGATCTGGTAATGCTTCAATTACTACATTAGGTTCATCGGTTCCAAATTATTATGGTTTAAGATCTGTAACTTTAGCTAATAAAGATATATTTTCAAATACTACAACAGATTATTCTTGGTTTGAAACTACTAAAAATAGTTTAAATACTATATTTCCAGGATATAAAGTAGATGCTTTAAAAACTCCAGAATTTGCTTTTGATGGATTATCAAATGGTTCTGCTGCATTAGTAGATGGGTTTTTTGATATAACTGCTAATTTAAATGGTCAATATGTTATTGATACTGATGCAATTACCTCTACGGAAATATCTAATATACCAGTTGATCAATCTACTAATACAATAAATGGATCTGAAATGGTTTATTATTCTACTAAATTATATTTAGCATACAGGGTAAACAATGACAGTGAAATTACTGGTTTATCATTAGGTGCTAATGATTCTGGTGCAACAATTTATACTAACCCAGGAACTACCTATACAATAGTAGATAGTAATAATGATGCTTTACTTGCATCTTATATCTATAAATGGAATGGTACAGCTTGGGTCAAAGAAACTTAATTAACAAAAATATATATCTACAGGTATATATTTAACTCATAACTAACCTACAGGAGATAATATGAGAATATCAAACATACAAAATTACTTAGGAGGAGCAGATAATATTATTGCTCGAGAAATATCTGAAGGTAATCAATTTTTACTATCAATAGAAGATGGCACTATAGATTTTAGTGATGCTGCTACTACTTTTGATATAGAAGCTGTTTTATTTGAAGCAAATGTTACAAGAAAAAGAGGATCTATAGTAATTGATTCATTAACAAAAGAGCCTACTGCAACACAACATAATTATACTAAAGCAGAATTAATACATAATACTGGTACTGCTGGTAAATTTGAATTGTTAGTTCCCGAAACATTATTATCAGATCAAGGAAGTTTTACTTCAACACCTGATGATACATCGCCCTATATTGTGGTAATGAAAGTACAATGGGCTGCAGGAACTCCTGAAGTTAAAAATTCAATTAGGTTTGTATTTGTAATAAGATACCAACCTCAGTAAGGAATAAAATAATATGACAATTAAAGTAGATGAAACATCTTCACCTATTATTATAGATGGAACAATTTCAACTGTAACTGTTTCAAAACAAACAGGACCAACTGGTCCAACGGGTCCTCAAGGACCAACAGGTCCACAGGGTCCACAAGGTGATCAAGGTATTCAAGGTTTAACTGGACAAACAGGACCAACAGGTCCAGCTGGTGCTAAAGGTGATCAAGGTATACAAGGTCAAGCTGGGGCTCAAGGTCCACAAGGTTTACAAGGTATTAAAGGTGATACTGGTGCTACTGGTTCAATTGATATTACTGGTATTAATAATACTATTGATTCACGTGTAAATAAAACATTTGTTGATGCTTTAAATGTTGATGCTGCTACTTTAGATAATTATAATGCTTCTGCTTTAGAAAAAATTGCTAACAAAAATCAAGTTAACGGATATGCAGGATTAGATGCTGCTGGTAAAGTTGCAAATGCACAATTACCAAGTTATGTAGATGATGTTGTAGAATATGCTAATTTTGCTTCATTCCCAGCTACTGGAGAATCAGGTAAAATATATGTCGCTATTGATACTGGTGATGTTTACAGATGGGGTGGAAGTAGTTATGTACAAATTAATGACGCAGTTACATCTGCTGATCAAGCTACAAGATTAGCTACTGCTAGAAATATTGCTTTAACAGGTCCAATAACTGGTACTGCTAGTTTTGATGGTACTGCTGATGCTAATATTTCAACTACATTAGATTTATCTTCTAAGTCAACTAATGATTTAATTGAAGGATCTAATTTATATTATACAGATACTAGAGCAAGATCTTCTGTATCAGCAACAGGTTCAATATCTTATAATTCTGGAACTGGTGTATTTTCTTTTACACAAGGTAATACTGATACAATTTCAGAAGGTTCAACTAATTTATATTATACTGATGCAAGAGTTCAGACAGTTATTAATACAAATACAGCTGGTTTTATTACAGCAAATTCATCAAGTGCACTTACAAATAAAACTGGTAATATATCTCAATGGACTAATGATGTAGGCTATTTAACTGCAGAAACAGATAGTCAAACATTATCTTTTTCAAACCCAGACTTAACTATTACAAATGGTAATTCTGTGGATTTAAGTGCATTAACAACAACAAGTTTACCTTTTAGTAGTATTACAAGTACACCAACAACATTAAGTGGTTATGGTATTACAGATGGAATAACGGCTAATTCAACTGATACATTTACAAATAAATCAGGTAATATAAGCCAATGGACTAATGATGCTGGTTATATAACAAGCGAAACTGATAGCCAAACATTATCATTTAGTACTCCAGATTTAACTATTTCAAATGGTAACTCTGTTGATATTAGTACATTATATAATCAAAGTTTAAATACTACTGATGATGTTATTTTTGGCGAAGTTGAATCAACAGAATTTATTGGTCCATTAAGAGGTGAAATATTATTCAAAGCACAATCAGGAGAAGCTTTAACAAAAGGTGATGCTGTTTATGTAAGTGGTGTAACTGGTTCAACACCAATTGTATCAAAAGCAAATGCAAGTAGTGCCTCACATATGCCATCATTTGGTGTAGCAGGATCAACTGTAAATACAAATAATCCAGTTGATATTATTGCATTTGGACAAGCAACAAATTTAGATACAACTGGTAATGGTGGTGAAACTTGGGCATTAGGTGATGAAATTTATGTAAGTGCTACAACTGCTGGTGATTTAACAAATATTCAACCAACAGGTGAATCAAACTTTGTTCAAAAGATTGCAAAAGTTGAAAAATTACACGCAACTACAGGAACACTATTAATAAGTGGTGCTGGTAGAAGTAATGCTACACCAAACCTTAATGATGGTAAAATATTTATAGGTAATGCATCAAATTATTCAGTAACTAATACTTTAGATACATCAATTGTACCTGAAAATACTAATTTATATTATACTGATGCAAGAGTTGATGCTAGAATAACAGCAGCTAACCCTACACCAACTATTAGTTCTATTTCTCCAGACACAATTACTAATGCTGAATCAACAATTACAATTACTGGATCTAATTTTATATCGGGTACTCAAGTTGAATTTATAAATACTGCTACAGGTATATGGTATCCTGCTTCAACAATTACATTTAATAATTCTACATCATTAACAATTACAATTACTTTAAGTGTTGATGCTCAATATAGAATGAGAGTAGAAAATCCAGATGGTAATGCAGTTATATCAACTTCAAATATTTTAACTGTATCTGATGCTCCTACTTGGACAACTGCTTCTGGTTCACTTGGTACATTTGCTGGAGATTTTTCTGGTACACTTGCAACCGTTGCAGCCACTTCAGATAGTGCTGTAACATTTAGTGAAGTTGGAAGTAATTTGGCTACGGCTAATGTTACTTTATCTTCTGCTGGTGTTTTAAGTACAACAGATTTTGGTGGTACAAGTACAACAGCAACAACATACAATTTTACAATCAGAGCAACCGATGCAGAAGGTCAAATAGCAGACAGAAGTTTCTCGCTTACATCTTCTTATGGTGCAACTGGTGGTGGACAATTCAATTAATAAAAGGAAAATAAAAAATTATGAAAAAAATAAATAAAAAAATTAAGGAGTTTAACTAATGGCTAATACATATTTAACAAGAACTTTTACAGCAACAGGAAATAGAAAAATCTTTACTACTTCTTTTTGGGTAAAAAGGTCTGGTTTAAGTTCAGGACAATCTCCTATTTTTTCTTCAGATATAAACAACAGTAACAATACTTATTCAATGATGTATTTTGCAAATGATGTTTTAGTTTTTTATAGCACAGATAATGGAACTACATTATATCTTCAGACAAGTCAAAAATTTAGAGATACTTCAGCTTGGTATCATATAGTAATTGCTTTTGATACAACACAAGCAACAGCATCAGATAGAGTAAAATTTTATGTTAATGGAGAACAAATAACTTCTTTTGATATAGAAACATATCCACCACAAAATGCAGATAATACTTGGTTCAATAGAAATTTGGAACACGTAATAGGAACTAGGTCTTATGATAATGCTAATTATTTTGATGGCTATATGGCAGAATTTTGTTTTATTGATGGCTCTGCTTTAACACCAACATCATTTGGAGAATTTGACGAAGATAGTGGAATATGGAAACCAATAGATGTATCTGGTTTAACCTTTGGC
>CAKZOX010000151.1 GCA_937138295.1 uncultured Campylobacteraceae bacterium
ATGAGTCCATTCCCTTATGCAGATGTTGTAACAACTACTACTCACAAGACTTTAAGAGGTCCAAGAGGTGGTATGATTATGACAAATGATGAAGATATTGCTAAGAAAGTTAACTCTGCTATCTTCCCTGGATTACAAGGTGGTCCATTAGTTCACGTTATGGCTGCTAAAGCTGTTGCATATGGTGAAATTTTAAAACCAGAGTGGAAGACTTATGCAAAACAAGTTAAAGCAAATGCTGCAAAATTAGCTGAAGTTTTAGTTGCAAGAGGATACGATATTGTTAGTGGTGGAACAGATAATCACTTAGTATTAGTTTCTTTCTTAAATAAAGAATTCTCAGGAAAAGATGCAGATGCTGCTTTAGGTAATGCTGGTATTACTGTAAACAAAAATACAGTTCCAGGTGAAACAAGAAGTCCTTTTGTTACTTCAGGTATTAGAATTGGATCTCCTGCATTAACAACAAGAGGTATGAAAGAAGCTGAATTTGAAATTATCGGAAATAAAATCTGTGATGTTTTAGATGATATTGAAAATACTGAGTTACAAGCACAAGTTAAAAAAGAGCTAGAAGAACTAGCTAAAAACTTTGTGATTTATACTCAATCTACATATTAATAAAAAATTAGAACAACTTTAAGTTGTTCTAATTAAACTTAATTTCTTTAAAAAAGATATCAAACTATCTTTTTTAAAGAAACTAAATTTAAGGATTAGTTATGGAAATCAAAGGTGAAGAGTTTTTAAAGAAAGTTAAAATCAAGCAAGAAAAAGAAGAGCTTGAAGAAAAACTTACTGAATTAAGACAACAAGAAAGTGATGTATATACTAATCAAGAAAATATTATAAAAGATGAATCTCCCTATAAAGAAGATACAAATCCTCAAGAGTTTGATTTAAATATTAGTCAAGGGGCTCAAAATGCCTATGAAAATATAATGATTGAGGAAGAACCTGATCAAACAACAAATCCAGATAAAAAGAAAAAATACCTTATTTTAGGTTTAATCATCATCGTTGTTTTCTTAGCTACAATTCTTACATTTAGAATGATAATGGGTGATGAAGAAGAGAAAAAAGATGATGGATTTACAACTCAAAACCAAGAAAAAACAAATGACCAATTAGCTACAACTGTCGACTCTAATTTTCAAAAAATCATGAATGAAAAGAAAAAAAGAGAAGAAGAAATCAATCAAAGAAGACTTGAAGAAACTAGACTTGAAGCATCAAAACTTGTATCACAAGCAGAAGACGCTATGAGTGATGAAGCTTTAAATGATACGATTAACAAAGTTCAAGAAAGAAAACAAGAACAATTAAGTGAAACTCAAAAAATAATTAGAGAAATAGAGAAAAAACAAGTTGAAACTAAACCTGTAATTATTCAAGAAGAGCCTAAACCTGTAGTTAAAAAAGTTGAACAAAAAGTAAAAGAGACTTCAAGTGTGAAAAACTTAGTACAAAGTATTGAATCAACTACACCAAAAGGTTATTTTATTCAAGTAGGAGCATTTACAAAAACTCCTTCACAAAGTTACATAAACAACATCAAAACAGCAAAACTAAAATACAAAGTATATGAAGTACCTGTAAATGGAACTTTATACAACAAAGTTTTAATTGGACCATATTCAAGTAGAGCTCAAGCTAAGCAAGATGTTGAAAATGTAAAAAGAAAACTAAATTTATCTAGTGCGTTTGTACTAAAATTTTAAATTATTAAAGAAGTTAACTATATGAATTTTTATACTAAAGAATTATTTTTAGACCAGTTTACACCTGTATCAATTTATGAAAAAATTAAAAAAATATATCCAAGTGAAATCACGTTTTTATTTGAAAGTACAATAAACTCAAGTGATGGAAACTACTCTTACATAATTATAGGTGCAAGGGAAAGAGTTTGGTATAAAGACAATAAATGTTTTCATAAAAATGAAGCTGGTGAAGTAGCTGAAGTAGAATCAAACCCTTTAAGATTTCTTCAAAAATATTATAAAAAATTTGACCAAAATCTTTATAAAGAAAAATCTTTAGAATTAGGTATTGGTTTAATTGATGGCTTTATTGGAAATGTTGGTTATGATATGGGGAAAGAGTTTGAACCTGTTCTTAAAAAGTATATGAATAATTTAGAAGACCAATTAGGAATACCTGATTTAGATTTAATTAGACCAAATATTATTTTAGGATTTTCACATAAAACATCAAAACTAGTTATGGTTACTAGTGTTGAATCTAAAAAAGATGAACTAAATAAAATTGAAAAAGAACTTTATACTCCTTATGAATTTTCTCCATTAAAAAAAGCAACAATAATTGATGAAGGTAAATTTAACTACACAAAAGAACAATTCTTTGAAATGGTTGCAAAATCAAAAGAAATGATTAAATCAGGTGATGTTTTTCAGATTTTAATGTCAAATAGATTTATTCAAAAAGCTAAAGTTGACCATGTAAGTTTTTATAGAGCATTAAGAAGTAAAAATCCAAGTCCATATCTTTTTTTACTTGATTATGAAGACTTTGCAATTGCAGGAAGTAGTCCTGAAGTAATGATTAGATTAGTAGATGGTCACCTACTTTTAAGACCAATAGCAGGAACTAGAAAAAGAGGTAGAACTTTAGAAAAAGATTTAGCAATGGAAGAAGAAATGCTAAATGACACTAAAGAAAAAGCTGAACATATTATGCTTGTAGATTTAGGTAGAAATGACGTAGGAAGAGTTGCAAAATCAGGAACTGTTAAAGTGACTGATTTAATGAGAGTTGAAAAGTATTCTCATGTTATGCATATGGTTTCTGATGTTGAAGCTGTTATTGATGATAAATATGACCAATTTGATTTATTTGCTGCTACATTTACAGCTGGTACAATGACAGGAGCTCCTAAAATTAGAGCTATGGAATTAATTGCCCAATTTGAAGGAATAAAAAGAAACTTCTATTCAGGAAGTATTGCATATTTTGGTTTTGATGGAAATATGGATAGTGCTATTACTATAAGAACTAGTATGATAACTGATGATACTATTATTTTCCAAGCAGGAGCTGGAGTTGTAGCTGATTCTAATCCTGATGATGAATACTTAGAAGTACAAAATAAACTTGCTGCAAATATAGCAACACTTAAAGATTTATCTTAAACACTTTTTTATAATAAGGAAATAATATGCTTTTAGGCGTAAATATAGACCACATAGCAGTTCTTAGAGAAGCTAGAAAAATCAATGACCCAAATCCTCTAGATGCACTTGGTATTTGTAAATTAGCAGGGGCTGATCAAATCACAATTCACTTAAGAGAAGACAGAAGACACATACATGATGATGATGCAAAAGCTATTTGTGCCTTGTCTCAATTACCAGTTAATTTAGAATGCTCTATAAATGAAGATATTATTAAAATTGCTTGTGATTTAAAACCTGCAAGAGTTACTTTAGTTCCTGAAAATAGAAATGAAGTTACAACAGAAGGTGGACTTGATTTAGAAGGTAATTTTGAAAAAATTGAATTTGCCATAAAAAAACTTCAAGAAAATGAAATTGAAGTTTCACTATTTATTGACCCTGATAATGAAACTATTGATTTAGCAGCTAAACTAAAAGCTCAATGGATTGAATTACACACAGGAAGTTTTGCAAATATTTATGCAATGCTACATTCTAATTTACAAAATTCACAACACTCTATTAAAGAGTTAGAATTACCTAGAAAAGATTTGAAATCTATGCTTGAAAACTCAATTACACAAATTAAAGAGTCTTCAAAATATGCAACTAAACAAAATTTAAAAGTTGCTGCGGGACATGGTTTAAACTATCAAAATGTAACCTTAATATCTTCTATTAATGAAATAGCTGAATTAAATATTGGTCAAAGTATAGTTGCAAGGTCTGTATTTACAGGTCTTAAAGATGCAATCATTGATATGAAAAACTTAATAAAATAAAGAAAAAGATTTAAAATGAACAAGAAAATAGCAGTAAGTGTTGGAGATTTAAATGGTATTGGTATTGAACTAGCCTTAAAAAATCATGAAAAAATTTCAAAGCTATGTGATCCTATTTACTGTATAAGCAAAGAGATGCTTAAAAAAGCTTCTTTAAAATTAAATATAAAGATTCCTGATAACTTTAATACCTATGAAACAAAAGGTTCTTTTGAAATTAAGCCAGGTCAAGTCACAAAAAAAAGTGGAAAATTTTCATTTGAATCTTTTTATGATGCTATAAATTTAGCTGATAAAAAAAAGGTTGATGCAATTTGTACTTTACCTATAAACAAAGAGGCTTGGTCAAAAGCCAATATACACTACAAAGGCCACACTGAAGTTTTAAGAAGTTATTTTGGTAAAAATGCAATTATGATGCTTGGTTGTAAAAAAATGTTTGTATCACTTTTTACAGAGCATATTCCACTTAAAAAAGTTGCAAAATCTATAAATGAAGAAAGTCTAACAAAATTTTTAATAGATTTTTATAAAAGTGTAAAAGAAGATAATATAGGAGTTTTAGCTTTAAATCCACATGCCAGCGACAATGGTGTTTTAGGAGATGAGGAAGTACATATAATCAAAGCTATTAAAAATGCAAATAAACATTTTGATAAAAAGATTTTTAAAGGACCTTTAGTTCCTGATACTGCTTTTTCAAAACAAAGTAGAAAAAACTTCAAATACTATGTTGCCATGTATCATGACCAAGGTTTAATTCCATTAAAAGCTTTATACTTTGATGAAAGTGTAAATGTAAGTCTTAATTTACCAATTATAAGAACTTCAGTTGACCATGGAACTGCTTTTGATATAGCTTATAAAAATAAAGATTTAAATGCAAAAAGTTATATTAATGCAATTAAAGAGGCTGTTACACTAAGTAAAAATAAACAAAAAAACAGCTAATGAAAACCCTTGAAGCTTGCTATGAAATTAACTTTACAAAACTTAATTTCTTAGAAAGAAAACAAAGAATAACCCATCCAAAAACTATTATTACAGGACCTGCAAAAGTTGGAAAAAGTTATTTAATTTTTGATTTTTTATCTAATCATAAAAGTGAAGAGTATATTTATATTGATTTACTAGATATTAGAAATAACATTGATGAAATAAAAAGTGAATTAGACAGTTTTTTGAGAGCTCAAAAAATTAAAATTTTAGTTTTAGATAACTTTGATTTTTCCTTTGAAATTCCTTATTGTGATACCATAATTATCTCTTCAAATGATGATAAAAAGATAAAAGGCTTCAAAAATATCTACATAAAAGCTTTAGATTTTGAAGAATATATTCTCCATGATACAAGACATCAAAATACAACTGTAAGCTTTAATAACTTCCTAAAATATGGTAATTTAGTTGAAACTGTAAATATTGATGAAAATAAAAAAGTTCAAAGAGTACAGGAGATTTTAACTTTACAAGCAAAAAATGAAACTCAATTTGAAATTTTAAAAATACTGATTGAAAATACTGATGAAAAAAAGTCTATTTATCAACTTTTTAATACATTAAAAGCAAAAATAAAAGTTTCAAAAGACACATTTTATAAAACTTGTGAACTACTAAAGCAAAATAGAACAATTTATTTTTTAGAAAAATATAATCAAGAAAAAGCAACAAAAAAGATATATTTATATAATCATTCATTTTTAAATGTAATTAGCCATAACAAAAAATTAAAAAGTGAATTTTCTAATATGATTTTTTTAGAATTAATTGGAAAATATAAGGAAGTTTATTATCTTGATAATATAGATTTTTATCTTCCAAAAGAAAATATTGCAATCGTAGCCATTTCATTTTTCAATTCATTTTTAATGAAAAATCAAATAAAAAAAATTTATAAGTCAATGAAAGAACACGAAATAAAGAAACTTTTTATTATTACTATTTCAAATGATGAAAAATTTAAATATAATGATTTAGATATTGAAGTTTTACCCTTCTATGAATGGGCAGTAACATAAGATTATTAAAGGAATTTTAATCAATTTTTTTATATAATCCACAAATTATAAAGGAAGCACATATGAACAAAAGAGTACTTGTAAAGTTTTCTGGTGAAGCATTAGCTGGTGATGAGGGTTATGGAATAGACACTCAAATCTTAGATTATATTGCTGATGAGATAAAAAGTCTAGTTGATAATGGTATTGAAGTAGGTATTGTTATTGGTGGTGGTAACATTATTAGAGGTGTAACAGCAGCAGCTGATGGTGTTATTAAAAGAACAAGTGCAGATTATATGGGTATGCTTGGAACTGTTATAAACGGTGTAGCTATGCAAGAAGCATTAGAGCACAAAGGTTTAAATGCAAGACTTCAAACTGCAATTAAAATGGAACAAATCGCTGAACCATTTATTGTTAGAAAAGCAAGAAGACATCTTGAAAAAAACAGAGTTGTAATATTTGGAGCTGGAACAGGTAATCCATATTTTACAACAGATACAGCAGCAACATTAAGAGCAACAGAAATTGGTGCATCAATGCTTATTAAAGCAACTAAAGTTGATGGTGTTTACGATAAAGACCCAATGAAGTTTGATGATGCTGTTAAACTAGATACTATCTCTTATGATAAAGCTTTAGAAGACCATATTAAAGTTATGGATGATACTGCTATTGCTTTAGCAAAAGATAATAGCTTACCAATTGTAGTTGCTAATATGAACGAAAAAGGTAACTTATTAGCAATCATCAATGGTGATTACTCAAAATGTTCAATTGTTAAAAACTAAGGAAATAAAATGAAAAGATTAGAAGAAAGAATTAGTGAAGCTTTAAAATATACTAACAATGATAGATATATCTTATCTATTGCTGTTGGTCAAAGAGCAGATGACTTAAGTAAAGGTGCAAAACCACTTTTAACTCAAAACACTCAAAATATGAAATATACAGATATCGCTATTGATGAAATTGCATCTGGTTTATTAAAAATTGATGGATTAGTTGATAAAGAATAATAATTCTTTATCAAAATTTATCAAATAATCTTTAGAAGGTATTTATGGATCCATTTATTAAAAAAATACAAACGATAAATACCACTGAAGGTGCTATTGAACTTCTTAAAGAAACAACAACCCTTACTCCAAGACTTAAAGAACTAATAGACTTTACTATTCAAGCCCATGAGGGACAATATAGAAAAAGTGGTGAAGAATATTGTGTTCACCCTATTTTAGTTTCATGTATTACAGCATATTTTTCAAATGAAGAAGCAATTATTGCAACTTCTCTTTTACATGATGTAGTTGAAGATACTCATTATGATTTAGAATATGTTAGAGAAAAATGGGGAGCAGATATTGCTCATATGGTAGATGGTCTTACAAAAATTGTTGAAATTAGAGAGCATGAGTTAGTACCTTCAAATCAATCAAGTGATAGAAGATTGATTTCTTCAGCTTTAACATTTAGAAAGATGCTAATTGCATCAATTGATGATGTAAGAGTTTTAATAGTAAAGCTATGTGATAGACTTCACAATATGCTTACTTTAGATGCCCTACCCCCTGAAAAACAAAAAAGAATCGCAGAAGAAACTCTTGTAGTATATGTTCCAATTGCAAATAGATTAGGTATTTCTACACTAAAAAATGCCCTTGAAGATTTAGCGTTTTATTATATTTATCCATTAGAATATGAAAAAATTGATAAATTTTTAAAAGAACAACAACAAACAATAGAAGTTACTTTTAACAACTTTATTTCAACTACTAAAGATCTTTTAGATAAAAAAGGTTTTGACTTAAATAATATAAAAATATTTTCTAGAATAAAACACCACTACTCTATTTATCTTAAAATGCAGAGAAAAGGTATTAGTATTGATGAAGTTCTTGATTTATTTGCCATTAGAATATTAGTTGATGATCCTATTGAGTGCTATAAGATTTTGGGTTTTATACATTTAGAGTTTAAACCATTAATTTCTAGATTTAAAGATTATGTAGCAACTCCTAAAGAAAATGGTTACCAAACTATACATACAACTGTTTTCCATAATTCTAAAATTTATGAAATTCAAATAAGAACATTTGAAATGCATAAAATCGCAGAATATGGTATTGCTGCACACTGGAAATACAAATCAGGTAATAACTCAAATCAGAATAATAGCATTAATTTAAATTGGTTAAAATCTTTAGAATTTACCCATGATAATGTTGAAGAATTTTATCAAGAGACAAAAGATACACTTCATGCAAATGAAATAGTTTCATATTCTCCAAAAGGTAAAACATATATTTTACCCCAAGGTGCAACTGCATATGATTTTGCATATGCTGTTCACACTGATATTGGTAACAAAGCAATTGGTTGTTATATAAATAGGATGAAAAAACCATTATTAACACAATTAAAAAGTACAGATGTTGTTGAAATAATAGTGGGTAAAAAAGAAATAGCAAGATGTTCTTGGGTTGATATGGTTCAAACATCAAAAGCTAAGAAGGAAATTAGATTATTTTGTTCACATAGACAAAAGGAAATTGATGAATTAACGGGTATAAATATTATTAATACAGTTTTCTCAAACTACGGTAAAAACATAGCATATCAAATAGTTATACCATCACCACATAAAATTCCTATTATTCTAGACCACTATAAACATATTATTCATTTAACAGAAAAAAATATTATTAAAAATAGAGGTCTTATGACAAGGTTTAAAATCCTTACAAATAAGGTTAAAGAATATAAATTTGATAAGATCTTAGTATATTCTAATTTTAGTATAAATTCTGTATCATTTGACCATTGTTGTCACCCTAAATTTAATGATGACATAGTAGCATTTAAAAATGGCAATGAAGCAATCATTCACCATAAAATGTGTGATAAAGCATATGAAAGTATTAAAAAACATGATTCAATGCTTTTTACAAAGTGGGTGCAAGACACATTATACCAATATAAAATGGTAGTTAGTTTACCAAATACAAAAGGTGAACTTGCAAAACTTTTATCATATATGTCTCAATATGAAGGATATATTTTGTCTGTTGATTACGGTAGACAAAAACATTCGTATAGACAATATTGTGATATTGAATTTGAAATTAATAAGTCTAATAAAGACGAAGTTAGAAGATTAATGGAGAAAAAAGTAAAAGTAATAGAATTTTTCTCTAAAAAAGACGCATATAAAAATTAAAGATAAGGACAAATATTTAATGGAAAACAAAGTACAAGAAGCATTAAATGAAATTCAAAGGGGAACATCTGAAATAATTGATTTAGAAAGAATAGAATTTCTAATTAAAAGATATTATGAAACAGGTGAAAACTTTTATGTGAAAGCAGGATTCGATCCTACTGCTCCAGATTTACATTTAGGGCATACTGTACTTATTCAAAAACTAGCAACTTTCCAAAAATTTGGAGGAATTGTACAGTTTTTAATTGGTGACTTCACAGCAACTATTGGAGATCCAACAGGGAAAAGTGAAACTAGAAAAATCTTAAGTCCACAACAAGTTCAAGATAATGCTATTTCTTATAAAGAACAAGTGTTTAAAATTTTAGATGAATCTAAAACTGAAGTTATGTTTAACTCAAAATGGTTAAATGAATTAGGAACAGGTGGACTAATAGCATTAGCGTCAAACTTAACAGTTGCTAGAATGCTTGAAAGAGATGATTTTTCAAAAAGATATGCTTCAAATACTCCAATTGCTGTAAGTGAATTTACATATCCTTTACTTCAAGGATATGATTCAGTTGCAATGAAAAGTGATATTGAATTAGGTGGAACTGACCAAAAATTCAACTTACTAATGGGTAGAACTTTACAAAAGGCATATAACTGTGGTAAACAGCAATCTGTTTTAATGATGCCTATTTTAGAAGGTTTAGATGGTGTACAAAAAATGTCTAAATCTTTAAATAACTATATTGGTGTAACAGACGAAGCATTTGATATGTTTGGTAAAGTATTATCAATTAGTGATGAACTAATGTGGAGATACTATGAATTACTTTCTTCAAAATCTTTAAAAGAAATTGAAGAAATGAAAGATGGTGTAAATAATGGTACACTTCATCCAAAAGTAGTAAAAGATAATTTAGCAATAGAGATAGTTGATAGATTCCACGGAGTTGGTCAAGGTGAAATTGCAAAACAAGAATTTGCAAAAGTTTTTGCAAAAAAAGATATACCAACTGATATAGATGAATTCGAATTAGAAAATGAAATTTGGATTGGACAAGCATTAGTTGATACAGGTTTAGTAAAATCTACTTCTCAAGCAAGAAGAGATATTAAACAAGGTGCTGTTAAATTAAATCAAGAAAAAGTAACAGATGATAAATTAAATTTAGCAATAGGTGAATATATTTTACAAAAAGGTAAAAAAAGTTTCGCTAAGATAATAATAAAATAAGGGTCTAGTAGTGAGAATTGGAAAACATGAAATAAAACACCCAATCATTCAAGGGGGAATGGGTGTTGGAATTAGCTGGGATCAGCTAGCAGGTAACGTAAGTAAAGAAGGCGCACTTGGAGTTATTTCTGCTGTTGGAACAGGATATTATAGAAATAAATCTGAGAATGTACAGATTATTACAAAAAAAGATAAACCAAAAGATGTTGCAAACTTCTATTCAAAAGCAGCATTAAATGAAATTGTTTCAAATGCTAGAGCAATTTGTGGCGATGCTCCTTTAGGTTGTAATATTTTATACGCAATAAACGATTATGGTAGAGTAGTGAAAGATGCATGTGAAGCTGGTGTTGATATCATCATAACAGGTGCTGGACTTCCTACAAATATGCCAGAGTTTACTAAAGACTATCCAGATGTAGCTTTAGTACCTATCGTTTCAAGTGCAAGAGCATTAAAACTTATTTGTAAAAAATGGCAAAAATATAATAAAATTCCTGATGCTGTTATTGTTGAGGGTCCATTAAGTGGTGGACACCAGGGATTTAAATATGAAGATTGTTTTAAAGAAGAGTTCCAATTAGAAAATATTGTTCCTCCCGTAATTGAAGAAGCCAAAAAATGGGGAGATGATATTCCTATTATTGCTGCAGGTGGAGTTTGGGATAAGAATGACATTGAAAAATTCCAAGCCTTAGGATGTACGGGTGTTCAAATGGCAACAAGATTTATTGGTACTTATGAATGTGATGCTCATCAAAACTTAAAAGAAGTATTAATTAATGCAGAAAAAGATGATATTAAATTAGGTAAGTCTCCTGTTGGTTTACCAGCAAGATCAGTTAAAACTAAATTACATTTTTCTATGCAAAATAATACTGCACCAAAAGTTCAATGTATATCAAACTGTGTAGCTCCTTGTAATAGAGGTGTTGAAGCAAAAGCAGTTGGATATTGTATTGCAGATAGATTAGGTGCCGCATACAATGGAGATGAAGACACAGGTTTATTCTTTACAGGTTCAAATGGATATAGAATAAATAAACTTATTACAGTTAAGGAACTTATTCAAAAACTAACGGAAGGTGAATAAAAATTTTTAAAAAATTTATATTTTTAATTATTCTTATAATATTTTTCCAAAATTCAATTCTAGCAAATAGTACTTTATCTCAACAGTACAAAGATGCTAGAATGGATTACTTAAAAGCAGTCCTTAAACAAGACGACCAAAAAAAAATAGAAGCTTTAAAAGTAATCATTTCTACAGGAGATAAACTCAATAAAGATACAACACCTGATAGAAAGAAATTAGAAATCTTCCAAGAAAGACTTGCTCAAAAAAAAGAACCTATAACTCAAGAAATTAAAAAGCAAGAAGTACAAAAAAAAGAACCTACAACTACAATTACAAAATCTACAAATATATCAAAATCTAAAATAGCTAAAAATCATCCCATAAGAAGTATTCTTGTTAAAGACAATGAAATAATAATTGATTTTAATAAGAATATAGAAGCTAGTGATATCAAAAAATTTGAATTAAACACTAAAAATAGTTTCAAAGATGTATTTGATATTAAAGGGTATTTCCCTTATGCTAAAGAAACTAAACTAAAAATGAACGGTTTAAATAAAATCAC
>CAKZOX010000152.1 GCA_937138295.1 uncultured Campylobacteraceae bacterium
CTGTCTTTTGTTTAAAGACTTGACCTGCCCCTGTACCTACATTTGATGCAGTATTAACTTCACCTGATCCTCCTGCAGCACTAATTTGAATCTCATCTGCAGAAGGTGTTAGTGTAATGTTTGTACCTGCAGTTAATGATTTAAACTCTAAATCTACACCAGATTTTTGTTTAAAAACACCATCTCCTGCACCTGCATTACTAGCTGTGTTAACTTCTCCTGATCCAGATGCAGTTAAATCTATTTCATTTGTACTTTGAGTAACACCTACAGAACCATCTGATGATATAATACTTCTGAAGTTTAATGTTTCACCAACTTTGTTTTTATATAACTCTACACCAGATCCAACGTTAGCTGCCGTATTAGGTTCAGCTGTTGTATTAAATTGTATTTCTGATGCTGTTTGGTTGATTGTAAGATTTAAACTAACAGATTTTAATGATCTAAAGTTCTCATACTTTTGATCACCAACTGTACTTTGACCTGCGTAGACTCCTGAACCTGAACCTATGTTCTGATAAAGTGTGTCCAGGTTAGATCCTAAAAGACTTTTAACTGTTATAAGTTTTACATCCTTATAAGGTACAGGACTAGCTATTCCTAGCATGTCTGGTGACTCATTTACTCCTAGTATAAGGACATCATTGTCTTTAGCTTGTTCAGCAAACTTACGTCTTTTAAAAAAGCCAAGTATATCTGTTAGTATATTACTCATTTACTTTTTCTTTTTCTTTTTACCAGAATATGTAGTAGCTCCACCATATCTCATTTCCATAGGTTGTGACATATCCATCATTCCACCCATAGTCATTTTATTAAGCATTTTTTCTTTTCCGTACTTAGCTTGCTCAATAATACTCATGGCTTTATCTTTACCCATCTTACCGGCAAGTGCTTTCATTAATTTTTCACCACCACCTTTATAGGTCATTCCTGCTTTTTTCATGTTGTTTGGCATAATTTCTAATTTTAATTTTTAATCTAAATCTATTTCTAATGTCATTATACATAAGAACAACCTTATTGTTGTAAACTCATGTTTTTCATCCGGTCTCATGTATTCCCAACCTAATGCAAATCTATCATGTGGCCAGTGGAATGCTAATAGTATTTGTCTCATTTTTAATCTTTGTCTTTTTTAACAAATATTTTACCAACTTCAGCAATACCAAAGCTACCTAAAACAACAATAACAAATGAGTTGTAAATATATTCCTGAACATGTAATACATCACCTGTAATACCTGTTATTATATCTACTATCCCAAACAATATCATCATTGCTAGTGCAGCAAATCCTGCTACACTTTTCTCATTGATGTCATTACTGTCTTTAAATATATCTTTAAAAGCCATTATTTCTTTTTTTTGTTTAATTTTCTAAGGGTTAATGCAAATCTTGCACGTTGTGCAGTTTTTTTATTGCCTCCTTTAGCTTTTTCTTTTAACCAAGAAACCTTTATAGTACCGTCACTCTTTATTGCTCCTGCTCTTTTTGCAGTAGCCGTCAAAGATCCAGGCTTTTTTATAGCCTTTTTTATATTCAGTTTCTTTTTTGCCATTACCACTTAACTTTATGAGACCAATATCTAGCAGATAGTTTATCTGGCTTAGAATCTTGAGCATTGTGTCTAGCATAATAACTTTTTTTTCTAGCTTTATCTTTTGCAGACTTAGGATTTTTACCTGCACCAGTAACACCTTGCTGACCAAATCTAATTAGTTTGGTTTTATCACCCTTCTTAGCCACAACAACATGAGACTTTTTAGGATGATTTGGTGTACGTTTAGGTTTATTGTACCCGGATACACCAGCTCTAACTAATTTTGGATCTTTTTTACTCGGCATCTTTTTTCTTTTTTGGTCTACCTCTTCTTTTTTTACCCTTTGTTGCTTCAATTACATCTTGTGCTTGATCTGCAACTTCTTCAACAGCTTTTAACACATCTTTAGCTTCTTCAATAACTGCATTATATCTATCTTCAGCCTTATCAATTATTACTTTAATATCCTCATCTAGTGTTGTTTTACTTAAAAGATGGTCCCATCCTTTTTTTAATGAGAACGTCCATATGCTATTTAGTATTTTTTTAAACATTGTTTATTATTTTATACTATTAATATACAAAAAATGATTCAACTATATGTTCTTAAGTCTGTCATTTTCCTTTTCAAGAAAGTCAACCTTAACACGTAAAGCACTAACTTCTTGGGTTAAGGTTAAAATTTGACTTCTCATTTCATCCTTTTCTTCTGAGCTTTCCTTTAATAAGCTTTCTAGGTTTCTAACTCTTTGTCTTAGGTCATCTCTGTAGATGTTTTTTTCAGTTTGTTCATCAGTGTCTTGTTCTGCTTTAAGTTTCATTCTGCTTTCATAAAACTTCCAACCTCCTGCACCAAAAATAACAGTAATTAATGTTACAACTATTGTAGTTAAGTTATCACCCATTTTTTCTATTTTTTCTTATGTAATAATGATTAGTTATTCTTCTTAAATTAAAGAAAGCACTAAAACTTACAACTAACCATCCCCAGTGAGTTGGGCATAAATAATCATTGTGAACAAAAAAGTATAGTATAATTGATATGATAGAAAATAAAAAAATAGCAAAAGCCATTGTTTTTCTTACCTCAAGACCTTTATATGCAACGGCATATAATGTAGAGAATCCTAAAATTATACTAACACTAATTGCAAGGATATTTAGCCCATGCTCCAGTGTGTATATTACAGGAAAAAAAATAAACCATATGATTCCTTGTGTTATCTCTGTGGGTTCAGAATCATAGTATGTTAATATTTTGGATAAACGTGAAATCATAAAACATTATTATATACAAAAATAAGAGTGCTATCTCTTATATATAATATACAAATAAAAATAGTAAAAGAAAAAGAAATAAAAACTTTACTTTAGGTAGCTTGCTATAATTGCTATTTTAAATTATTTTAGCTACATTATAACTATAAAACAAAGCTACACCATTAATTTGCTGTGTAGCTTTTATTGTCTAATAATCTTAATAAAAATTAAATTATGGAATTAAATAATCAAATTCTAAGTGAAATCACTGTCTACATGAAGTATGCAAGATACATCCCAGAACTCAATAGAAGAGAGACTTGGGAAGAGCTTGTTACAAGAAACAAAGAAATGCATATTAAAAAGTATCCTGCGTTAAAGGAAGAGATAGAAAATACTTATAAGTTTGTTTATGATAAGAAAGTTTTACCATCAATGAGGTCAATGCAATTTGGTGGTAAGCCTATAGAAATATCTCCTAATAGAATATACAACTGTGCATACCTTCCTATTGACAACAAAGAGTCATTCAGTGAAGTAATGTTTTTACTATTAGGTGGAACTGGTGTTGGGTATTCTGTACAAAAACACCATGTAAATCAACTGCCTCCAATTAATAAACCATATCCAAAAAGAAAGAAAAGATTTTTAATTGGTGACTCTATTGAGGGTTGGGCAGATTCAATCAAGGTTCTTATGAAATCTTATCTTAATGGAAAAGGTTCAAGAATAGAGTTTGATTATTCTGACATCAGACCAAAAGGAGCAAGGTTAGTTACATCAGGTGGTAAAGCACCGGGACCACAACCATTAAAGGAATGTATTGTTAAGTTAACAGGTATTCTAGATGCTAAAGAAGATGGTGATCAACTTTCTACTGTTGAGGTACATGACATTGTATGTCATATTGCAGATGCAGTGCTAGCAGGTGGTATCCGTAGAGCTGCACTTATCTCATTGTTTTCTGCTGCTGATACTGAAATGATTTCATGTAAGTCTGGAAACTGGTGGGAGTTAAATCCACAACGTGGTAGAGCTAATAACTCTGCAGTACTAATGAGACATAAAATAACTAAAGAGTTTTTTATGGATCTTTGGAAACGTGTAGAGCTTAGTAATGCTGGTGAACCAGGTATTTACTTTAACAATGATAAAGACTGGGGAACAAACCCTTGTTGCGAGATAGCACTAAGACCTTATCAGTTTTGTAACCTATGTGAAGTTAATGCTTCAGATATTGAATCACAAGAAGATTTAAATAACAGAGTG
>CAKZOX010000153.1 GCA_937138295.1 uncultured Campylobacteraceae bacterium
GATGCATGGCTAGGTGGTCATGAAGCTATCAAAAAAAGAGTTATGCAACCATTAACTGTTTCTAAACAAGAAACTTCTGTAAATGTAGTAGTAAAAACTTTAGGTGGTGGTTACTCTGCACAAGCTGATGCAGCTAGACATGGTATTTCTAGAGCATTAGTTGCTTATGATGAGCAATTCAGAACTATCTTAAAACCATTCGGTTTATTAACAAGAGATGCAAGATCTGTTGAAAGAAAAAAATACGGAAAGAAAAAAGCAAGAAAATCTACTCAATTCTCAAAAAGATAATTGGTCAGTTTTTTACAAACTTTCTTTTACAAAGGAAAAGAGTTTTTCTCTTTTCCTTTTTTTATGCCTAAAAAGTTTTAATAAGATATAATTCTAACTATGAAAAAAATTAGTATTTTATTTTTATTAACAATAATATTCTCAATTCAAACAATTGCTTCAACTTTAAATCTATCTATTAGCTCAAGTCCTAGTAGATTAAATCCTATCTTAGCAAATGATAGTGCAAGTAGTGAGATAGCTAATTGGCTATTTAATGGTTTATTTAAATATGACAAAGATGGAAATGTAACTACAGATTTAGCATCATCTTATGAATTTAAATCAGACACTCATCTTATTATAAAATTAAAACAAAATGTTTTATGGCATGATAAATCTGAAGTAACTTCAAAAGATGTACTATTTACTTATGAAAAAATATTAGACCCCAAAGTATTTAACTCAATCAAATCAAATTTTAAATTAGTTAAATCTGTAAAGATTATTGATAAATATACAATTGAAGTAATTTATAAAGAACCTTACTTTAAAGCTTTAGAAATTTGGATGGTTGGTTTACTTCCTGAACATATATTAAAAAATGAAGAAAACCTTATGACAAGTTCATTTAATAAAAAGCCAATTGGAACAGGTTCATACAAAATAGATAGCTTTGAAGTAGGAAAAGATATTGAGCTTTTTGCAAATGAAGATTATTTTGAGGGTAAACCAAATATAGACAAGATTTTATATAAATTTTTACCTGACCCAAATACTTCATTTTTATTTTTAAAGCAAGAAAAACTTGATATTGGAGGTTTAACTCCAATTCAAATAGATAGACAAATTAAAAGTGAATTTAAAGATAAATATCAAATAATTGAAAAGCCAAGTTTTTCTTACACTTATATGGGTTTTAATTTAAAAAATGAGAAATTTAAAGATATTAGAGTTAGACAAGCTTTATCTTATGCTATTAATAGAAAAGAGTTAGTTGATATTTTATTCTTTGGACATGGAGAGGTTTGTAATGGACCATTTTTACCAAGAACTTATGCCTTTGATGAAACAGTAAAGACCCCAAAACAAGATATTAATAAAGCTAAAGAGTTATTATCTCAAGCAGGTTTTAATGACTCAAATCCATTTTCATTTGAAGTTATTACAAACACAGGAAATGATACAAGAATAAATGCCGCTCAAATTCTTCAATATCAACTTGCAAAAGCTGGAATTGATATGAAAATAAGAGTTATGGAATGGCAAGCATTTTTAAACACAGTTGTTCATCCTAGAAACTTTGAAGCTGTTATTTTAGGATGGGGATTAGGATTAACTCCTGATGCATATTCTATTTGGCATAGTTCTAATTCAAAACTTGGAGGCTTTAACTTCGTTTCATATAAAAATGAAAAAGTAGACAAGCTTATAGAAGAAGGTGCAACTACAATTGATAAGAAGAAACTAGCAAGTATTTATAAAGAATTATATAGAACTATAAGTTCAGATTTACCATATCTTTTTTTATATATACCTAACTCAATATCAACTGTTCATAAAAAAATAAAAAATGTAGAACCTGCATTTACAGGATTTATGCACAATCAAAAAGATTGGGTAATAGAAGATTAATACATAGGGAAAAAATGAAAGAAAATACAATTATACTATTTGATTTAGATGGAACACTTATAGACTCAACAGATGCAATAGTTTCAACTTTTTATCACTCATTTAAAGTTATGAATTATGATTTTAAAGGAAATGATGAAGATATTAAAAATCTTATTGGTTATCCTTTAAATGTCATGTACAAAGAATTAGGAATTGAAGAATCAAAAACTTGGGATTTTGTAGATGCTTATAAAAATAGATACAAAATAATTTCAACACAAAAAACTAAATTACTTGAAAATGCTATTGAAGCCGTAAAATTAGCTTCAAGTATCGCTAGAGTCTCGATTGTTACAACAAAAACTAGAAAATACACTATTCCATTATTGGAGCATCTTAAATTAATGGAACACTTTGAAATAGTTACAGGATATGAATGTGTTGAAAACCATAAACCACATCCTGAACCTATTTTAAAAACTTTAAATGATATGAGCATTGATAATATTCACGAAAATATTTGGATGATTGGTGATACTAAACTTGATTTAATTGCTGCAAAAAATGCAAATGTAAAATCTATTGGTGTTTTATGTGGATATGGTAGTGAAAAAGAGCTATTTGAACACACAGATATTGTAAAAAAAGATGCTTTAGATGCAATTTTACATATCAAAAATAGCCATTCATTAACTTAATATTAACTTATAAATAAATATTAGTTTCATTTCTATACATTTACTAAAGTTTTTATAAATTTTATACTAGATGTATATTTATTAACTCATAATTTTAAAAATCCCTATTTTTAGGGATTTTAAAAAACAAAGAACTTCAATATATAGTCAAAATAACTATTTTTTTAACCTACTCTTCATCATATTAACACTAATATTAACATAGATAAAGTTTTAGTTAAGCTAAAGATTAATATAATTACAAAGACTAATTAAAATTTTTAAGTCAATTTTAATATTAAGGAGCCTCTATGTTAGAAATTAGATGGCATAGCCGAGCAGGTCAAGGTGCAGTTACTGGTGCAAAAGGACTTGGTTCGATTGTTGCTGAATCAGGAAAAGAAGTTCAAGCTTTCGCGTTTTACGGTTCAGCTAAAAGAGGTGCATCAATGACAGCATATAATAGAATTGATGAAAAACCAATTTTAAACCATGAAAAATACATGCAACCAGATTACGTATTTATTCTTGATCCAGGTTTAGCATTTACAGATGATATTACAGCTAATGGTAAAGATACAACTAAATATATTATTACTACACACCTTAGCAAAGAAGAGTTGATTGATTTAGTTCCTGATTTACAAGGTATTGAAGATAGAGTATATACATTAGATTGTTTACAAATTGCTAGAGATACAATTGGTAAAGCAATACCTAATACTCCAATGCTTGGAGCATTTATGAAAGTAAGTGGTATGTTTGGAATTGATGATTTTAAAGAAAAAATGAAACATGTATTGAAAAAACTTCCAGCTAATGTTATTGATGCCAATATGGTAGCAATTCAAAGAGCTTATGACGAAGTTAGTTAAAGGAAAACATGATGAGTAAACCAATAAGTGAAATGGGTTGGGATGAATTAGTCCCAGGTGCTGCTTTACATACTTTTGATGGAACTGTAGAAACTAATTTATCAAATATTCAACCAGAGGAAAGAAAGTACTCTGAAACTAGTTCTAAAAGTATGAGCGTAGGTGACTGGAGAGTTATTAAACCAGTTTGGAATAGTGAAACATGTATTGACTGTCAAAACTGTTGGGTTTTCTGTCCGGATACATCAATTATCGCTAGAAACAAAGAGATGAGAGGTGTTGATTATGAACACTGTAAAGGTTGTGGATTATGTGTAAGTGTATGTCCTACAAATCCAAAATCTCTTTTAATGTTCAACGAATATGTAACTGTTGAAGATGCCTTATCACAATGGCCTGAAAAAAAGAAAAAAGGTGAATTATAATGAATAGCAGAAAAATGGAATTAAACAAAGTAGAGGTTTGGGATGGAAACATGGCAAACTCTCAAGCTTTTAGACAAGCTGATGTTGATGTAGTTGCTGCTTATCCTATTACACCTTCAACTGCAACAGTTGAAAACTATGCAATGTTCCATGCAAATGGATATATTGATGGTGAAGTTATTATGACAGAATCAGAACATGCTGCTATGTCTGGATGTATTGGAGCTGGAGCTGCTGGTGGTAGAGTTGCAACAGCTACATCTTCTCAAGGTTTAGCTTTAATGATTGAAACATTATATCAAGCATCTGGTATGAGAATTCCTGTAGTATTATGTTTAGTTAATAGAGCTTTAGCAGCTCCATTAAATGTAAATGGTGACCACTCAGATTTATACTTAACAAGAGATGCTGGATGGGTTTCAATCGATGCATTTAGTCCACAACAAGCATATGATATGACTTTAATGTCATTTAGAATTTCTGAACATTTAGATGTAAGATTACCTGTAATTTCAAATCAAGATGGATTTATGACATCTCACACAGCTCAAAATGTTCATCCATTAGATGATGATACAGCTTCAAAATTTGTTGGTGAGTACAAACAAGTAAATGCTTTATTAAATTTTGAAAAACCTGTAACTCACGGTGTACAAACTGAACAAGATTGGCACTTTGAACACAAAGCAAAACAACATGCTGCTTTAATGGGTGCTAAAAAAGTTGTTAAAGAAATTTTTGCTGAATTTAAAGAATTAACAGGAAGAGAATATAAAGTAGTTGAAAGCTATGGAATGGAAGATGCTGAAGTTGCAATTGTATGTTTAGGTTCGACATATGAAACTGCAATAGTTGCAATTGATGAAATTAAAAAAGAAGAAGGTATTAATGTTGGTGTTGTTGCTCCAAGATTATTTAGACCTTTCCCACTTGAAGAAGTAGCAGCTGAATTACAAACTGTAAAAGCTATTGCTTGTATGGATAGATCAGCTCCTGGTGGAACTGTAGGTACATTATACAACGAAATTTCAGGTGCATTAATTAATACTCCAGCAAGACCATTAGTTACAAACTTAATCTATGGATTAGGTGGTAGAGATATGACTGTTGCAGGATTAAAAGATATCTTTAGACAATTAGATAAAGATGCAAAAGCAGGAAAAATTTCAGGTAATATCCAAAAATTAGTTGGTGTTAGAGGACCTGAATTAAGCTTCTACAACGTACAAGGATTATAAGATGAGTACATTACAAAACACACAAAAAGAGATTAAAAACTTAAAATCTTTCTCAACTGCTGCTGAAAGATTTGAAGGTTCTCACCTTTTATGTCCTGGTTGTGCACACTCAATTATTGTAAGGGAAGTATTAAATGCTACAAATGACAACTTAGTTGTTGCAGCATCAACAGGATGTTTAGAAGTTTGTACTGCTATTTATCCTCATACTTCATGGGATTGTTCTTGGATTCATATTGGATTTGAGAACTCTTCAACTGCAATTGCAGGTGCTGAAACTATGCATAAAGTATTAAAAAGAAAAGGTAGAATGAATTCAGACGAGCCAGATCCAAAATTTGTGGCATTTGGTGGAGATGGTTCTACTTATGATATCGGTTTCCAATGGATTTCTGGATGTTTTGAAAGAGGTCACAACATGATGTATGTTTGTTTAGACAATGAAGTTTATGCAAACACAGGTGGTCAAAGAAGTTCATCTACTCCAATTGGTTCAAGTACAACAACAGCTCCAGCTGGATCTCACTCTTATGGTGAGAAAAGACAGAAAAAAGACATCGTTTCTATTATGGCAGCACATGGTTCTCCTTATGTAGCTCAAGTTGCTCCAAATAAATGGAAAGATATGGTTAAAAAAATCCAAAGAGGTTTTGCAACTGAAGGTCCTGTATTTATTAATGCAATGTCAGCTTGTACAACTGAATGGAAATTCGCACCAAATCAAACTATTGAAGTTTCTGATTTAGCTGTTGATTCATTAGTATTCCCTCTATATGAAATTATTGATGGTAAAGAATTAAATATTACATATAGACCAAAAAATGTAGTTCCTGTAAGAGATTACTTAGGCGCTCAACCAAGATTTAAACACTTATTTAAACCTGAGAATGAATACCTAATTGATGAATGGCAAAAAAGAATTGATGCTAGATGGGAATTCTTACAAAAAAGAGAAGAGATTAGACTTTAATCTTTTAGCTTCTTAAATTATTTTGCGTGCCTAAGGTTTCCTCCTTTATTCCCCTTAGGCACAAAGCAATAGTATAACTATAATTAAGTATATCAATATCAATTAAAAGGCTTAGAAGAACATTCAAGCCTTTTAATATTTTTTAAAACCTCTTATTCTATAATTCGAACAAATTAAATCTAGGCTACATATTGAAAATCGACTTCTTAAATATTTTAAAAATGTTTTACGCTCTATTTATTGGAGTAGTAGGTAGTTTATTTTTTATATATTTAAATTTGCCCTTGCCTTGGCTTTTAGGTTCTATTTTTGCAGTTTCATTGGCTATTAGATTTGAAAATCTTAAAATATCATCACCAAAACCTTTTTCAACTCCAGCTAGAATCTTAATTGGAATTACTATAGGTAGTGCATTTACTCCTGAGATTTTAGAATTTATTGATATTTATTTATATAGTTTATTACTTGTAATTCCTTACACTTTAATAACTATAATTGCTGGAATGTATTACTACCATAGATATATTGGTTTTGATAAAAAAACAGCATATTTAAGCTCCATGCCTGGGGGTGTTGTAGAAATGGTGATAATTGGGGAAGAAATAAAAGCTAATATTTCTAAGATTACTTTAGTTCAATCTTCAAGACTATTTTTTATAGTTATTACCCTTCCCTTTGTTATTCAATATATCTTTAAAGTTGATATTGCTGGAAATAAACTTATTACAACCCCAATTGTAGATATCGATATTATTGGGTTTTTATATTTATTTGTAGCTGGTTTAATTGGTGGTATCATCGCAAAAAAGATTAAACTATCTGCTGCATATTTAATAGGCCCAATGCTTGTAAGTATAGCTTTACATTCAACAGGATTAAGTCACGCAATAGTTCCTGATGAGTTTTTAAAATTTGTTCAAGTTGTATTTGGAACAATAATAGGTTTTACATTTAAAGGTGTTAAAATTTCTGAAGTTTTAAAGATACTTTTTAGTACCTTTGGTCACTTTATTATCTTAGCAATCATTTCTATTGTATTTATTTATATTGCCTATTCATTATTTGAATTTCCAATTATTTCTACTTTACTTGCCTTTAGTCCTGGTGGACAAGCTGAAATAAACTTAATAGCTATTCTAGTAGCTGCAAATGTTCCATATATAACTTTACATCATATAGTTAGGCTTTTTATTGTTATGAATTTAGCCCCTATTTTTGCTAAAAAAATCAAAGATTAATATAATATATACAATAGTATATTTTATAAACAACGTATAAAATACTTAAGTTTTTTTATTTGCTACAATAAAATAAAAAGGCTTAATAAATGGGTTTATTTGATGTAAGTATCAAAGACAAACTAAAAAAAGATATTGTAAATAAAGACTTTATTGAATTTATGAAAAAAAATATTCAAAAAGATAGAGATTATGAAACACTTGAAGATAATCATTCTATTGAACTAAAAAAGTCTCACTTAGATACTCTTCTAAAATACAATACAAAAATAGAAATTGATTCATCTAAAAAAGAAAAAGAAGTAAATGTTGAAGCAGAACTTGCAGATACTTTAATACTAACTGTTGTAATTCTTCTTGGAATATTACTTACTTATGGTATTGGAGTCATTATTGTTGTAGCCTTTGCATACTTACAAAAGAAAAAAGCAAATGCTTATATTGAAACTCTAATCAAAAATTATAGAACTATCACTTAAGTTTAGTTATAATCTTTTAAAATTTATATATTTTATATTTCAAAAGGATTTTAAATGCCATTATTAGATAGTTTTAGAGTAGATCATACAATTATGCCAGCACCTGCTGTACGTGTTGCCAAAACAATGAAGTCACCATCAGGGGATGTAATTACTGTTTTTGATTTAAGATTTTGTGTACCAAATGAAAAAATGCTTGGTGAAAAGGGTATTCATACATTAGAACACCTTTTTGCAGGATTTATTAGAAATCATTTAAACTCAGATACAGTTGAGATTATTGATGTTTCACCTATGGGTTGTAGAACTGGTTTTTATATGAGTTTACTTGGAAGTCCTAGTGAAGAGCAAGTTGGTAAGGCTTGGAGAGCATCTATGGAAGATGTTTTAAATGTTGAAAAACAAGAAGATATTCCTGAATTAAATATTTTTCAATGTGGAACTTGTGCTATGCATTCACTTGATGAAGCAAAACAAATTGCTCAAGATATTTTAGATAGTGATATTGGTGTAATGTCAAATAAAGAATTATACTTAAGTGAAGAAAAACTAGCATCATTAGGTAACTAATTGTTAGAAAAACAACTAGATCTTTTTAAAGAATTATTTGCTGATTATCCAAATATTGCGATACTTCATGTGAATAATTCTTTAGATATTATTACCTCTACCTTAGAAGAAATCAAAAATAAAAATGAAGGAAATATTAAATATATTCCTTTTATTGATGAAAAATCAGCAAGACTAAGACCAACTGCAAGAGAATATGAGTATGTAGTTTTAGGTGATATTTTATCATACTGCCCAAATAAAGATAAGATTTTAAAGCTTATGTATAAAGCCATTGAAAATTCTGGAAACATTATAATTTTAGAAAAGAAATCAAATGATAATTTATATGAACTATTAGAATTAATAGAAAATATAGGCTTTCAAGCTGTAAATAATATTGACTTATTTGATGAATTTAATCTTATCACTGCAAAAAAAATGCACCATTGGGATAATGGATTATAGAAAATATGAACTACGAAGTGGTTACTACCCAAGATGGGTCTAATACCTTATACTCAAAACAATACAACCAGCATTATCATAATATAGATGACGGAGCTGTAAATGAGTCATTGCATAAGCATGTTATTCCATGTATAAGCTTTCATAAAAATGAAAAAAGCCTAAATATTTTAGATATATGTTTTGGAATTGGCTATAACAGTTTATCAACAATATATTATGTTAAAAAAAACAACTTAGATATAAAATTAAATATTTATTCACCTGAATTAGATGAATCACTTATAAATTCTCTAAAAGATTTTAATTATCCAAAAGAGTTTGACTTTTTAAAAGAGATTATAAATGAACTAAGCACTAATTATTTTTATGAAGATGAAAATCTAAAAATAGAAATAGGTATAGGTGATGCAAGAAAATATATAAAAAAATTTAATAAAGATTTTTTTAACATAGTTTATCAAGATGCATTTTCAAGTGATGTAAATAAAGAATTGTGGACAAAAGAGTATTTTGATGATATTTTTAAAATATCTAATAAAAATGTAATCATGTCTACATACTCAATAGCAACTCCGGTTAGATTATCTATCTATAAAGCTGGATTTGAAATATATCAATATATACCTGTAAAAAGAAAATTAAGTCTGTGTTTTAAAGAAAAACAAGATTTCATTGGAAAATATATTGATATGGAATTAAAACAACAAAGAAACAAAGAAGCTAAACCAATCTATGACTAAAACAACAATTCCCATACAAGAAATAAATTACACTTCATATATAAAAGGTAATTTACCAATAATACTTTCAGCGCCCCATGGTGGAGATATTAATGCCCCTGAAATTAAAACAAGAACATCTGGTATATTTGATAAGGATGACTTTACAAAAGAGCTAACATTAGATATTGTAAATGAATTTCATAAACAAACTAATAAGTATCCATATGCTGTAATAATGAATTTATCAAGAAAGAAAATTGATGCAAACAGAGATATTTTTGAAGCTATTGAAATGGATGATAAAAATGCATTAAATGCTTATAATAGTTTTCATAAAGCTATAAATAATAGTTTTGATGAAGTAAAATCTACTTTTAAATATGGTTTGTATTTTGATATACACGGCCAATCCCACTCTCATAATTGTTTAGAGTTAGGGTATTTACTTACAAATGACAAATTAAAACTTGAAGATAAAGAATTAAAAAATTACAAAGAAGACTCATCTTTAAATAGTTTGAGTTCTATTTCTAATAAAGATTTTTTAGATTTACTTAAAGGTGAAAATTCATTTGGAACTATTCTTTGTAAAAACGCACAAGACTCTATTCCATCAAGTAAAATTCACTATGCAAATGATGATAAAGAATATTTTGAAGGTGCTTTTAATACTCAAAGTTATTCACAAATTGGTAGTCCTATGATAACAGCTATTCAATGTGAGTTTCCATATAAAAGTAGAAGCACTAAAGAAAACAGATTAAATTGTGCTAAAGCCTTTGTAAACTCTGTTATAGAGTACTATAAAATTCACTTTGATATTGATTTAAAAGCTTAGATTTAATACTTTCTAAGCTTATAGATTTTTGACATAGGATCTAAAAAAACAGGTGTGAATAAATCTTTGTCATAATCTTCAAAAACAAATAGTTTTATAAAAACTGAATCTATAAGTTTATTATCTATTACTAAGTACATATTATACTCTTCAAGGAAAATGATATTTACTTTTCCATTTTTATTCAATGTTTTTCTTGAGATTTGTAAGTTTTTATTTTCATCATATTTTGTAGTTATAAATTCATTTATTGTATGAATTCCACTAGACATAAATACTTTATTATTGTGTAAGTCTATACTTACTCTATTATCAAGTATGATTTTCTTGTCTTTTTTATCATATGATTTTGAATTATAGTAAACTATTTTTTCAAGTTTTTTTCCAGTCATTAAATCCATATTTGAAAACTCAATTATTCTTGAAAACATAGTTAAAACTTTTGCTGGTAAAAATAGATAAATATCTTCATTAAAAGGTTCTGTTTTAATATTTTGGATATTTTCTAAAAATAAATTAGTATCTTTAAATCCATTATCAACAGTCATTTGCTCTATAAATGATTTCACATCTTTTGGTGGCTTATCTAACTCTTTATTTTCTATTCTTTTTTTATCATATGATATGGTTAAATTAGCCATTTTAACAGCTTCATCTTGGGAAGTTGTAGTAAAAATAAAACTTGTAGGAAAATTATCACTTCCTCTATGAAGTCCACCATCAATTAAAGTATTGGTTTCAGTGTAATATCTTATTAAATATCCATAACTCCACCATCCTATTGTATAGTCATTTATATTTGAAATTTTATTTAACTCATCAAGGGATTGCACAACTTGTTTTGGGACAGTTGGATAGGCAAAGTATTTATTTATATGAATTAAATTTGGTAATAAAACTAAAAATGTAAGTATTATTAGTAAATAGTTTTTAACTATTTTTGAAAGTTTACCCTCAAACTTTTTAGCTAAAAAAACTGAAACTAAATAAATAAGATATGAAACTGATAAAGCCATAATTGGAACTGCATAAATAGTAAATCTTAAGCCTGCAAATAAAGACAAAAACCCAAGTGCTAACATTGGCAAAGTAATGATTAAAATTCTGTATTTAAACAACAATAAAACATATCCAAGTAAAGCAAACATAAAAGCAATTAAACTTCCACTTGTTCTAATAGCCATAGTTTCAAAATTAATCGCTTGAACTTCAGGAATTGTATTCATTACAGCATAAAAATGTAAACCTAAACCTTCATATTGAACAATATCTCTAATTAAATAGTTTTTCAACTGCCCAATAATAGGATTTAATCCTCCAGATATTATAAATAAAGCAATTGAAATAAAAACTATATATTTTAGATTTTTATAAAAAAAAGATTTTTTATAAAACAATAATAAAAAAAGTATTGATACTATTATCACCCTATAAATTGAGTCTAACATCATCATTGATAAAAGCATAAAAGAAAGTAAGGTTAAATTATATTTATACTCTTTTGTTTTTAAAAATTCTATAAATGCTATTAATACAATAATAGAAAAAAATGCAAACTCTAAAGCATAACTTTGTGGATACCAATATCTATATAATATAATTTCAATAGCTGTAAAAACTATATATTTATTCTCTTTTGTTTGTATTGCTGAATACAAAGACCATATCATAAACATAGGGAAAACTATATTTAGAAAATCTGTATCAAAATATCCCGCCATTGTTCGATTATAGTAACTATTAGCAATACTTGCTATAAGTGCAGCCATAAATCCTACACTTAGATTATTTAGTTTTTTTCCTAAAAGTATTAAGGGGATTACAATAAGTGAAGAAAAGAATATAGGCATATATACAAATAAACTTTCCATTGAAATAGGAGTTATTTTATAAAATAAATAGGCTAAATTAGCCATAGCTGAGCGAATAGGCGAACGTTCACTAATAAGATTTTCATCACCTATTATTAAATCTTTAGCGCCCTCAGCCCAATAAAAAGCATCATTGGTTGTAAGTATGTATTCGTTATTGAATTTGTAGTGTTCTATGTTGTTATTATCAACTATCCAGTAAAGTCTTGCTACAAAACTAAAAGTAAAAGCTAATAAAATTAATAAAAGTATTTTTATGTTTTCATTTTTAGTTAGCATGTTTGATTCTAGTGAAAAAATAGATGTTCAATTAAAATTTTGACACCAATTAAGATAAGAACAACTCCACCTAGTTTTTCTGCTTTATCTTCTAAATATGTTCCGCCTTTAGTTCCAATAAATACACCTATAAATGAAAAAATCAAAGTAATTATACCAATAATTATCATTGATAAAAATGGATTTACTTGCATTAATCCTAAAGTAAATCCAGCAGCCATAGCATCTATACTTGTTGCAATTGCTAACATTAATAATACTCTATTTGTAACTAGATTTATCTCTTCTTCAGTACCTTCTTGGAAACTTTCATAAAGCATTTTACTACCAATTAATGTTAATAAAATAAAAGCAATCCAATGATCAATTGTTTGAATATAAGTGTCTAAGCCTAAACTTGCAAGATAACCAAATAATGGCATTAGTCCTTGAAATAGACCAAAAAAAAGTGCTACTTTAAGAGCAAAGACAAAATCAAACTTTTTTGCTTTTACTCCAAGTCCAATTGAAACAGCAAAAGCATCCATAGCTAAGGCAAAAGATAAGATTAAAACTTCAATCATTACAAAACTCTAATCTGCTAACTTATCTAGTATGTATCTTTCTAAATCTTTTTTTGTAATTTCATCTTTTAAAGATTGTTCAAAAATTTCTTCAATTTTTGATGAGTATTCATCATATGGGAAAAAAGGAAAATGTATAGACCAAGATTTTTTAATAACATCCTTTGAAATTGTTGCTATTAGCCAATCTTTAAAGTAATTAAATCCTATAAATATAGCTGCAGTTATAACAACTGCACCTATAATTGAAATATGTGAGTCTATTTTTGCCAACTCTTTATGAGTTAAAAAAGAAAGGGGCACTAAAATTCCAAGTACTATTGATGTATAAAGTATGTATGCCTTAGTAAGACTTAGTTTAAAACCTAATCTTGAAGCATCAACATCCATTCTTTCATTAAATTGTCTATTAGCTACTAATAGGTCTTTTAATAAAACTGGTTGTTTAGATGTAATAAATACATAACTTAATATTTTTTGCTTAAGTGTCTTTTCTTTTGGCATCTTTTTCCCCTTTTAAATTAATGTCTATATATTAAAATAATTTGCCTTATGATGAGGCACAACTATTGCACATGTTGTTTGTTCAGGATGCATTTGATACGTTTCGCTAAGTTCTATTCCAAACTCTTCAGGTTTTAATAAATCAAAGAAATCTCTATTCATAGCTAAATCAGGACAAGCAGCGTACCCAGGAGAGTATCTACAACCAACATATTGTTTCATTTGAACATCTTGTAAAGTATGCCCTTCTTTTGGAACAATATCTAAATCAAGTCTAATTTGCTTATGTAAAACCTCAGCTAATGCTTCTGCTAATTCAACCCCAAGTCCATGAACTTGATAATACTCATTGAATTTACCCTCATCATATAAACTTCTCTCATAATCACTTATTTTAAGCCCTGCACTTGCTAATGTAAACCCAACAACATCAAGTCTATCATTTGCAAAGAAATCAGCAACACTTCTAAATGGCTTTCTTTTTTGTCTTGGGAATTCTAATACTTTAATAGCCTCTTCTAAAGGTGGAACATTTTTAGCTTCCTCTTCACTATTAAATAAATATTTTTTATCAAATACATATAGTTTTCCATCATGTGAAACACAAGGATAATATGCATAAATCGCAATTGGATCAAATACATCTTTTTCAATTAGTTCTTCTTTTAATCTTTCATAAGTAGGTTCAACTACTTCTCTTTCATATTTTAAGAACTCTTCGCTTGACTGTTTTCCTCTTTTATATCCCCATCTTTGTCTAAATAAAACCCTATGGTTTATCCACTTAAATACTAAGTCTTTATCAATCTTATTACCACTTAAAGCAACTCTATCCCAAATAGGGGGGAAAGTAAATTCAGTTTTTTCAGGCATTTGGATTTCTTCATAAGGAGGAATTTCAACTACCTCTTTTTCAACACTATCACTTGTATCTTTTATTTGAATTAAATCAGCAGCTAAAGCTGTATTGTTTTCATCACCTGCTTCAATTCTTTGCATTGCAATAACACCATCAAATGCATCTCTACAATAAAAAATTGGACCTTCATAAATAGTTCTACAATAATCATCAACAAATGATTTAGTTAAGGCAGCTCCACCAAGTAAAATAGGAACTTTAATCCCTTGTCTTGTTAATTCTTCAAGATTTTCTTTCATTACAGCAGTTGATTTTACAAGTAGTCCACTCATACCTAAAGCACTTGCTTTAGTCTCTTCAAATTTCTCAATAAATGTTGATAAATCAGCTTTAATACCAATATTTTCTACTTTAAATCCATTATTACTTAAAATAATATCAACTAAGTTTTTCCCAACATCATGTACGTCACCTTTAACTGTACCTAATACTAATGTTGTATCTGTTTCTTTTTCTTGTTTTGGTAAATATGGATTTAAAGCATCAACCGTTGCTTTCATAGTTTCAGCACTTTGAAGTACAAATGGTAATTGCATTTGCCCACTACCAAATAACTCACCAATTACTTTCATTCCATCAATAAGCCATTCATTTACAATAATATCAGGTTCAACTTCGTGTCTTAATTCCTCAACTAAAGGAAGCATTCTATCTTTATCACCATCTAATAAAAGTTTTTTTACTTTATCAATTGCAGGTAATTTTTGATACTCTTCATCACTCTCTTCTTCTTGGTCTTCAAGATTTGAGAAATGATCAATAAATGCAAATAATGGATCACCATTTTCTTGATTATTGAAAATTAAATCTTCACAAGCTTTTTTATCTTCATCTGAGATTTTATTTAAAGGTAAAATATGTTTTACATTTACAATAGCTGATGTTAATCCAGCTTTTACACATAAGTCTAAATAAATTGAATTTAAATAAACCCTTGCTTTTGTATCAAGTCCAAATGAGATATTTGATAAACCTAATGTAGTCCCAACTTCAGGGTGTCTAATTTGGAATTCTCTAATAGCTTCAAGTGTTTCAACACCAGCTGTTCTATATTCATCATCTCCTGAACCAATAGTAAATGTAAGCATATCAAATACTAAATCATCAGGTTTAAAGCCGTGTCTATTTACACATAAATCATAAATTCTTTCTGCAATTCTTAATTTATCTTCTTTTGTTTTAGCCATACCAACTTCATCAATTACAAGACAAACTAAAGCAGCACCAAATTTTTTAGCTAGTTTACAAACAGCATCAAACTTTTCTTCACCATCTTCAAGGTTTACAGAGTTTATTATACATCTTCCACCTATTTGTTTTAAAGCAGCTTCAAGTGCTAAAATCTGAGTTGAATCAGGCATTAAAGGTAAAGATACCTTTTGAGAATATAGTTCAACAACTTTATCCATATCTCCCGTTTCATCACGTCCTGCAAATCCAACACTTACATCAATAACATGAGCCCCTGCTCTTACTTGTTGCTGACCAACTGAAAGTGTTCCTTCATAATCATTTGCTTTAAGTAACTCTCTAAATGCTTTTGAACCAGTGGCATTACTTCTTTCACCTATTAAAAGTGGTGCTGGGTCTTGTTTTAAAGGAAGTGTATTAAACAGACTTGCTAATGAAGCTTTTAAAAATCCACAAGATGGTTTTGGTTCAATATCTTTTACTTCGTTGTAAAGTGCTTCAATATGCTCAGGAGTTGTTCCACAACAACCACCTAACATTGATACTCCATTAATATCTAAGAAACCTTTTTGAAGTTTAGTAAACTCTTCAGGCCCCATTGGATAATAAGTTTGCCCACCTCTATTTTGAGGAAGTCCTGCATTTGCGTGAACTGAAATTGGAAACTTTGATACTTCACTTAAAGTTTTTACATGCTTATGAACTTGTTTTGGTCCAGTTCCACAGTTAAACCCTAAAGATAAAATATTAAAAGGCTCCATAATAGCAGCAATTGTTAAAGCATCAGTTCCTATAAGCATAGTTCCTGACATTTCAATTGTCACTGAAACCATAATAGGAATATGAGGTGCAGCATCATTTAATGCATGTAATGCTGCTTTAATTTGAAGTGGATCTTGACAAGTTTCAAGTAAGAAAATGTCAGCTCCACCGTCCCTTAAACCTTCAGCCATAATCTTATAACCATCATACATTTCATCATATTTAATATGACCTAAAGATGGTAGCTTTGTTCCAGGTCCAACAGATGCTAAACAAAATCTTGGTTTATCTGGTGTGCTATATTTTTCACAAACATCTTTTACTAATTTTGCTCCAAGTTTTGATAATTCATATGAAGTTTCACCTATTTGATATTCATCTAAAACCCATGGCATAGAACCAAATGTATTTGTACTTAATAAATCAGCACCAGCTTTTGCATAGTTTTCATGTATTGTTGTTAAGATTTGAGGTGCAGTTAAATTTAATAATTCATTACATCCTTCTAAATCAGCACCTTCGTAAGTCCACTCTTCTTGAGTAATAGTTGCATTTTGAAGCTGTGTACCCATAGCTCCATCAATAATTAATACTTTTTTTCCAATTAAATCTTCAATTTTCTTTGACATAATCTCTCTGTTTATAGTTTATTATTATTAGATATTCTATTTAAAATGTAGTTAAAATCTAGTTAATGAATAAGTAGCTATTGTTTATTAACAACAACTCTTATTACACTTGCTTCACCTTGATGACCAATTCCCTCATCTAAATGAACAATTTCTTTTGTAATATCTTTTTTACAAGATGTAAATACATTTTCAAAATCGCTCAAATCATATAATAAATCTAAGGCTTTTGGTCCACCACTTTTGTAATTTAATTGCTCTTTAGAAAAAAATTCAGCAATAAAATATCCACCTTTATTTAGATTGTTTTCAATTTTATTAAACAATGAATTTCTATCTTCTTCAAACATATGTAAATACGTAGCAATAATCACATCATACTTTTTTTCATCATTCCAATTATTTAAATCCATATTTATACAATGAATATTTAAGCACTCATCATTTGCTCTATATTTTAGCTTATCAAGTCCTATATCACTTGCATCAATTGCAGTAACTTCAAAACCTTCTTTTGCTAAAAAAATAGCATTTCTTCCTTCACCTTCACCTAAACATAAAACTTCTTTTTTACTCTTCATTAGTTCAAGTTTTGATTTTATAAAAGCATTTGGATCAAGTCCATATAAATAATCAACCTTTCCAAACTTATCATTCCAAAAATGTTTTTGTTCCATATAACTTCCCGTAATATTTATTTTCTTTATAATTTTAATGGATTATAACATATGTCCCATTCTCTCTTTTTTAACTTTTAGATATTCAAAATTATATTCACAAGCATTTGATATAACAGGTACTCTATTTACAATTTCTACATTTTCTAAAGAGTCTAATTTTAAGGGGTTATTTGTCATTAGATTTATCTTTTTTATTTTAAAATATTCTAAGATTTTATTTACTATTTTATAGTCTCTTAAATCTTCACTAAATCCTAATAGTTGATTTGCTTTAATAGTATCATGTCCTAAGTCCTGTAAAGAGTAAGCATTTACTTTATTAAATAAACCTATACCTCTTCCTTCCTGTCGAAGATATATTATCATTCCATTATTTTCAGATATATTTTTCATAGCAAAATCTAATTGTTCTCCACAATCACATTTTATACTTTTAAAAACATCACCTGTCATACATTCTGAATGTATTCTTACATTTGGTATATCTGATAATTCATCTGTAAATATTACTAAATGCTCTAGTTCATTTTCTTTAAAAGATTGAATAAAAAAGTTTCCATATTTTGTTGGTAATTTTGCTTTATTTGAAATTTCCATTTTTTTTCTTTCAATATATTTTATTTATAGTATAAAGTATTAGGAATATAAATGGTAGTGTAAAAATTTCATTTAATAATTCCTTTATGCAATCAAGTTGCGTATATTTGACGGAATTATATATTTATTAGTTTAATTGCAACTTAGTTGCTATCTTGAACAATCTGTAAATGCTCTATCAAAAAGTGTGATATAAAACCTATCTTCTAACTTAGTTACATAAAAAATAATGTAAGGAGTTAAAACAACTTTATAGGATGTTTTTTCAACAATTTTTGCTTTGTAAAAATCCTCTTTTTTATAAAAATCAACATTAGTTTTATTAAAATCAGTCATATGTTCAGTTAAATAGTTTTGAACATCAGCATTTATAAATAAACCACTATCATTCCATCCATAAAACTTGTCATCTTCATAGCTACAATCAAATTTTGGATTAGCAATTTTTATAGCTCTAAAATTTATATCATCTTCCCTTTCATAAATAACATGATTTAATTCTTCTAAACCCTCATAAACAAAATTATTGATTGTTTTTTTGTGAACTATTGCTTGATTTCCATCAATTTTAAATACATCATAGTAACCAAAAGTTGGATGTATGTATTTATTTAATAGATTTAAGTCTTTATTTTCTAAAGCAAAAACAATTTCATAAATTTCTGTTATTAATAAATCAGTTATCTCTTCCCTAACAAGTTTTCTCTCTTCTTTTATTTGTTCAGGTTCTGTTTTTACACTACATGCAGTGAAAATAAACATTAAAGTAAAAGGGATTAGAATAGTTTTTATAAAAATTGACATTATGTGCCTTATTTAGTTGTGTAATTTGTAAAGTATTTTACTACTATTTAATAAAGAGAAGTTAAATTTTTTACTTTTAATGAACAGTTAGATAAAATATCTACTAAATTTTATTATTAGGACTAATTAAAATGACTGAAGCAAAATATATTTGGATGGACGGAGAATATGTAAATTGGCATGATGCTAAAGTTCACGTACTATCTCACACTCTTCATTACGGTAATGGTGCTATTGAAGGTACTAAAGCTTATAAAACTGTAGATGGAAGATGTGCAATTTTCAAATTAGAAGAACATACAAAAAGATTAATAAACTCTTCAAAAATGACACTTATTAATGTACCATTTACTTTAGAAGAGTTAAATAAAGCACAGGTTGAATTATTACAAAAAAATGAATTATTCGACGGTGCATACATCAGACCACTTGTTTATTTAGGTTATGGTGTAATGGGTCTTTATCATAAAGATGCTCCAGTTAAAGTTTCAGTTTCAGCTTGGGAATGGGGTGCATACTTAGGTGAAGAAGGTATGAAAAAAGGTGTTAGAGTAAAGATTTCATCTATGACAAGAACGCCAAATACTTCAGGAATGGGTAAAGCAAAAGCTGTTGCAAATTACTTAAATTCTCAAATGGCTAAGTTTGAAGCAGTTGAAGCTGGTTATGATGAAGCATTATTAAGAGATGACCAAGGTTATATCGCTGAAGCTAGTGGAGCTTGTTTCTTTATCGTTAGAGATGGAGTAATTATTACACCACCAAATGATAATTCATTAGAATCAATTACTCAAGCAACTGTAATTGATTTAGCAAAAGACCTAGGTTATGAAGTAGTAAGAAGAAGAATTACTAGAGAAGAAATTTACATAGCTGATGAAGCATTCTTTACAGGTACTGCAGTTGAAGTAACTCCAATTAGAGAAGTTGACTGTAGAATTGTTGGTAAAGGTGAAAGAGGTCCTGTTACAGAAGAGCTACAAAAAGCTTATTTTGATGCTGTAATGGGTAAAAATGAAAAATATAAAAAATATTTAACATACGTTAACTAAAATTAATAAAGGAATATAATAAATGCCTATTGATAACGACTATTTTAAAAAAAGACAACAAAATAGCGGTGGCGGAAATAACAACAATGGTGGTGGTGGAAACTACCAACCACCATTTGAGCCACCAGAATTTTTCAAAAACTTTGGGAAAAAAGCTGGAGCACTATATGTGATCATAGCTATAGTTATTGCTCTTTTTGTTTTTAAACCATTTGTGATTATTGAATCAGGACAAGTTGGTATTAAAGTTACTACTGGTAAATATTCAGAAACTCCTTTAAACCCTGGATTCCATTTCTATCTTCCAGTGTTCCAAAAAGTAATTATTGTTGATACAAAAGTTAGACTTATCAACTATAAAACTTTAGAAGAAATGAGCGGTTTTGACTCTGGAATTAGAATTAATCCAGCAATCAATATTCTTGATGCTAGAGGTTTGCCTGTTTCTATTGAATTAACAGTTCAATATAGACTTACAGCAGCTGGTGCTCCTACTACTATTGCAACATGGGGACTATCATGGGAAGATAAAATTGTTAACCCTGTAGTTAGAAATGTTGTAAGAAATGTAGTTGGTGGATTTAATGCTGAAAGCTTACCAACAAAGAGAAATGAAATCGCTACTATGATTGAAAATGGAATTAGAACTCAAATTGAAGCTTTAGAAGGTAGACCTGTTTCTGTTGAATCAGTTCAATTAAGAGAAATCGTTTTGCCAGAAAAGATTAAAGATCAAATTGAGAGAGTTCAAATTGCAAATCAAGAAGCTGAAAGAGTAAGATATGAAGTTGAAAGAGCTAAGCAAGAAGCTGAGAAAAAAGCTGCATTAGCGCAAGGGGAAGCGGATAAAAACAGAATTGAAGCTCAAGGTAGAGCAGATGCTGTAACTATTGAAGCTAAAGCTCAAGCAGCTGCTAATAAAGAGATTGCTTTATCTTTAACTCCAACATTACTTCAAATGCAACAAATCCAAGTGCAAGGTAAATTTAATGATGCACTTAGAGAAAACAAAGATGCAAAAATATTCTTAACTCCTGGTGGATCAACTCCAAATATTTGGGTTGATACTAAAGACAAGTCAAGAGATACTGCTATTCATAGCAAGTAATTTTAAAATAGAGTAGATTTTCTACTCTATTTTTTTATATATGAAAAAATTAAACTTTCTTTTATTTACCCTAATTACAATTGTTGCGATTATTTTATTTTTTTATTTTAACCAAGAAAAAGAGATAAAAAAGACTCAAAAGTTAAATGAAAAAAATAAAGTAATTCAAGAAAAAAAAGTTATCAAAAAAGAAGAAGTTAAAAAAAATCCAGAAACAATTCAAGAATTAGATTTGACATTGCGTGAAAAAAAGATAATTGATGAAAATAGTTTTAAAAAAAATGAAAATTATGAAGCACCAATTCCTTTAAATAGTGATATTAAATTAGAAAATAAAAAAGATATTGACATAAATATTGATATGGATGTAAATAAAGAAACTAAATCTGTAGATGGCGTTGAATTAAATATACAAAAGAAATTTTAAAACTAAACAAGGTAAAAAATGGAATCATTAAATAAAATTGACTGGGAAAAAGTAGACGGATTAGTTCCTGTTATCACTCAAGATGCAACAAGTAATGAAGTACTAATGTTAGCATATGTAAATAAAGAAGCTTTACAACTAACTTTAGAAACAAAGTTTGCACACTACTTTTCAAGAACAAAACAAAGACTTTGGAAAAAAGGTGAAAGTTCAGAGCATACTCAAGAAATAGTTGATGTTTTAATTGATTGTGATAATGATACTTTAATTTTTAAAGTTAATCAAAAGGGTGTAGCTTGTCACACAGGTAGAAAATCTTGTTTCTTTACTAAGCTTGAAACTAATGAAGAGACTCATAAAATTGAAGTTGATACAAGTGCTGCTTATGGAGTAATTGATAACTTATATCACACAATTATTGAAAAGAAGAATGATGATCCTAAAAAATCATACACAGCAAAACTACTTCAAGGTAAGCAAAATTCTATGCTTAAAAAAATCATTGAAGAAGCAGGTGAGTTTACATTTGCAGTTAAAGATAATGACCATGAAGAAATAGTTTATGAAGGTGCTGATTTAATGTATCACTGTTTAGTTGCCCTTGCTTCAAAAAATATCTCACCAGATCAAATCAAACAAGAACTAGCTAGAAGATTTGGTATGAGTGGAATTGAAGAAAAAAACTCAAGACCTCAAGATTAAGAAGTAGTTTTACTTCTTATTCCCGTACGCTATTTCATTACCATTTTCATCAATAAGTGGATATTTTTTCTCATTTTTATCCATTTTACTTAAAATTGCTTCTTCTAAATCAATATCATATTTCATACAAATTCTAAGTAAATAAATAGCAACATCAGCTATCTCTTCTTTTAAGTGCTCTTTTTTATCGCCACTTAAATTTGAAGCTTGCTCTAAAGTTAACCATTGAAATATTTCAACTAACTCAGCTGTTTCAACACTAAGAGCCATAGCTAAATTTTTTGGGTTGTGGTGTTGATTCCAATTTCTATCATCTGAAAACTTTTGTATTCTTTGTTTTATTAAATCTATATTCAAAACTATTCCCTTTTACAAAAAGATTCACTATTATATCAGTAGATGTTTTTAAATTTTTTAAATAAGGATTTTTATATGGCAAAACTAGGATTTATTGGTTTAGGAATTATGGGTATACCTATGGCTGGACATTTAATAAAAGCTGGAAATGAAGTTTACTTACATACTAGAAGTGAAATATCAAAAGAGCTTTTAGATATAGGTGGTATAGCTTGTAAAAATGCCTGTGAAGTTGGTAAAAATGCAGATATTATATTTATAATGGTTCCAAATACTAACCATGTATATGATGTTTTATTTGGAAAAGATGGAATATCTAATGGAATATCTAAGGGTAAATATATAGTTGATATGAGTACTATATCTCCAATTGACACAAAAGAGTTTGCAAAAAAAATAAATGATTTAGGCTGTGAATACTTAGATGCTCCTGTTTCAGGTGGTGATGTTGGTGCTAAAAATGCTACATTATCTATTATGGTTGGAGCTAATGAAGAAGCTTTTGAAACTGTAAAACCATATTTTGAAATCATGGGACAAAACATAACTTTAGTTGGTAAAAATGGAGATGGTCAAATTGCTAAATTAGCAAATAACATAATAGTTGCCCTTAATATTGAAGCTGTAAGTGAAGCTTTAGTATTTGCATCAAAAGCAGGTGCCAATCCTCAAAAAGTAAAAGATGCTTTAATGGGTGGTTTTGCCACTTCAAAGGTTTTAGATATTCATGGTCAAAAAATGATTGATAGAACATTTGAACCGGGATTTAAAGTAGAACTTCATCAAAAAGATTTAAATTTAGCCCTTGATAATGCACAAAAATTAGGAGTAGCCTTACCTAATACTGCAAATACAATGCAATTATATAATTCATGTATAGCTGATGGTGAAGGTCAAAAAGATCATTCTAGTTTAGTAAAAAGTATTGAGAAATTAAGTAATTTTGAGATTCAAAAATAAAAGCTAATAAAAGAAGTAAAAACTTCTTTTATTAAATAGTTGTCTTAGTGACAACCACATCCTGTTCCACAAGAACCACCACTTGACTGTTGTGCTTGAGGTTGAGAAGCAGCAGCTGTACTTGCACCCGCTGTTGAACATGCACTAACACCTGGAGGTGTTGTTGGTTGTATAGACTCATTAGAAATATCATCATCAACGCTATCTAAAAATGCAATTAACTTTTCAGCTGCTTGCATATATCTTTTTGCAGAAATTGATTCAGGGTTAAAGTAAGTTACTGGTTTACCAGCATCTCCACCTTCTCTAATAGCAGGTTCAATAGGTAAATTACCTAATACTTGAGTATTATATGAATCAGCTAAAGTATCACAAGTTCCCATTCCAAAGATATCAGATTCAGTTTCACATGATGGACAAATAAATCCACTCATATTTTCAACAATACCAGCAACTGGAATGTGAAGTTTTTTAAACATATCTAATGATCTTCTTGAATCATCAAGGGCAACATGTTGAGGAGTAGTTACATTTACACCAGCACTAACAGGAACACTTTGAGCTAATGTTAATTGAGCATCACCAGTTCCTGGAGGCATATCAATAAATAAGATATCTAATTCTTCCCATAAAATATCTCTTAATAATTGTTGAATAGCCTTCATAATCATAGCACCTCTCCAAATAAGAGCCTGCCCTTCCTCCATTAAGTTACCCATAGACATAACATCTACACCAAAGGCATTTAATGGTTTAGCTTTATTACCAACTACTTCAACTTCAGCACCATTTAAACCCATCATTCTAGGAATGTTTGGACCATAAATATCTGCATCTAAGATACCTACTTTTTTACCTTGCATAGATGCTGCAATTGCTAAGTTAACAGTAGTAGTTGATTTTCCAACTCCACCTTTACCTGAACTTACCATTACAACTTTTTTAATTTGAGGAGCCATGTTTTTACCACTAACTGAGTTAGAGTTTTGTTTTGGAGCCTCTGGTTTTTTAATGTTTAAAGTAATATCTAAACCTAAAGAAGCTAATTTTTCATTAATATCTTTTCTTAATGCTTCTTCAACTTCAGGTGCACTTGAAGTAATATCAAGTGTAATTGCACACGCTGAACCACTTACTTGAACATCTTTTACGAAACCAAAATCAATAATAGATTTTGAGAAACCTGGATATTGTACGTTTGATAATTCTTTTTTAACATCTTCAATATTTGCCATATCAAAAATCCTTTTTGTATTTATTAAAATTTGTTTTTTTGTATTATAATTGAAATAGGATAATTTTTGTCTTAATTAAAAAGAAAAAAATTTAAATCCTGTTAAAAAGAGGAAAAATTCCTCTTTTTAATTAAACAGCATCAGGGATTTTATGTCCGTGATCTTTTACAATTTTTTGTGTAATTTTGTAAGAACAGAATTTTGGTCCACACATAGAACAGAATTCAGCCTCTTTAAATACATCTTGAGGAAGAGTTTCATCATGGTACTCTTTTGCTCTTTCAGGGTCTAAACATAATTCAAATTGTTTATTCCAATCAAATGCATATCTTGCATCTGACATTTCATCATCAATATCTCTAGCACCTTTTCTACCTCTTGCAATATCAGCTGAGTGAGCAGCAATTTTATATGCAATAATACCATTTCTAACATCTTCAGCATTTGGTAAACCTAAGTGCTCTTTTGGAGTTACGTAACATAACATAGAAGCTCCATGCCATCCACCAACAGCAGCACCAATAGCAGAAGAAATATGGTCATAACCAGCAGCAATATCAGTAGTTAATGGTCCTAAGATGTAGAAAGGAGCTTCATGACAATACTCTTTTTCTAATTTCATATTTCTTTCAATTTGATTTAATGGAACGTGACCTGGTCCTTCAATCATAACTTGAACATCTTTTTCCCAAGCTCTTAATGTTAATTCACCAAGAACTTTTAACTCTCTTAATTGAGCTTCATCAGAAGCATCAGCTAAACAACCTGGTCTTAATGAATCCCCTAAAGATAAAGAAACATCATATTTTCTACAAATCTCTAAAATTTCATCAAATGCTTCATAAAATGGATTTTCTTTATGGTAGTGCATCATCCATGCAGCCATTAAAGAACCACCTCTTGAAACGATTCCCATTTTTCTTTTTGCAACGTGTGGCATGAATTCAAGTAAGAATCCTGCGTGAATTGTAAAGTAAGAAACACCTTGTTTTGCTTGTCTTTCAATAACTTCAAGCATTTTTTCAATTGTTAAGTCTTCAATTTTATCTTTTACATCATGTAAAATTTGATAAATTGGAACTGTTCCAATTGGAACTGTAGAGTGTTTAATTACAGCTTCTCTAATCATATCTAAGTCACCACCTGTACTTAAATCCATGATTGTATCAGCACCATATTTTAATGAAACATCAACTTTTTCAACTTCTTTTTCAACATCACTTGCTAAAGCAGATGAACCAATGTTCGCATTAATCTTACAAGAACTAGCAATTCCAATAGCCATTGGATTTAAATGTTTATGATTTACATTAGCAGGTATAATTAGTCTTCCTCTTGCAATTTCAGATCTAACTAATTCAGGCTCAAGTTTTTCAACTTTCGCTACATACTCCATATCTGGAGTAATAATACCTTTTCTAGCATAATACATTTGTGTTCTAACTTCATCGTTTTTATGATTTTCTAACCATTCTCTCATATTAAAATCCTATAATTTAAAAAATATTAAATAAATTGTTTTGATTATATCAAAAAATATTTATATCTGCTTAATTTATTTACTTATTTTAAATTATTAATCTTGTAAGTTTCATTTTGATATGATTTGACATAAATAACAAATCTAACATGTAGAATATATGAATAACGAATTAATAAGAACAATAAAATCTATACCGCCTTTACCAGACAATATTACTGATTTAGAAGAGTTTAAAAAACTTAATAATGAAGATGTTGACACTTTAACAGAAATAATAAATAGAGATCCACTTATGACAGCTACTGTTTTAAGAGTTGCCAACTCAACTATGTTTGGATTTAGAAGTGAAATTGAAACTGTTAATAAAGCAATAAATCTATTAGGTATAAATTTTACAATCTCAATAGCAATTGGTTCAGCAATACAAAACTCTGTAAAAAGTAATTTAAGTGCCTACGGAGTTACAAATGAGGATTTTTTATTTTCTTCAATGTTAGCAACAAAACTTGTAAATTCTTGGGTAGCATCTATTGATAATAATCTATTAAAAGACTTAGTTTTACCAGCATTCTTACAAGACATAGGTAAATTTGTAATATCGCAAGTTATTCAAAATAAAAAACTTACAAATGATTTTTTAAAAAGACTAAGTGAAATTCATGATTTATCAAAAATAGAAATTGAATTTGTAGGATATTCTACTTCTAGAATTACTGCAAATATCTTTAAACATTGGTCATTATCTCACAAACTTATTTTACCTATTGCCTTTGTAGAAAACATTGAAAACTGTCCTGAAACATTTTTAAAACAGTCTCAAATTTTACACATTATCAAAATATTAACAACAGTTACAGAACCACTTAGTGAAAATATGATTGAATTAGCTTCACAAAAAGCACTTGAATATGGCTTTGATGTTGAGAATTTAAAATTTTGTGTAAATGCTATAAAAAAGAAAATAGAAATTTAACTTTTCATAAGTAAGAAGCTTGTATAATTTGTAACTTTTTTACACAAAGGTAGATTTTGATTGATGTAAGCCTCATTATTCTCTGCGCTGGAAATTCAACTAGGTTTGAACATAAAAGCAAAAAGCAGTGGCTAAGAATAGATAACGAACCTCTTTGGTTATACGTAGCCAATAGACTAAATAACAACTTCTCTTTTAAAGAAATAATAATAGTAAGCTCTCCCTTAGAATTAAACTACATGAAGAATTTTAGCGATGATTATATTTACACAACTGGTGGAGACACTAGACAACAATCATTGAAAAATGCTTTACAAATAGTTACATCATCTAAAGTTATGGTAACAGATGTTGCAAGATCTTGTGTACCATTTGATGTTTTAAATAGATTAATTCAAGCAAAAGATGAAGCTGATTGTATTGTTCCTGTATTAGATGTTAGTGATACTGTAATTTATGGGAATGAAACTATCAATAGAGATGAAGTTAAATTGGTTCAAACACCTCAATTATCAGATACAAATATTTTAAAAAATGCTTTAAATACAAATATAGAATATACAGATGATAGTTCAGCAATCAAAGCAAATAACGGAAGTGTAAAATACATAAAAGGTGATACACAAAGTAAAAAATTAACTTTTGGAAGTGAACTTAAAGATATTGATTGTTTAAAAGAACCTTCTAAAAACTTTTTTACAGGCTTTGGATATGATGTACACGCCTTTGAAGATAAAAAACCTATGTTTTTAGGTGGAGTGAATATTCCATGTGATTATGGATTTAAAGCACATAGTGATGGAGATGTATTAATACATTCAATTATTGATGCTCTTTTAGGTGCTATTGGTGCTGGTGATATTGGAGAATTTTTCCCTGATACAGATGAAAAATACAAAGGTGCTGACTCAAAAATCTTATTACAAGAGATTGTATCGTTTGTTCACAGTGTTGGATATGAAATAGTAAATATTGATGCTTTAATAGTAGCTCAACAACCAAAAATCAATCCTCACAAACAAGAAATAAAATCATCTTTAGCCAAGATTATAAATCTACCTAAACAATTTATAAACATAAAAGCTACTACCTCTGAAAAGATGGGTTTTATTGGAAGAAAAGAAGGAGTTGCAGTTCATAGTGTTGCAACTTTGAAATATTATAACTGGATGGAAAAACAATGAATATACTAATAATAGAAAACGAAATTTACCTAGCTCAAAAAGTAGTATCAAGACTACTTGATGATGGACATAGTTGTGATTATATTGAATCACCAAATATTGATAACTTAACGAAAGAATACGATACAGTTTTATTATCAACATCTTTACCTTCTGCTTTAGTATCAAGTATTATTAAAAAATATTCTCCATCTGCAATTATTCTTTTACTTGTTTCATATATATCTGATGAAACAGTTACTCACCCTATTGAAGAAGGTGCAAAAGATTATATTATGAAACCATTTATTATGGATGAATTAGTAAGAAAAATCTATCACTACAAAGAGTGTAGAAGTATGAGAAGAGAGCTAGCAACACTTAAAGAATACATGGAATTTGTAATGAAAGATATTGATACAAGTGAAGTATTATTACCCCACTCATTTCCAACTTTAATAGAAACAAATTCACAATTAAGTGCTGATAAGTTAACTTTTGAATTGGCTAAAAAACTAGATAAATCAATAACATTTATTGACTTAACAGAAGCAAATTGGCAAAAGAAAATTGCTAATTTTAATGAATCAAAAGTGTTTATGTATCTAACAAATTATCATAGTTTAAAAAAGACTGCAAAAGACAATTTAAATAAGTTGATTGAACATAAAGATGTAATTATTAGTTCCCTTGAAGCTGAAGAAGACTTCCCTTATAGAAAAGTTGAATTCTATGATGAAGATTCATTGGTTAGCAATTCAAATATAATGACAATAAATGACTATGTAAAAATGATGGTACTATCTTATCAAAGTAAATATCCAGATACAGAACTATCAAAAAAACTTGGTATATCAAGAAAATCTCTTTGGGAAAAGAGAAAGAAACTTGGTATTGAAAAGAAAAAGTAAGGATTTAAATTGTTTAGAAAAGCATTTTTAACTGTTGGTTTTAGTGGACTTAGTCCAAAAGCTCCAGGAACTGTTGGTTCATTTGTATCTTTAATTTTAGGTCTTTTACTTCTACAGATTATAGCTGATTCAACGCTATTTTTATTAGCAATACTAATCACAGTAATTGCAGTTAAAGAAATAAATAAATATGAAGAACAAGTTGGAGAGCATGATAGTAAAGAAATCGTAGTAGATGAACTTGCTGGTATGTGGATAGCTTTAGCTATTTGTGGTTTAAATGACTCAAATATTTATTATATGGCTCCATTAGCTTTTATATACTTTAGAATTTTTGATATTTGGAAGCCTTCAATTATTGGAAGAATTGATAGAGATGTAAAAGGTGGTTGGGGAGTAATGCTTGATGATGTAATAGCTGGACTTGCAGCTGGTATTGCAACAGCTGCTACGTATCAACTTATAGAAAAGTTTGTATTACCTCAAATTTAACAGCAGACTAAAAACATAGTTTTTAGTCTAAACCTATCATAGCCCTGGAGCTTTCCACATAGATGTAGTTAGATTTTTATCAACTAACTCTAATTGAGCTTTATATATTTTTTGCCATTTTTCTTTTATATCATCATACAGTTTTTTATTTTGCATATTTGGCTGATATTCTTTATCCCAAACTACAAGTCTTTTTGATGCCTCTTTTAAATTTTCATAAACCCCAGCACCAACTCCAGCACTCATAGCAGCACCTAATGCTGTAGCTTCAGTTACTTTTGGAATGCTGACTTTACATCCTGTTACGTCAGCTAAAGTTTGACTCCATAGCTCACCTTTACTAGCTCCTCCTGCAAAGACAATATTATTTATATTTATATTTGTAAACTCTTTGATTTTATCAAGATTAATAGAACTTACAATACAAGCATTTTCTTGTAGAGATTTAAACATAGAAAACCTATTACAAGTGTTTGAGTCAATACTAAGGTTTATAAAACTTGGAGCCGCATGGTACCATTTACCGTAATTCATACTATCACTAAAAATAGGCATAATTCCATATGAACCAACGGGAATATTTTTTGATTTTTGCTCTAATAAAGTATAAGTATCAATATTTTTTTCTTTCGCTTCAAGTTTTTCTAAATCACAAAAGGCATCCCTAAACCATCTCATTACTAAACCAGAAAAAAACGTAATACCTTCTGCTTGAGATTGATCACTTATTACATGGGGATTAACCCTAATTGACATATCTTTTGGTGGTGTAGTATCTTTTGAGATATTTACAATTTGTTGCCAAAATGAACCACCTAAAATAGCCACATCCCCAATATTAACTACTCCAAGCCCAGCACTACCAAGTTGTACATCTCCACCACCCATAACTACTTTTGTATCAGTTGATAAATTAACTTCTTTTGAAATATCTTCTTTAACTGTTCCTATTACTGTTCCAACTTCATAGCAAGGTGTAAAAATATCATCTTTGATACCTACTTTTTTTGCCATACTTGAGTCCCAAGTTCTTTTATTTAAACTAAAGATTCCAGTTGTTCCACCATTGCTTGGATCAACAGCAATTACCCCTGAAAGTTTTGCTAATATCCAATCTCCTATCATAGAAATAGCTGAAACTTTTTCGTAAATATCAGGTTTATTGTTTTTTAGCCAAAGAATTCTAGGTAATGCTCCAAGTGCAAAAGTTTGACCTGAAATTTCATAAAACTCTTGCTCTATATTTTCAAAATTTTCTTTTAAGTATTTAACTTCATTACTAGCTCTTGCATCTACATTTGCAACAGCCCATAATTCATTTCCATCTTTATCGTATAAAACAATACCTTCTCTCATACTAGTTGAACTTAAGGCTAGGATATCTTTTGAGTTAATTTTAGCTTCACTAATGGCTTCATTTATACAATGTTTTACTAAATTCCAATTATTTTTAAAATCAAAACTCATACTATTTGGAACACCCTCTTCTTCAAGGTGAGTCCACTCTTTTTGAGACATAGAAATTTGATTTCCATTTGTATCGAAAATTACAACTCTTATACTTCCTGTTCCTGCGTCAATTGCCATTAGGTATTGCATTCAATTTTCCTCTACTTTTTTAATTTAGCTTGTTCTAATTCCCAGTATTCCATTTCAAAACTATCTTTAAGTGAAATTGATTCATATCCACCTAATTTATCAGCTCTTAAAACAGCTATCATAGTGTGCTCAACTATATCATTGATAATATTTGCTTCTTTTTCATTTTTTCCAAAACTAATTACACCAAAATCTTTTATTACAGCATAATTTGGTGCTTTATTTAAACAAATTTCATCTTTAGCAAATTCATTAAAATAGTTTTCATAGTTTGATTTAAACTCATTTATTGATGATTCAATACTATTGTAATCTTCAATAATTAAAGGCACTCTTTTTGTTCTTATTATGTGCTCGGGAGTTAATACACCTCTACAAGCAAACTCTTTTAAGTTCTCTTTTGAAGCGTATGTTTTTGCTAAATTTGATGTATTTATCATTGCTACAACATCAAAATCTTTTTCCTTAGAAATTAAATCTTTTAGTTTTTGAACATCAAAATCTTTATTTTGTAGATTTTCATTTAATTTTAAACTTGCATTTTCATTTAAAAAATCTTCAGCTTTTGAAACTGCTTCAATCATCTTATCATATGATTTTTTAGCATCATCATCAAAAGTGAAAATTCCATGATTATGTAAAATAATACCTTCGCATTTATTCCAATCTATATCTTTACTCATTTCATATATTTTCTTAGCAAGGATAAATCCAGGCATTACATATGGAATAATCAAGAAATTTGGAAATACTTTTTGTATGTTTTGAATTCCAGTTTTAGAATTTGACATAGTTACAACTGCATCTGCATGTGTATGATCAACAAATTTAAAAGGAATAATTGCATGTAAAATAGCTTCAACAGATGGATTAGGTGCAGTTTTATCAATCATCGCTGCCTTTTGTTCACTAACCATATCAGTATCACTTAAAGTTTCATATTGAGCCATTTTCTTTAAAACATCAAGTTTTACAGGGGCAAAACCTTCTTCTTTTATAGAAACCAAATCCCAACCACTTCCTTTTACAAGTAGTATTTCTTCACCATCAATTACACTTTTAACTGAAGTGTTTCCACCACCATGTAATACAAGTTCATCACTTCTTCCTAAAAGATTTGATGTATATACTCTTAAAGCTAAATCACCTTGAAAGTTTTTAGCTTCTTCATCACTCCAAAGATT